>NC_019729.1:5677314-5977597 GCF_000317475.1 Oscillatoria nigro-viridis PCC 7112
ATATTGATTTTTCCCGCGTTCCTTAGCACGATACATCGCAACATCAGCATTCTTAACTAAAATCTCTGGCTCTTGACCGTCAATGGGATATAAACTAATGCCAATACTTGTAGTTACAGAAACTGTATGTTCTTCTAAAATAAAAGGCTGCATGATGGCGTCGCAAATTTTTTTAGCTACTTTCGCAGCTTCCTCGCGACCTGGAATTGCGGGCAAAATGACTGTGAACTCGTCGCCACCCAACCGCGAGATAGTATCGCTGCCGCGCAAGCATTTTTTGAGCCGACTGGCAACTGTTTTTAAGAGTAAATCGCCCACATTGTGTCCGAGAGTGTCGTTGATTGACTTAAATCCATCTAAATCTAAAAACAGTAAAGCTACCAATTTCTGATTGCTGGAGGCTCTTTCTAGAGAGGAATGCAAGCATTCGTAGAACATTTGGCGGTTCGGCAAACCGGTCAGAGCATCGTGATAAGCTTGGTGGCTGAGCTCAGCATTTTTTTGTTCTAGGGCATTTGCCCGAAGTTGGCGCTCGGTAATATCTCTGATTGCTCCGACTAAAAATAGGTTGCCGGCAGCATCTTTATGCAGGGATCTTTTAGTGGCAATCAGATGCGTAATTCCGTTAGCGTCAGTAAAATATTCTTCATTTTCTCGGGGCTGGTGAGTTTGAAATACTAATTCGTTTTGCTGCCAAAATATCTCGGCTTCGGCTTGGGGAAATAAATCGTAATCGGTTCGGCAAGTTAAAATTTCTAAAGGATAGCCAATAAACCGACAATATGCCTGATTCAAAACTACGCAGCGGTGATTTCGATCTTTGACAAAAATGGGGTCGGGAATTGTATCGATTAGCGATTGTAAAAATTCTTTAGATCGTTTTAATTCTTCTTGCAAGTGAGCCAGATAACCCACAACTGCGACACCAGAACCCACAAGACTGAGGATTGGAGGAATTAACGGTAGCCACCAACCTGCTAAAAATGCTAAGTATAAACTGGCACTCAGACCTAGAGAGATACTTAATAAACAGTAAGCCGATCGACCGAGCGATCGCAAATTCCAACTCACATTTGCTCCCGCCCAAGACCACAGTAAAATCCACAGCAACTCCGCAGCCTCTGGCCAGACATTGATACCCCCGCGCCCGTCGATGGCTGCACTCAAAATTTGGCTCAAGAAATGAGCCTGAAGCTCGACTCCCGGTATTTGCTGGGGAGGAGCAAACCAACCTGAACTGTAAGCATTTTGGTAAAAGTCTCTGAGGCTGGGGGCATTTGAGCCGATCAAGACAACGCGCGACCGTACAAAATCAGCAGGTACTTTGCCAGAGAGCACATCGCCCATCGATGCAGTGCGAAAACTGCCTCGCGGGCCGCGCAGGTTGGTCAAAATTTGATAGCCGCGGCTGTCCGAGCGAACGTAAGCACCGTCATTCGGTTGAAAAGGTCGAAAAACCCCCTTGCCTAACTGCAAGTATTTAGGATTGATTCTTGCTGGTTGAGGGGAAATTCCTTCGCTTTTGAGGTAAAGCAAAGCCAGTCTGAGTGCGAAACTTTGATGAGTTTTGCCGTCTCCGGGCCAAGCGTAGAGCAAAGTTCGCCGCACTTTTGAGTCAGCGTCGGTGACAACGTTGTTAAAACCGATTCGATCGAGCTTGTCAAGTACCGGAGGCGGGCGAACTCCGAAGCGGGTTTCGTCTGGCATCAACTCAATCCCGATTAAGTTGGGAATAGTTTTAAAAGTTTTGAGCAATTCGGCGTTACCCGGTTGAGTTGGCAAATCTCGGTAAACGTCGAGGCCGATCGCCCGCGGCTTGCCCGCGTGCAATTTTTGCAGCAACTGGGCCAAGACAGCATCCGAAATTGGGTAGCCGTATTTTTGCAAGTCAGCTTCCTTAATTTCTACAATGACGATGCGCGAGTCAATTGGTTCGGGCGACCGCCAGCGCACAAAGTGGTCGAAAGCAGCCCATTCCCACACCTGAAAAAATCCGAACCAGCGCATTACAATTACCGTACTAGCCACGGCACTCGCAGTAATCAATACTCGGCGTTCTCGATCGACCCATTTTTTGATATTTTTTAGCATATTTTGGGGATTTGGGCACCGCCCTGTGAGCATCTCAACTACTACTAGGTATAGGTTTTACATCTTCGAGGCGATCGGCTCAGTCGATTTGAGATTTGAGATTTGAGATTTGAGATTTTAGATTATCCAATTTTTTGGTTTTTCGGTGCGGGCGAGTAGATTTGAGATTGGAGATTTTAGATTATCCAATTTTTTGGTTTTTCGGTGCGATCGGGCTGCAACAGCAGAAACCGGGTTTCGCGCAACCAAAATATGTCATTTCAACAATCATTCTGGAAGCAGAAACCCGGTTTCTGGCATTTTTATGTAAAAGTTTTAGTAGTTATTCGCCGATTTAAATACTAGAAACCCACAACTTGTTTTAAAATTTTTCGTTCTCACTAATTTTTACTATTTTTTAATTGATTATAGATGTAAGATTTTAGATTGATTTCGCAGCACGAACCCACGATAAACTAAGTTAAAAACCAGGATATTTCCTGCACCTCAATCTAAAATCTGTCATCTAACATCTGCAACTTTCCTGTCAGTTTTGAAAGTTGCGGGGGCCCGTGTAACCGGATACATCAGCGAGTTTA
Organism: Oscillatoria nigro-viridis PCC 7112; assembly: GCF_000317475.1. Taxonomy (NCBI): domain Bacteria; kingdom Bacillati; phylum Cyanobacteriota; class Cyanophyceae; order Oscillatoriales; family Oscillatoriaceae; genus Phormidium; species Phormidium nigroviride. Next base: position 5,679,984 of record NC_019729.1, read on the forward strand.
CCCAAAGATTGCGTCCCCGAATAAAACTGACCGTTAATCTCCCAAGTCGGGAAACCTTTAACATTCGCAGCAGCAGCTTGGCAAATTTCAGCGCGGGAATTTTGCCCCCTGGGATCGCATTCAAAATAATCAATTATTTTGGCTGCTTCTTTGCCGAACAGCATTTTTTGGTCGTGGCAGTGGGGACACCAGTAAGCGCCGTACTCTTTAGCGCCGATTTGTCGGAGATGGCGGGCCAAAGCAATTTCGGCCGGGCCGGAGGTTGTAGTGACGGCAGGGGGTGCAATACCTGCGGTAGAGACAGTAGGAGGAGGTGAGTTGACGCTGTTATAAAGTCCCAAGGCGCCGATCGAACTCACCATTGCCACCAAAATGCCTGTAAACACCAACTGTCCGATATCTTCCCACTCGCGCCCGACTAGCACCAGCACAAACAGCGACAGCGAAAATAAGGCAGAAGTGACGCAGTAAATGCACAAGTCCTGAATTTCAAAAGCCATCAAATACATCAAATAGCTGCTGAAAATTACCATCGCAGCCGTGATGATAAATAGGGCTTGCCAAGTTTTGTTTTCTAGTTGAGAGTGCAATCCTTTCTTGGTGTCGGGATTTACAGCTTTGGGAGCCAAGGCTAGGATTGCTATAGTCAAGTAAGCTAAAAAACCTAACAAGCTTAAAGGCACTGTGCCAAAGACTGTAGCGTAGGGACTGTTTAGAACTTTGTCGCAGCCGCTGGTGGGACAAATGACCGAGCCAGTCGTGAATTTAGCGATCGTGAGATAGGCCGTTTCTACGACGCCTATGGCTGCGATCGCTGCCATCACAGTCCTAGACCAGCGATGAATCCAAGGGGTTGAACGTCGGCGAATCATTTTTTGATTGGGTAATTAATAATTGGGACGTTGAAAGAAGAAGGAATTTGGGCAACTAGCAATGTCAGGGTTTTAAGGGATTGAACGGATGGATGTTGAGGGAAAACGTCAGAAGTCAGAGAAAAGAAATAGCTATCCGTGTATCTGTGACTTCCGTGTCGTGAATCAAGGAAATTGGGAATTGGTGATTGGGAATTGGTGATAGATAATTGGTTATTTTTTCACGGTTAGCTCTTCGTTTTCAGCGATTACCGATTACCCGTTACCGATTACCCGTTACCGATTACCCATTACCCCTTCCCATTTTACGTTTTACTTGTGACTTTGCCCGGTTCCGGTGTGGGCCCTCTTGAGCCATTAGCATCTCTATTTTCCTGTTCGCGCTCTTGCTGTGACAAGCTGCGGCGGGCGGCTTCTACAAACTGACTGACGCGGATCGGATCTATAGGCTGCTCGATGCGGCCGTTTCGTTTCAGGGAACTCGATACGATTACGCCGTCAGCGGCCTGCATGAGGGTGGAAATGTTTTCCCACGACGCGCCACTACCGATGAAAACTGGAATTCCCGCCGCTGCTGCACTCGCGAGTTCTAAGTCTTGGAGATTGGGAGGGCTACCAGTTGTCCAGCCGGAAAGGATTACGGCGTCGGCTAAAGCTCGCCCGATCGTCTCTTGGACGGCTGTGGTCAAGTTGGGGCTGCCTAGGGGTCGCCCGTGCTTGACTAACACGTCTGCTAATATTTTGACATCGCTGCCCAATTCCCGGCGGTAGCGCAGTAGCTGGTGAGCTTGGCCTTCAATTAAGCCTTGGTCTGTAGCCATGATGCCGTTGAGGACGTTGACGCGGATGAATTGAGCTCCTGTGCAGGAGGCGATGGCGATCGCGCTGTGGGCGTCGTTTCGCAGCACGTTAACGCCGATCGGCAGCGTCACGAGATTTGTCAGCCTCTCAACTACCAGAGTCATGGCACTTACCACAGCCGGATCTACGCTGTCTTTGGCAAAAGGAGCGTCGAAAAAGTTCTCAACTATGATACCGTTTGCGCCACCAGAAGCCAGCGCTGTAGCCTCTTGCTCGGCTCTTCCGATAATAGCTTTGAGGTTTCCGCCCCAGCGGGGAGAAGTTGGCAAAGGCTGTAAATGTACGACACCGATTATGGGATTCGGCGTTTTGAATATTTGTTTTAAGTCCACGGATTTTCCTGAAACCACCAAGTTCACTGACTGCTGACGGCGGATGAGTCACGGTATATTCTAGAATTCTATAGCAAATATGCTGAGAACCCCGTGTCTTTAGACCGGGGATGAAAGCTAGAGGCAGGCTTTAGCCTGCAAGTTACCTTCGATTGCTTTGCTTGTCGTTGACTCTACAAAATGCTACTTTATTTTGTAGAGTCAGGGAAAACGAGCAGTGTTAAACCTTAGTTACGAGTACAAATTGAAGCCAACCGCAGAGCAAGCTCAAGAAATTGAGCGCCTTCTAACGGTTTGTCGCAAGGTTTGGAACTACGCCTTGCGGGAACGCAAGGACTGGATCGACTCTCGTAAATGTGCGGTCAATGCTTGCTCGATTTCTAAGGAATACATCATTCCGCTTGATGCAGCTTACCCAAATTATTTCCAGCAAAGCAAATCATTGACAGAAGCAAAAGAGCAAATCCCAGAGCTAAAAACTGTGAACGCTCAAGTACTCCAACAAATCTTAAGACGACTGGAGACAGCTTTTGTGGATGTGCAGCGCAAAGGAATGGGTTTCCCAAGGTTTAAAAACCAGTATCGGATGAGGTCGTTTGTATTCCCCCAAATGCTTAAAAATTGCATCCAAGGGAATTCGATTCAGCTTCCCCAACTGGGTCAAGTGGAGTTCATTAAGTCTAGGGAGATACCAGACGGATTTGTAATCAAGCAAGCTCGGATAGTTCGCAGGGCTTCAGGGTATTTTGTCGTGATGTCACTGAGGTGTGATGTTAACGTGCCCGACCCTGTAGCATCGGGAAATCCAATAGGGCTCGATCTTGGTTTGGATCAATTCTTGGCAACATCTGATGGTGAAGTAGTTAAACGTCCCAAGTTTTTGAAGACCAAACATCGCAAGCTGAAATTGCTGCAACGTCGGTTAAAGAACAAGAAAAAAGGGTCAAACAACCGCCACAAGCTAAACAGAAAGATAGCTAGACATCATCAGCATATTGCCGACACCCGCAAAGATTGGCATTTTAAGCAAGCTAATCATATTTGTGACCAGGCCGGAATGGTATTCGTCGAAGATATCGATTTCAGGGTTTGGGCTAAAGGGATGTTTTGCAAGCATACGCTAGATACTGGGTTTGCCCAATTCGTGTCAATACTGCAATGGGTTTGCTGGAAACGAGGCGTATATTTTGGCAAGGTGAATAAAGATTACACCTCGCAGGTATGCCCTCAATGCGATACGCACACAGGTAAAAAGCAGCTTAAAGAAAGACTCCACCAATGCCCTGAGTGTGGTTACACGACGCATAGAGACGTAGCAGCAGCTCAAGTTATCCGCTTTTCAAGGATTGTCTGAGGAGGGACGCTTCTTGGACATTAAAGAAAATGCTTGTGGAGACGGTCTGACGGGGACTGGCAACGGTCTAGTTAAGAGTCGCGGAAGCAAGAAGAAGAAAGCTTGAGGGTGTGGCCCCGGCCCACCCTCAAGCAGCCTTTAAGAATCCCCGCGCTGGTCTGCCGGGGAGTACCGTCAACGAGGTTAAGTCGTGAAAGTTGTTCTCATAATTTTGGCTGTCACCGCAGGATTGGGGGCGGCAATCGAAGTGCTGCTGCGGGTGCTGCTGGGTTTTGGTAATCCCTTGATTTATATTGCCGATGCCGAGTGCGGCTATTTGTTGGCGCCCAACCAGAAAGTGCGCCGCTTGGGCAACCGGATTGAGATTAACGAGTATTCGATGCGTAGCGGACCGATCGCCCCGATCGCCTCTCCAGAAACTCTGCGCGTCTTGCTGTTGGGAGATTCTGTCGCCAACGGCGGTTGGTGGACTCATCAGACAGATACGATCTCGGAAATTATGGCTCGGAATTTGAGACTGCTAGTACAGAATCTGGCGAGCGATGCACAATTACGTTCACAAGTCAACTATTCAAATTTTGAAGTTCTCAACGCCTCAGCCAATTCTTGGGGGCCGAGGAATCAACTTGCTTACGCCAAGCGGTTCGGTGTTTTTGGGGCAAAGGCTGTGGTTTTGCTGCTCAATACGGACGATTTGTTTGCATCGGCTCCTTGCGATCTGGTTGTGGGGCGCGATCGATCTTACCCGGATCGCAAACCCCGATCGGCTACGCTAGAGTTATTGAGCCGCTACCTGCTACCTGCAGTGCCGACTCGCCAATTGGCAGCACCCGGAGCCACAAGCGGCGATGTAGTAGGCTGCAACTTAGAGGCTATTCGCCAAATCCAGAAAATAGCTGTATCCGCCAACGTCGAGTTTTTGCTAGCCGTCACGCCCAAGCGGGGCGAACTCGGCGGCCCGGGCCCTCGCGACTGGGAAGTCAATGCTAGAGCGCGTCTCGCCGAACTCGTAGAAACAGAGAAAATTACTTACATAGATTTTCTTCCCATTTTCAATTGTGCGACCGAATTTCCAACTTTGTATCGAGACAGCATTCACCTCAGTCCTCAAGGAAATCAGCTAGTTAGCAAAACCATCAGTCGTCAAATAGTCGCTCTTTTTTGGCATAAATCGTGACTTCACCTAAAGACGGATACTTGCCTACAACTCCTGTTGTCGAGAGCAAAAAAGTTGAAACCTTAGTTCAAGCCCCCAGATTCATCTGCAGAGTCAATCGATTTGAGATTTGAGATTTGAGATTTTAGATTAAAGCCTTGACTTGCGCGAGATAAATACGTTCGGCTCTTTATCGGATACAGGTTTTTTATTTCTGGACGGATGAATCCGGGGGCTTGTATCCTGGATGCTTGATTGTCAATCTAAAGTCTAAAATCGTTCGACGCTCGCGCAACTCGACGCACGCGCTCGCCGAACTTCTCACGCCGAATTGTCCAATCTCAAATCGACTGACATCGAATCCGGTTGCATGGGAACAGTTACCCTCTTCAACGAACAACAAACCCAAACTGTAAAAGCACCCGGAAACGACAGGATTTGTCTCGATTTAGCTAACTTGCAATGTAGACTCTAGCTCTTTCGGATACCAAGCTTGACCGTCGAGAGCCATTTGCTCGATCGAACTCGCAAGCCGCAGAGCTTTGAGAGCTTGTTCTCCTCCCACAGAAGGCTGATTTCCACCCCGCACGCAATTAATAAAATGCTCCAATTCTGCGTGGAGCGGTTCAATATTGCTGGTGTAAACTTTCTCGATCAACCCATCTTGACGGTAAAGCACCTGACCGTAATCCGTCACGTAATTGGCGGTTGTTTGCCGGTGAATCAAGATTTCGTTGTTGAGAAAATCTGCCTCTGTCAGAGAATTCTTGCAGTGAGCCACGATTGAACGGAGTTTGCGGTGCGTCACCTTACTGGCAGTCAGGGTGGCGACAATGCCGTTAGCAAAGTTCAACGTCGCTGTCACGTAGTCTAAATAACCGGAATCTGAGGCCCTGCTGCCGCTGGCCGTCAGCTTCACCACTTGGGAATCTGCCAATTCCAAAAGCAAGTCGATGTCGTGGATCATTAAATCCAAAACTACCGATACGTCGTTAGCCCGCTGGGAATAGGGACTCATCCGGTGAGCTTCCAATGCCAGTAACTCTTCAGTTTTCAGCACTTTGCCGAGTTCCTGAAAAGCTGGATTGAAGCGCTCGATGTGACCCACTTGTAAAATCCGGTGGGCCTCAGCAGCCGCGTTGACCAAAGATTCGGCTTCGGCAATGCTAGCCGCGATCGGCTTTTCAATTAAAACGTGAACACCCGCTTGGAGACAAGACATCCCCACAGGGTGGTGCAGGCGAGTTGGAACGGCGACGCAAACTGCATCTACGTGGGCGAGCAAATCTCGGTAGTCTTCAAAGAAGCGAACCCGGTATTTGCTTGCTACATCTATTCCCCGCTCTACATTTATGTCTGCAACACCCACGAGTTCGATATCTTTTAGCAAGCTCAGAACTCGCGTGTGGTGCTGGCCCATATTGCCAACCCCAATCACCCCAATGCGGAGGGGTTCGGGTTGACTTCGCTGGGCGAAAACGTTTGCGTATCCCAATGACATCCTATCTAGCACTCCTGGATTCTCCTCCACCACCACAGGAATCAAGCCCCTTGGCTTCCCTCAGCTACTCACAGCCATCCAGATAGTACCACAGTCAAACTATTTGTGAAGAATTTCTAAGTTCAGTTGCGATTATCGCATCAGGCAACTAAGCAGTAGCGAATCATACACAAGGGCAGAATACAGGGGTAAAATGCCTGGAAATTGCGTATTGACACAATTTATTAAGTGTGCGTATACATCGGGACGATCGTCTGCAGCATCGCCACAACACAAACCCGTCGGAATATTTGGCGATTGCGATCGAACATTTTTCTGGTTTGCGTTCAAAAGTAATAGTAAAAGTCATAAATTATACAAATAAAACAGGTGACACATCAGTATTACTTCGGTTGTTTACATTCGGCAATCTTGGAATTCAAAAAAATTTACTTTAAGAATGCGGATAATTACGGGCGATCGCTAACTCACATAAATTAGACTTACGTAAAGCTTAATAAAAAACAATGAGTCAAAAACAAAGGCCCAGATTAGGAAGTGCGATCGCTAAGCTGTCGCGCATTTAAATTGTATATTCTCCGCGGGCTCATAGGCCCACCCCACAAGACGGGGATTTTTTTTAACAGACAATTTAAATGTAGAACAGCTTAGCACAATTTTAAGTTATGCAGCGGTGTCATTCGTAGGAGTTGACCAAGCACAAGCCGCTGTACTAACCTACAATTTCCAAGTGGAAAATAGTTCACGTAGCGGTTTTTTTAAGTTGAATAACTCCTCGCTTACAGGAATAGGATATGAAGAAATTGCCGTTTCCGAGGGAAGATTGGAAGGATGGGAAAAATATTACAATTTGGCAGGGGCTACAGCTTCTTTTGAGCAAGGAGATTTTCGCGGACTGCGTACAGACAGATGAACTATCAATCATATATAGACGATGGATTGCTCATCGTCGATACCTATATTCCATACTCTAGAGGGTGGGGGTACTCTGATGTTTATTACACCCTAGTGAATACCGAACCCGAACCAGTTCCCGAACCTCTCGCCGCTGGGGGCACAGCTTTAGCATTGGCAGGTTTAACCTGGTTAAAACACAAGAAAAAAATGGCAGTTTGAAGTGCGATCGCACCTTAACAATTAAGCACTCAGCAGTCACTTTTCAGAAAATATTCGAGTTGCAAAATTTTGCTTTCGATTCGGAGACAGAGCTCTGGCTTTCAAAATCGCGGCTACCAAAAACGCATAGGACAAAACTCCCACCAATGCCAGCAAAAGTACGCTGGCTGCTCCTGACGCATTCCACAAAGCGTGAAGTGCGGAAGCGCTGAAATAACCTACGCCCAAAATTTGCCAGCGCTTCCTGGGTTTGAGGGCGCTCAAACCGATAAAATATCCCAAATAGCCGCTGTAAGCCATGTGTCCGGCGGCCGAACCCAAAATGCGGGGAATTAGCAACTGCAATCCTACTAATTGTCCGGCGTCCGGCCCTGCTTGCAGGGTGACATTTTGGATGATATTGGGAACGTACTGTCCCAGAGTTTCTAACAGTGTAAAGCCGACTGCCGAGGCACTTCCTAAGAGAATTCCGTCTAAAGGTTCCCAAACGCCGATTCGATCGCGCCACGGATTTTTCAGCCAATTTCCCAGCAACATCGCTCCCAAAACGGGCAGGGCTTTCAGCAATTCTTCCATTAGACCCGCCCCGAAAAACATTCTGGTCAAAAAAGGCAAAAAACTGATTGTTTCGCCTTCGGTTGGCAGGCGGCCGGGCAAAATTTCTCTAAATACTAATATAAATCCAATTAATAAGGGGCTGATCACAATCAGGACTGTAGCTAAAGCCGAACCAAGCAACATCCACCAAGGCTTGTGTTTGCCACAGAGTTGATAGATAAAGTAGTAAGCCGCACCGGCGAGGTAAGCTGACAGCAGCAGGTTGAATGCTGCGGAATTTCCAACCGCGACAAACATCGACACGACAACAATAACTGTGGCGATACCTGGATATAAGTAAGCTTTTTGGCTTAATTGTTTGCCAGTGGAGGCGATCGGGAATAATTGAGTTAAAGTGAGAGCGTCTTTTTCGCTACCAGCAAAATTGCCCGTTTCTGGTGCTCTTAATCCGGGTTTATTTTGGTAAGGGGTTACGGGAGATTCAAATACAAATTCAGGGCCGTCAAGGCCGAGACTGATGCGATCGCCTGTTTCTAAAGTTTGGCAGCCAAAGAGCTTTTTTCCGTTGATATAAGTTCCGTTAGCGCTGTTGAGGTCGCAAATTTCCCATCTCGTCAAAGTACCCTGAGTTAGGGGACGGATCGTGGCGTGGCGACGGGAAACCATGCCGTGACCGATCGACTCTAAAGCTATTTGACAATTGCGATCGCGTCCGATGACCAATTCCCCATCTTCAGAAAGTTGGTATTTGGATGCTGGGGTTCCCACAGCGTCTTTGGCTGGCACTTGTCGCAGAAATCCGATTTCATTAGTCATGAGTTATGAGTCATTAGTCATTAGTCATTAGTCATTGGTCATGAGCTCGCGAGCTGTTAGCTGATGTTATTTTTGAGCAGTCTTTATTCCACAGTTATTGGTTGTTAGCTGCTGACTAATTAGTAATTACTAATTACTAATAACTGCTGACTAATGACTAATGACTAATAACTCTGCTTATAGATTTGCCCTGGCATCCTGAACGGCTGCATAGAAAAATATGCCAGTTAGCGGTACGCTGAGGGCGAGAATGATGCCCGTGACTAAATTGCCAAGTTGAGCTTCTCCCGAGGACAGCTCAAAGATGGAGCCGACTGCTGCGATCGCAGTGATGCACGAAAGAGCTAAGAGTAAACCACTTTTCGGAGTTCCTGCCATCATACTGATTTTACTGCCTTTGGCGAAAATTTATGCTTGATTAATGCTTCATTCAGTGCCAGCTTGTTTTCTACTCTGTCTACAAACAGCACTCCGTTGAGGTGATCCATTTCGTGCTGAATTGCCCTCGACAGTAACTCTTTTGCTATCAGGGTTTGTGGGCGGCCGTATTCGTCGCGGTAGGATACTTCAATGACTTCTGGGCGTTTGACTTCTAAATAAACTCCCGGAATGCTCAAACACCCTTCTTGCAAGATGCAGATATCGCTGCTGCTACTTTTGATGGTGGGATTGATCAAAACGATTGGGGGTGTGGCGGGGTTTTCCGGGTCGCAGTCGAGGACGATTACTTGTTTGTGGACTCCGACTTGGGGGGCGGCCAAACCGATACCGTCGGCACTGTACATGGTTTGCAGCATTTCTCGGACTAGCTGCCGAATTTCTGCATCGACGCTTTTGACGCGCTTGGCTGGCTGCCGCAGGACGCGATCGCCTAATGTGTGTATTGTTAGGGGCGGTTTTTCTAACTTTTTCTTTTCAATCAAGACCTGAGCCGTCATAAGACCTCGCGGGATGTTTGGAAACCCCAACGAAAGCTGTTGGGGGATGAAATTGGAACCAATACTATGTATTTTCAATATACATCTAATTTTAAGTAGCCATGACTGGAAACGCACCAAACCAACGGCCGGTTATTTCTCTGGGGCTTTCGCCTGTTTTAGTGACGGTAGAACTTTTAGCTGCGATCGCGGTTTTGCTGGCTGTTTTGCTCATCGTACAGTTTTGGGGGGTTTTGCCCGATCGAATTCCGATTCATTTCGGCTTGGGGGGGCAGCCTGATACTTGGGGCGACAAGCTGACGATTTGGATCGTGCCAGCGACCGCTGCAATTACTTTTGCAGTTTTAACTGCGGTATCTCGTTATCCGCATACTTTTAATTATCCGGTACGGATTACTGAGGAAAATGCGCGCCAGCAATATCTGTTGGCGCGAAGCCTTTTGGTTTGGCTGAAAGCTGAGGCTTGTTGGCTGTTGGCATTTGTGGTGCGACAGCAAATTCTCGTGGCTTTGGGCAATGCTCAAAGGTTTAGTGTGGAGTTAGTTTTGGGGATAATTGTTTTGATATTTGCGACGGTTGGCGTGTATTTTCGCAAGGCTTATTTGGCTCGCTAGATGTAGGGCAAAACAATTACAGATACCAACATTTTTTTGGTTATAAAAGTATTAACAGCTAATGATATTATGTCCCGTCGAACAAATCAAATATTTTGTTTAAGCTAGTAATTAACTGGACATGATAAGAATCACAGGCGAGATGTTTGTGCTAGGGTAAACGCCGATCGACTAACCCATCAGATATGTTTGCTGATTGTTCATCGGCAATACTCGCAACCGTCTATTTTTCAAATCGGGTTCTAAGCCTAGTTCTTCCATTGGAATCACGCCCAGCAAAACAGCCGCAACGCCTTCGGGCAATTCTAAACAATCAAATCTGCCTTCTCTCCCCTCTACAATAATTTGAGCGCCTGCAAAAATTCGACCTTTTTTGATGCCAGCCGATGTTTCTACATCTCTTTCTCCTACTTGTCTTAAACCTAGTTGGCTAATAATGGGAGCTGGCAAGGAAAGCAGAGTAGCTCCGGTATCGACAACAACGTTATCGAGGTAAACAGAGCGAACTTCCTCAGCAGGAATGAAACCCCGTTCAGCCATAACTAGATCGATAAAATTCGTGAGGGTGATTGTAGTGATTACTTGACCCATTTGTTTTTCTTGCAGATTGGGGAGTACCAGGGCCATAGTATGTTACCTCTTTGAGTGTAATTAGTGGAGATTTATATTGTAATATTATCTAGAATCCTGCTTGGTTAGTTAAAATCGTTTTATTGACCAGCCACAGTTAGAATTTGCCTCAACGCATGACACCAGAACCAAACTCTTCTCAACCCAATCGCCCTGAGTCTAACGTGACTGTAGAAAGTCTGAACGGTGCGAACCCGACTGTGCCACCAGAATCAGGGAAAATCGTCGCTACTGCTGAACCCGAAAAACCGGTGCCGCCACCTCCAAGTCGCAAGGTTTTATTGCCGCGGCAGCCGGAACAAACGACTGCTGAGAAGTCGGGGTCGGTGCTGACGCTGGGGTCGATCGCAGCGATGATTTTTGGGCTGGCAAATGACAACATTTGGCTGGGTTTAATTGGCGCTGTCGGTGCGATCGGCATATCGCTGCGGCTGATGTGGCCGAGTTGGGGCAAAATCTGGGCGCAGGTAATTCCGCCTACTTGGCGCACGCTGATTGTCGCCTGCTTTGGGCTTTTAGCTGGGATTGTTGGCTTGCTGATGCTCAGCGGTACTAATACTGAACCGGGAAGCCGCAACATCCAAATCAACTGGGACGCCATCGGCGCTCTAGGCGAGCTGATCGGCGCTTTGGGCCAAATTTTGATCGCAATTTTGGGCGTTTACGTGGCTTGGCGGCAGTACGTGATCTCGAAAGATTTGACGATTCAGCAAAATCGAATTACGCAGCAGCAAACGATCGATGCTTATTTTCAAGGGGTTTCGGACTTAGCCCTTGACGAACAAGGGTTTTTGGAAGACTGGCCGCAGGAAAGGGCGATCGCAGAAGGGCGCACCGCTGCAATTATGAGCAGTGTAGATGCTGAAGGTAAAGCTAAAATTCTGCGGTTTTTGTCGCAGTCGAGATTGGTTACTCCTCTGAAGCGCGATCGGCTTTTAGGCCGCGCCATCCTTGACGGCGACGGCGGCTACGCTGAAGATAGAGAGCACGGTATCCGCGTTATCGATCTCAATGTCATGTTAGCGGGTGCTGACCTGGCTGGCACTGATTTGCGGTGGACGGATTTGAGCGAAGCCAACCTCGTCCGCGCCAATCTCAGCAAGTGCGATTTAGTGAAAGCCAACCTCTCCCGCGCTGTCTTGTACGACGCCAATCTCGCTCGCGCCGACATGAGAGGCGCCGCTTTATTCTACGGCTCGGCAGAAACTGCATCCCCCCGCAGCCGTACCGAATTTCCCAACTATCAAACGGGCGAACATACCGGCGCTGTGGTTGAACGTGTTGATTTCACCGGTGTCAAGCGGCTATCGGAGGAGCAGCGCTATTACTGCTGCGCTTGGTGCGGCTCGAAGTCGAGAGAGACTATTCCCGGCGGCTGCGAAGGGATTCCCAATAAACTCGGACGGTGACATCCTCCTATGCTGAATCAAAGATTACAGCGTAAGCTTGTTAAACGAAGCCGCCCCGTCACCGGAGCGACTCGTCTTCAGAACCGTGCTTGCGGATTTCTCCGCACACGGCTCCTCTGTGCTTTGGTGCTGGTTACGCATACCGCCAGCTCGATCGTCCTTGGCTGTTTTAACATCGTGGCAATGTCGATGGAGGAGTGTTGTCACTGTAGTTGAGATTTCAGGGTGCTTGCCCATTCTCGTACTCCAGTATAGAAAATCTCCGTCATAAGGGCTGCGATTCCCTTGCACTTTTATGTGTCTGCCGATGGGTGTTTCAGAGTGCTTTTTGAGGCGCATTACTTTTCCTTTTTTCCTAGAGGCAAAACTCCAATTATCGTTTTCTATGGTTGGCCAGTATTTCTTAGCTACCCATCCCGGAGTTTTGTTCGGATGACGAGAATTTGCCCAAGCTCTAAGTTGCTGGTAGGTAAGCATATCCGCTTTCTTATAGCGCTCCTAAATTAGATGTGAACACCCATCTGGTAAAATATAAAAGACATAACTAACAAAATATTCTCAGAATGGATAGCCAGGTACTCGAACCCAAAAAGCAAGAACTAGAACATTTTATTCAAGGAAATCCAGATGCTAGAGAAGTCAAAGGAGCATTAGCGGTTAAATGGAGTTTTTCAGGAATATCCTATCGTCAAATTAGAAAACTGTTAAATGTCTCTTTAGGATTTATTAGTAAGTGGCATAAATTTTTTTCAACCTGGGGAGTGAACGGGCTAAAAATAGCTGACCAAGGGAAGCCTAGCTATTTAAGCCAATCAGACAAAGAAGAAATTATCCTCTGGTTAAGTCAGAAGTAAATATGGGATTTGGCAGAATTAGCTATCCATATAGAGTCAAAATATGACGTAATTTATCAGTCTCAACAAAGTTACTATTCTTTATGATAATCAGCCAAAATTAGCTGGAAAAAGTCCCAGAAGAAAAATCCCCAAGGCGATCCTAAATTCGTAAGTGAAAAAAAAAGAAATTAATCAGTACCTAGAAACATGGAAGTCAGATCTAGAAAAAGATAAGTTATGCGTGTTTATGTTGGATTAGTGTCACTTATTGTGGGAAGATTTATGCGGGTATATCTGGGGAAAAAGCGATAGGAGAATAGAAGTAGAGATGACAAATCAGAAACAGAGACAAACCTATTATGGGGCATGAGATTATGGAAATAAAGAATTTTTAGTCCGACCATATAAGAAAGGAGATTCATCAAATACAATTAGGTTTTTGAAAATTTTAATAAAACAACGCCCCAACTCAAGACTGACAATTATTTGGGAGGGAGCAAGTTATCATAAATCACAAGAGTTAAGGGATTATTTAGACTTAGTAAATAAAGGAAAAAGCCCCGAGGAATGGAAAATAAATTGTATCTCCTAAGCTCCGAATGCCCCTGAACAAAATCCACTCGAAGATATTTGGCTACCAGGAAAAAATCTCCTGAGAAAATTCGCAGATCGCTGTAAATCTTTTGCAATCGTCAAGAGATTATTTATGTTTTTTCTTAATCGTCAAGTATTTGGCTTTCCGAAAATTTATATGTATGGGTAGTGTTCACAAGTCATTTAGGATAGCTATATGAGTGATTCAAACTCGGGCGGCAGCATATTTTCGGCATTCCAATCTTTTGGATCAACAATATCTGTGGCTTCTATTCCTAATGCTTTAGCTATGTTGGTAACTTGCCATCTTTCTACGCCATTAGGACAGTCTTTTGTACCGAGTAAGCGCTTAATTGTGTCCTCGGAAACATTAGTTTTGTCCGCGAGTTTTTTTATCGTCAATCCAGCTTCTTGGTATGATGCTATGAGCTTAATTTTTCCAGTTGCACTCGATTGAACTTGATCGAATTAGCGCATAGTATTTTTTAGGTATCGTTGTTAGTTTTTCAGTTAATTCGATAATTCTATAATCCGACAGTCCGACAGGGAATGAATTCCCTGTCTCATAGCGAAAGTCCTCTCAAAGAGGACTAAAAATTAGTATTTTAGTCGGTTTTAACCAACTTTTGCTATTAGCCAGGGAATGAATTACCTGGCTAGTTTCGGGGGAATGAAACAGCATTGGGGCTAGCGGGAGCGAGATTGCAGGATTATTCATCCGTAACTCCGATCGCACTCACATTCTATATTTAAATATTTCTGTCTGTATAGGACAGATAGTTTGTAATCTCTTGCCCTATCTGCCCCAAAAATTAGGGCAGATCGCAAATTAAAACTCGCCCTATCTCCCCTAGACTCTGGCTGTTTGCTTCGGTAGAGTAATTGTAGAAACAAAAACTTATCAGTATTTAGGAAAGGAAACTGTTATGAATTTTAACTTATTCGGCAACTCGCAACCTGATGAAGATTATAGCGAAATTAAGCAAGAAATGCTGCGAGAATCATTGTGGCAAGTTCGCCAAAGCTACAATCTTGCCCTTTTTGTCACCGCTGCATCGGCAATGGTTACTTTCGGAGCGATCGCACTTCTATTTTGTGAGAAAATCTCAGAGGCTACTCTCACTGCTTCGGGCGGATTGTTGACAAGTTTGGGCAGCATTGAGTTTGCCCAGCAAAAGAAGAAGGAATTGCTGCAGATGATGGATGATTTGGAAGACTAACATCCAGTTTTAGCTTCCCAACTTCTTTCCTCCTCCCCCGGGGCTGGAACGCAGCTAAATTCTAGGGACACGGCAGTGCCGTGTCCTGACTTAGATATCCTAGTTTTTAGCCGCCCCAAACTTTCTTCAAAACCTCTTGAGGAGAGATGTCTGCCATTTTGCCAGTAGGAGATTTAATGCCCAAAAATCGATCGCTTTTTGGCAACAATTTCGCCGGTTCAGTCGGGCCAAACAAAGCTATTGTATAAGTTTGAACCGCCACAGCTAAGTGCATCGGCGCACTGTCAGTACATATCATCAAATTAGCAGCAGCAATAGTGGCCGCCAACTTGCCGACATCATCCGGCGAGATAACTTTTACATTCGGACATAACTCGACTAACTTTGTTACGAAGTCTGCATCTTCGGGGCCTTTCACAACAACAACGGGCAAATTCGGCTGCCGCTGCTGACAGTCTTCGATGATTTGTTTCCAGTTGTCTGTAGGGTAAATTTTGTCAATACCTTTAGACACAGCTAATTGACTGGAACCGCCGTGAATTAGAATGTAGCCGCTTTCTTTTACGCCCAACCGCTGCTGTTCGGCTTCCGCCCACTGAATGTCCTGTTTTGGTACATTAATTGCCAGTGGCGGACAAGGATTTTTAATGTTAAATCCTTGCAGCAAATCGTGGTACATTGAAGCGGCGTACTGTTCAGTTTTCAGCGGTACAGCAGCAGTGAGAAATCGAGCGCCGTTGGTTCCCGAATAGCCTACTCTCTGCGGAATGCCGGTCAGCCACAGCAGCAGCCCTACAGTCCACCGCTGGCCGAGGGAAATCACTGCTTCGTATTCGCGATCGCGAATTACGCCTAGTAAATTGCCCCAATCTGCCATAGCGTTGCGGTCTTTGAAATTGTACGTCAAGACTTCTTTGACGGATTTGCAGACTCGGTAAGCGCCCTTTGCCCTCGGTTCCACCATGACATCAATTTGCGCCTCTGGATAAGACTGCTTGAGGTCATCGAGGGTGGGGAAAAATAAAATTTGGTCGCCAATGCCGCCAGGGACAAGTGCTAGTATTCGCATCATAAACGATCGGGCTATTATTGATCGAGGTAGCTCTCAGAGATCGGCTCTCAACTATCAGCTTATAGTATTTCTAGACCTTAAAAGCTACTGGCTGACAGCTAAACAACTGACTCAAAAGTACAGGACGCTCTTATTATATATATCTAGTTGGGTTAAAAACGGTTAGTAAATGCACTTATTAATTCCTGCAGCGGGTTCGGGGCGACGGATGGGGAGTCAGCGGAACAAACTGCTGCTGACTTTGCTCTCTAAACCATTGCTGAGTTGGACTTTGGCTGCGGCTGAAGCTTCGCAGCACATTAGCTGGATTGGCATCATGGGCCAGCCAGACGATTTTCCTGATTTTAAAGCAATTCTGAGCGATTTATCTTTGGTTAAGCCTGTGGAACTGATTCAAGGAGGCGCCACCAGGCAAGAGTCAGTTTACAACGGTTTGCAGGCTTTGCCGCCCAATGCCGATCGAGTGTTGATTCACGACGGCGCGAGGTGTTTGGCAACTGCTGAATTGTTCGATCGATCGGCAGAGGCCCTCTTGACCTGTCCGGGCTTGATTGTCGCCGTCCCGGTCAAGGATACGATTAAGGTCGTAGATGAGCGTCGGATCGTGCGAGACACCCCTGAAAGAAGCAATTTGTGGGCAGCCCAGACTCCCCAAGGATTTGAAGTGAAATTGTTAAAGCAGTGTCACGAAGAAGGGCGACAGAAAGGTTGGGAAGTTACCGACGATGCGGCTTTGTTTGAAAAATGCGGTTTACCAGTGCAAATTGTGGAGGGAGAAGAGACGAATTTGAAAGTCACAACACCCGTTGATTTAGCACTAGCGGAATTTATTTTGCGGCAGAGAACAGAGCAGAGTAAATAGAATTTGTTGAGTATTTTTAATAACGGGCTCTTCGGCCTGTTCCACAATCATAATTTGTTAGTTGTGGCACAGGCATCTTGCCTGTTCAATAATAATTTATTTGTGGCACAGGCATCTTGCCCGTTCAATAAAAATTTGTTAGTTGTGGAACAGGCATCTTGCCTGTTCCTTATGTTATCTTAGAAATATCATATCTGGAAGTAAACATATGATTTCTGTTGCACCGATCGCACCTCCGTTACTCATAGGCGAAAAGCGAGTATTGTTGAGAAATATTACTTGGCAGGGTTATCAACAACTGCTACAGATTTTAGGCGATAACCGAGCGGCTACATTGATATTCGATCGAGGGACTTTAGAAATTACCATGCCTTTAGAAGAACACGAATTTTCAGCACGCTTAATCGAAAAACTGATTTGGATTTTGGTGGTAGAACTAGGTTTGAAGATTAAAACGATGGGTTCGACAACCCTGGATCGATCGGACTTAAATCGCGGCGCAGAACCAGATAATGCCTATTATATCCAAAATCAGCCCCTCGTCGCCGGTCGTACAGTAGATTTAGCCACAGATCCGCCACCCGATTTAGTCGTAGAAGTAGATATCACCCATACCGATATTGATAAGCCAGCTCTCTATGCCAGTATGGGAGTACCCGAGTTTTGGCGGTACAATGGTAGAGAATGGCGAATTTATAAGCTAGAGAACGATGAGTATTTGGAAGTATCGGTCAGCCCCACTTTTCCGATCGTTCCCAAGGAAAAGCTCTACGAATTCTTGGCAGCAGCGCAGCTAGATGAAGTAGAAGCGGAGGTTAATTTCCGCAACTGGGTGAGAGATATGGCGAAATCTAACTAGGGAATTGGGCATTAGCGGCCGCCAAATTACGAGCTTCATCATACCGTATTTTCAAGAGAGAAGTTTCCTGTTTCGTTAGTAAGGGCTTGCTGTTGGTCTGACGATAATTTCGCTAACATCAACATCGTCAGGTTGTTCGATCGCAAATAGAATCGATCGCGCGATCGCAGCAGCAGGAATAGCTATTTTGCGAAATTCTTGCATTCCCGATCTTGCAGTTTCATCAGTGATGCTCTCGGCTAACTCAGACTCCGTTACTCCAGGAGAAATCACCGTCACCCGAATGTCGCCCCCAACTTCTTGTCTCAAGCCTTCTGAGATGGCTCTAACGGCGAATTTAGTAGCACAGTAAACAGCAGCAGTAGGAGAAACCGCGTGTCCGCCGATCGAGGAAAGATTAATAATCTGACCAGATTTTTGTGCTTTCATGACCGGAAGTGCCGCCGCGATGCCGTACAAAACACCTTTGATATTGACATCAATCATGCGATCCCATTCTTCAACTTTCAGTTGTTCGAGTGCGGATAGGGGCATGATGCCAGCATTGTTAATCAGGACATCTACGCGATCGAACTTACTTTGGGCAAATTGAACGAGATCCTCGATTTGACTGCGTTGCGTCACATCTAGAGCCTGGTATTCGACTGTTCCACCCTCGGTGCCAATGTCCTTGGCGATCGCTTCTAGGCGATCGGTGCGACGTGCGCCTAAAACCACTCGCGCGCCGTTTTTAGCAAGCAATTTAGCAGTGGCTTCACCAATTCCGCTACTCGCTCCAGTGATGATAATGACCTTTCCATTTAAGTTTGACATTGATATCTCCTATTTTTGTGATGTTACTGGGAATTTGATGTTATTTTCCTGAAACAACTCTTTGAGAGTTCCTGCCGCAATCAAGGCGCGGGGGAAACCGGAAGTCACTGTGGTGATATAAATAACTTCCATCAGCTCTTCCGGGGTAGCACCGTAATTCAAGGCATATTGAGCGTGAACTTTGAATTGCGGCATTGTGCCTTGTGCCGCAAACCCTGCAAGTGATATAAGCTGGCGGGTTTTATTATCTAGCACCTCACGAGCCCAGATATCGCCTAGGGAATATTTGAGCGTCATGTCGGCAAGTTCTGGGAAATCTTTTTGAAGCTGAACAAAATGCGGCGGCAAACCTTTTCCACCTGACAAACTATTCAGAACTTTTTCGCCCCGATCTTGGCGTGTCATTGTTTCAGAAGGTTGTAGAACTGTTTCTGGCGATCGGGTAGGTGAAACCATAAATATTAATCCCGCTACGGTGAAAGTTAAAAATTGCTTGTTCATGATTTTGCCTCGCTGATAGATTTGCTAACATTTTCCTTCAAGCGAGGCTGATTTTAATTAAAGAAACATATTGCAGTGCAACAGCTTTAGCCCCGATCGCTTCGATCGCACATACAACACTTTTGGCTTCTTCATCGCTGTTGCGATCGGTCACGATCGCATCGACCCCTTTCTTGGCCAGACTCAACGCGGTATTTTTGCCAAGCCCTCTGCTCGCCCCTGTTACCAATGCGATTTTTGTCTTCTCTTCGGTCATTGCCTTATCCTTTTACTGTTTTATTCGCCTGCCTTCATAGTATGAGTAAGAGCAAGAATCCTAAATACACAGACCTCGCACTTTATTGCCTAATCCTCCAAACCCAGATTTCCCGAACCGATAAAGATGCTCTATAATGCAAAAGAGAATGGTTAAATCAATCAAAAACTAGCATGGCGATTGAAAAGGTCAACCAAGCAATCAACCAAAATGCGATCGGCGATCGGTGTCAAGAACTGGCGACATTGCTAACTCGGCACACCGACGGCAAAGGGAACGGCTTTCATAAAACAGAGATAGATAAGCTGGAATTTACGCGAGAATCTTCTGTTCCCGCCGCAATGCACGGTGTCTATCAACCTGTTCTCGGCATCGTCATTCAGGGCAAAAAAGAAGCCTTGCTGGGTGAGGAAACCTATCGTTATGGCCAGGCTCAATATCTTGTCATTTCGGTTGATTTGCCGATTAGCGGATTTGTTGTAGAGGCTACCCCAGACAAGCCGTATTTAGGATTCAAGCTGAATCTAGATCCGCGCCAACTCTGCGACATTATTACTGCCCAAACCAAGCCAAGTGCAAATAAGACAGAAAACTCTGTTAGAGGATTGTTCGTCAGCAATGCCGATGCACCGTTGCTCGATTGTGCTCTCAGATTGACAAGACTTTTGGATACACCGCAGGATATCCCTATCCTGGCACCGATGATTATCCGCGAAATCTATTACCGCCTTTTAATAGGCGAACAAGGCGAAGCAGTCCGCCAGATTGCGACATCTGGCAGCAATATGCAGCGCATCGCTTCGGCGATAAAACTCATCAAAACTGATTTTACAAAGCCGATGCGGGTTGAGTATCTCGCAGGACAAGCCAATATGTCTCCTTCATCTTTCCATCACCATTTCAAGGAAGTGACATCGATGAGTCCACTTCAATATCAAAAGCAATTAAGACTATTAGAAGCACGTCGCCTGATGCTTGCCGAAAACTTCGATGCGGCAAATGCTGCCTATCAGGTGGGTTATGAAAGCCCCTCACAGTTCAGCCGCGAATATTCTCGTATGTTTGGTGCACCGCCGATCCGGGATATTGAGCGTTTGCGTACTGCTTGAGCGTAACTGTTTCGACTATATTGGTTTTGTTCGATTAATACAAGTGGAGGATGAAACGAATGCAATATAGCGGTAAATGGCGGATCGCAGAGATGGAACTGTGGGATAGTGATTACTTAGACATGGAAGTTGAAGCCTATATCGAGATTGAACCCACAGGTTCGGGAGAATTTCAATTCGGTTTAGTATCAGGTCAAATTGACGGCGAAGTGGTAAAAGATCGAGATGATGAGCGATTCGAGTTTACATGGGATGGCAATGACGAATGTGAGCCTGCATCTGGTAGCGGTTGGCTGAGATTAAAGGGTAAAAATTCACTAGACGGTCGAATCAAATTCCACCAAGGCGACAGTTCTAGTCTTGTTGCCAAACGCATGAAATAGGCAATCAGCGATCGTACTATTGCTGATGCGAATTTTTTTAAACAGCAGATGAAAGCAGATAAACGCACATACAATCCCATCCGCGTTCATCTGTGTTCATCTGCTGATATCTGCGGTAACAAAATCCCAATCTAACCAATAACCAATAACAACTGACTTAAGTTTATCATGAAGGATTAATCGGAAAATCGCCCTCACTATCAACCTCTGCGGCACTTTTAACTAAATCCAAAAACGCAAACACGGCCGGAATCAACAACCCATCCCTCAAAACAGCCACCCCAATTACCCTTTCAAAATCCGCAGGCAAACTGCAAACTTTCACCGAAGTAGGTATCGGTTCCGCCGCCAAACGGGGAAGAATTGCTGTACCCAAACCTTGCATCACCATACTGACAATCGTTGAATCTTCGCTGAGTTCGTAAGCGATATTTAAGGGAAACCCCGAAGTTGTCAAATATTTTCGCAGCGGTACAGAACAAGAATTTTCGACCGGCTGCAAAATCAACGGATAAGCCGCTAATTCTTTCCAGGTAATCTTAGCACTTGACAATTTTGCAGTTGGCGGCAGCAATACAACATATTTATCCCGCAAAATTTCCCTTGTTTCAAATTCATGGGAGATGGGAAGAGAGACAAAACCGATGTCTGCTTTGCCCGATCGCAAAGCCTCTTCCACAGCTTGGGTATAATAAACTTCGGTAATGCTAACCGTAATTTTGGGAAAGCAACTGCGAAATTTAGCAATAATACCCGGTAGGATATGAGTTGCGACACTCCGAAAAGTAACTATCCGTACCTGGCCTCCCTGCAAACCTTTTTCTAAATCCGCTTCTTTTACCATCATTTCTAAGGCGCAGGCTATTTGACGCCCGTGACTCACTACCCTTTGCCCCACTGGCGTCAGTTGAGCACCGTGTCGCCCCCGGTGGAACAATTGCACTCCCAATTCTGTTTCTAAAGAGGCGATGGCGTGGCTGATGGCGGATTGGGACAGTTCCAATTGCAAAGCCGCCTCGCTAAAGTTTTCACAGTCTGCTACAGCTATCAAAGCTTGAATCTGAGAGAGTTTCATCCGCCGCGTATTGATTTCCTTCATAGCGTTTGTGCCAGTAGTACCCAAATTGTCACAAGGGTTTCGATATATCGATTTTATTCATACAACCTATGCAAGCAATGCTTTGATTGTCAATTGCCCCAGAGTTAAGGTTAATTTATCAGGTAACAGATCAACTTTTACAGGACTTGCACGACAACGATATTCTGCTGTAATTGCGATGCAATTATTGCAGTTCAAAGCTATTTTTTGTAATTTTATTGGTGCAATTTTTGTAGGAGTTATCACTTTAAGGTGTTGGCTATGTCTACTTACAAAAGTCGGATAAACCCCCGAATAACGATGTTTTTTTGGATAGCCGATCGAGCTAAACCATCCGAAAAACAGCAAGGGCAATCTCTCTTTTCAGCTATAAATAAAATTTGGCATTTTTTGCTCTACCTCATTTCTGGTGAGGACGAACTGAGAATTTGGCAGACGTGCGATCGCTATGGTAACACTTGGTGGCACGGTTGCGATCGGGCGACCGGTCGTTCTACCTGCGTGGCGACGGAGGATGAAATGCGCGCTTGGATCGATCGGCGTTATTGCCAATAGTAGTGTGTGGGTTGCGTGGAAATGAAGTGAAATACAGTCCTCGATTAGCAATTACCAATTAGCAGTTACCAATGAGCAATTACCAAGTAGGAGATGCTATGCTTCAAATATCTTCCGAATGTGCAGCGCCCGTTAGCGGAGCCCTCGAAGAGGATCGCATTATTCTGATGGAAAACGAGGTATACAGATTGCCTCAAACTCATCGAGAAATTCAAGTTTTGTCAGGAACTGCTTGGATCACGCTAGACCAACAGGACATTATCTTGCAAAGCTCTGAAAAAGCATCGCTTCCACCCAGCAAAAACTTTGCTCTCATATCCGCTCTCAACAATATGCCGCTGATTATGGCCGTCTGGCAAGACAAAAACCCAGTCATGCGATTTTAGATTTTAGATTTTAGATTTTGGATTGAAGAATTGGGAACGACTGATTATGTATGGGTTTGAAGCACGGGTCTACAGTTGCCTTCTTTTTTGAAACTGGTATCGGAACCTAGGGATTGAGAAAAAATTCGGCAGGAACAACCCAAAAAGCTCTATCTTAATAGTGATCACTTAGCTATTGGAGGACTCGATCGGTGCACTGCCGCTCTTATCACTTCAGCTATCTCGCAGCTATAAGTATTGTCTTATCGCCCGCACTCAGCCTGCTGGCAATTTCAGACGCTCGGGCTTATGGCCCAATTATAAACGCGAGGCGCGCCCAAGCGATCGATTCCCTACGGGATAGCTTCGCTTCAGGCGCTCAGGCAACTGACCCCAAAACGCAAGCAGACGAACTCTTTGAAACAGGAGTAAAACAGCACCGCGAGGGTTTGTTTCGAGAAGCAATCGAGACTTTTGAGCAAGTTTTGGCAATCCGCAAGCAACTCGGCGACAAAGCCGGAATCGGAGAAACCCTCAACAATATGGGGGAAGCTTATGGCGAAATGGGTTTGAGGCCCAAAGCTTTGGAAGTTCTGCAGCAAGCTTTAGTCATTCACCGAGAAATCAGCGGAGGGCGTCGTATCGCGCGCACTCTCAATCTCATCGGTTTCATTAACCGGATTGGGGACAATTTTTCCGAAGCGATGAAACTGCACCAAGAAGCTTTGGAACTTGCCAAAACTACTGACGACAAAATTGAAATCGGAGAATCCCTCCACAACATCGCGGCCGTGTACGCAGAACAGGCAGATTACGCCAAGGCGATCGAATTTTACCAGCAAGCGCGGACGATTCGCACGGCCGCCGGCGATCGGCGCGATTTAGGCCGTACCCTCAATAACATGGGCGGCGTCTACTACAACATCGGCGACTTTAATAGAGCGATGGAATTTTACCACCAAGCTTTAGCAATTCGCCGGGAAATCGGAGACCGGGCTGGTGTCGGCCGCCTCCTCAACAACATGGCACTTACCTCTCGCAAACTCGGCAAAGATACTCAAGCGCTGATCTATTTTCAGCAAGCAATACCGATGTTAGAAGCAATCGGCGACAAGACAAGTATCGGACGCTTGCTCAACAATATGGGCGCAATTCATGAAAGTCTCGGTCAATATGCTCAAGCTCTCGAATCCTACGAGGGAGCTTTAAAAATTGCTCGTGAGGGCGGTGACCAAGCCGGAGAAAATACAGCGATGGAGGGTATTAAGCGATTGTCTTCCGGTCAGCTTGTACCGCAATAATGACAGTTAAGCGGTTCCGCATCGGGCGTGAAGATTGGAAGCGATCGACTTTGGCGGCGATTGGGCATTCATCTGCAAGTGGTTGTATAATTGGTTGCCAAAAATACATAGCTCAAAAAGAGGAAAAAAGCTTCAGGTGCACTATAATTTGATTAATATCGCGCTCGAAAGATAGCAAGAGTTTCTGTAGTAATTCGTCTGCAATCTCGGCTGCAAAACAATTAATCTAAGCTATGGATATCCGTACTGAAAAACCAGAAGATGTAGAAGCTGTTCGCAACGTCAATATTGCCGCATTCGGACGAGAAAATGAGGCTAACTTAGTCGATCGATTGCGGGGAATTGCATCTACATTTTCCTTCGTTGCGGTACAATCCGATCGCGTTGTCGGACACATTTTCTTCAGTCCGGTTGTCGTCGCAGGAAAATGTTCCAGCAATTTGTCGATTCAGGGGTTGGCACCAGTCGCAGTTCTACCCGAATACCAGCGGCAAGGTATAGGAACGCTGCTGATCCAGCAGGGTTTAAAAGAGTGCGGGCGATCGGGATTTCACGCAGTGGTTGTGCTTGGTCATCCAGATTTTTATCCGCGTTTTGGGTTCATTCCTGCTAGTAGAAAGAATTTGGGATGTGAATATGATGTGCCCGATGAGGCTTTTATGGTGTTGGAGTTAGAAAGTGGAGCCTTGCAGGATTGCAGCGGAACGGTCAAGTATCGATCGGAGTTTAGTCTATGCGAGTGATATTAATTTCGTCCTTCACCGGAATTATTCATCTCTCTCTTGTCTCCCTCTGCGTTCTCTGCGTTCTCTGCGGTTAAATCATTCCGATGCAACCGGAACCGATCTGACGAAGTGGCGGTTTTTATTGTGATGTATAGTAAAAAATTATAAAAATAACATTTAGTAGTCAGACTGGAAAGCGGTTGTGCTGTACTTGCCTTGGTGAACCATAAAACCTGTACAACTATTGCCCAGCCGAGTTATTTAAACGCCCGCTTTTCCCTTCTCCCCTTTGGCACCTTGCAAAGCAAAGATCGGAGTTGGAGCAGATTTCCCCTTCAGAACAACAGATCCCAAAGCCTCGCAAATAAAGTTTAGCTCGATCGACTCACACACCCTTTCACCAATCAAAATTTGGTTTTCCGCCGCCTTGCTCATCAACCGAGCCGCCGTATTCACCGTATCGCCGAGGATATTAAACTCCCTGCGCCCTCGCGGTTCTCCAACCTCAGCAGCAAACACCGGCCCCAGGGACAGCCCAATTTGACAGCTTACTTTTACTTCTTCACCCGCGATAATTACCAGAGGCAAACCTGCAATGATATCTCGGATCGCAATCGCCGCACTAGCGGCGCGGCTGGCGTCATCCGTGTGAGCGTCGGGCACGCCAAAATAAATCAGCATATCCGAACCGTCTAAGTGCGCCGTTACTTTTTGCAACACGCCCCCTTTAGCTGACACTACAGCATCGATCGACGCAAACACCCGAGAATAACTCACTACCAGATTGACTTCTTCCTCCGGCGAAGCTTTCTCCACAGACTCCGGTAAACCTATCAAGTTGACAAACATCACCGTCGGTTCAGGAAAATCCGGCGGTATTTTCCGCCTGTCTGCATTTTCCACCAGCAGTCTCAGGATAGTTTTGGGAATATAACTAGCAAGGGGTTCAAGCCGATTCACAGCTTCCCCGATTTCTTTTACCAAGCCCGCAACGCTGCGATCGAGCAATACCGAACTCGGCATCCGCCGCCCAGTCAAAGTGATATCATACTCTCCGAGTCGATCGTCCGTGAAATCGTCCGCCACCAAAAAATAACCCAGTTTCCCGGGTTCAAAACGGAATTGCTCTCCCACAGACTCTCTGGCAGTTTCAGTCACACACACCCGCCCCACAGTCCCACAACCCTCAGCTTGCTTGGCTTGCTGGACTGAATGCCCCAGCAGTACGTGAGCCATCCGCAGCGGGGTACCGATGTCAGCACTAATATAGCGACCGCAGTGGATGCCCACCCGCATCGTCAAAGACAAAACACCCCGCGCCGTTTCAATATTGGCAAATTCAGCCATCGCCCGCTGCATCCGCAAACCCGCCCGCACCGCCCTCGCTGTATCCTCTTGGTAAACTCCTGACGGAAACTGCACCAGCATCGCATCTCCGGTAAACTCCAGCAAATCTCCGCCCGATTTGCTGACAATTTCAATCATCGAGGCAAAATAGTCGTTAATAACGCCCAGCAGGCTTTCAGCTCCCTTGCGCCCTTGGGCCGCATTCGCTTCCAACAGCGAGGTAAACCCTGCCAAATCCGTGAACAGCAAGGTGCCTGTTTGCCACTGGTAGCGCACCTCGCCCGGGTTGGGCGGAGATTCGGACACGGGTCTGGGCACGTAGTCGTGGAGGATGTAGCGCAGAGTTCGCAGGTGATCGAAAACCCCCATGAGCGTTGCGGGGGACGGATCTACCCACGCAGCAGCGTACAGTTGAGCGGAAAGGAGCGATCGCAGCCGCAGTTCGATCGCGGCTAAGGGAGGATTGTAGGTTAATCTATTAATAATTTCCACCTAGTCTATTCTTAAAAAATAAGGTAAGTTCGATCGCTCTAGAGGCAACACCAATAGCTCGACTTAATACCATTATGATAAGTTTCCAGTGAACCCATACCAACCAAACCCAGAACCCACGAGAGAAACTTCCGAAAGTCACAGCTTGCTAGCTCCCGATTTAATCCGAGCTGCTCGATCGGCCTATGGTATGTATCTGAAAGTGCATTCCGAGCAGATGCAGCGTCCGGCGGGTGTAGTTGTCAGTCAAGGAAGCGATCGAGGTCAGGTAATTTTTGCTTCGCAACCGATTTTATTACCCGGTGAACGTTTTGTTACTTTTGACGAAATTGAATCTCAAATGTATTAATTGGTAATTGGGCATTGGTAATTGGGCATTGGGAATTGCGAATTGCGAGTGGGAAATTGCGAGTGGGAAATTGACAACTAATATTTATGTTTGCTCGAACGCTTGTCAAAAAATAGGTTGGTAGTGAGGACTAAAGCTGACGGAGTGACAACCCCGTAGAAAGCATTCCCTGTAAAGCTTTGGGACGTTTTGTTGTAAAAAAAGATGGGGTCGCGATTGTAAAAAAGCCCCATCTGTTAAATATGTTTCCTTAATTTTACCTTCTCCACCTACAACAACAACTAAAAGCCACCGAATATCTGACTCTAAAGATTTTGGTATATCTGCTTGCTTGCCATAAACAAGTAAGCCTGGAATTGCTAGCTGCTTTAATGCCTTATCCGATTCAATTTGAAAGCCGCAGGCGCAGCTTACAAAGATTTTTCGGCTTTGCTGATTTACGGTATGAAAGACTAAATATGCCAATCATAGAAACCAGTACCAACAAAGCTTCTGGATTTTAAACTTATTTTTTTCATACCCTGATTAATCAAGGCAGATTTGTTAATGCTCAGAAGCTACGCAAACCGACTGTTAGCAGTACGACAAATCACTCAAACTAACGAGGGTAAAAAGACGGCTGGGATAGATAAGGAGGTTATAAACACCCCAGCACAGAGAATGGAATTTGTACGCAAATGGAAGGAAATAAAGCCTAGTCCCACAAGACGGGTAATGATTCCAAAACCAAACGGCAAAAAGCGTCTTCTTGGTATCCCAACCATTAGATATAGAGTCATGAAAACAGTAGTCAAAAATGCACTATTACCTGAATGTGAAGCCATGTTTGAAGGCAATTCCTATGGCTTCATACCTGGTATAAGTTGTCAAGATGCCATCGAAAAATCTTTCATTAGACTACAAAAAGGCAGAGACAACTGGGTTCTAGAAGCTGATATCAAAGGCTTCTTTGACAACATTGCCCATGAAGGCATTCTCGACAGTATCAGTAACTTCCCGCACAGAGAACTGATAAGAGAATGGTTAAAAGCTGGATTCCTGTTCCAAGGGAAAATAAACCTAACAGAACAAGGCACACCACAAGGAGGAGTAAGTGCGCTGCGAAGCGTACAGTGGTAATGCTCAAGGAGAGCGAAAACTACCAAGAGATAGTATCGGGAGCATCTCACCTTTGCAAGTGAGCGAATTTATAGTGTGATATTATAACACTAATCTATTTTTGAAATAAAGCCATGACACCTGAGCAAGAACAAACCATAAATCAGCATATTCAAGCGATCGCCCAAATTCTGTACGAGGATACCCCAAAAGAAAAACTGACAACTCTGGCTGGTATTGAAGAAGCTGTGCGACAACAAATGCTGACTCAAGTTATGCCAAAAGTAGGAGTTTTTTTATCGAATCAACAACAAACACCACTGCCGGACGCACCCGCCTGCTAAAAAGTATTTGGCGTTGCTGAGTTAGAGTATGAATAGGAGGAATAATTTATGCAATGCCCAGAATGTAAATCAACCCATATACGTAAAAAAGGCAAGAAGAAAGGAAAACAGAATCACATTTGTGTCCAATGTGGTCGTCAATTCATTAATCAGTATGAATCCCATCGAGGTGATAACGAGAGCATCAAACGTGATTGCCTAAAAATGTACGTCAATGGTATGGGTTTACGGGCTAGAGAACGAGTTAAGGGAGTTCATCATACCGGGCGTAATAAATTGGGTAAAACAAGTCGGAAAACTGTTACCAGAGGTTTATGACCCTGAAGTCATTCCAGAAGTTGGTGAGCTCGATGAATTACAAACTTATGTAAAAAAAACAGACAAAATCTGGTTGCCGACGGCGGTTGACCACTTTCAACCAGGAATTTTAGGATGGTATTAGGGGATCGTGCGTGCTAAGATATTTGAACCATTATGTAACCAAGTAAGTGCATGGAAATGCTACTTTTATGTAACTGATGGATGGTCTGTATATCCCATGTTTATTCCTGATGAGGCTCAGCTCATCAGTAAGACTTATATGACAATCCTTAGAAGGAGAAAATACAAGACTAAGACATTATTTAACCAGACTACATCGGAAGACTCTTTGTTATTCTAAGTGTGAAAAAATGCTCGAGCATTCTATTAAGTTACTAATACATTACTTGAAATTTCACGATATTCCCACTCCTGGGGCATTCATACCTTGATTCAGCAAGGCCAAATTCCTCACCTCTGCCAACTCCTCTCTCTACCGATTCTTACCCAAAAGAATTTCAGCAACTCCTGCGAGAAAAAACCGAGAATTTTGCAGGGGGCAAATTTGTTTTTTCTGCGATTTCCGACTTTCTGAACTCCCACAGCCGCGGTTATTTCACAATAGTCGGCACTCCCGGCTGCGGCAAAAGTTCCATCCTCGCTCAATATGTCAGGGCCCATCCTCGCAGTATCTATTACAACGCTGCAGTCGATCGCAAAAATCGAGCTGAAGATTTTCTCGCTTCAGTCTGCACTCAACTGATTGACAAATACCTTGCCGCCAATGGGGAAACATCGGAAATTGTCAGGCTCAAATCTCAAATTCAACATCTCGAATCCGATGATGGGAGTTGGTTTCTGTCTTTGTTGCTTCAGCAAATTAGCGATAAATTGGTCGTAGCTTGCGAGACGGCACGTCATCGCCAAAAGTCGATCGTAGTCATTGATTCTGTAGACGCGATCGCCCGCACGAGTCAGCCTCCGAGCTCAAATCTGTTTTACCTGCCGAGATATTTGGGCGATCGTACTTATTTTATCGTCGCCCGCCGGCCGTTTTTGAGAGAGAAATCCGGTTTGTTAATTGAAACGCCCTCTCAAACTCTCGATTTAAGAGATTATCCCGCTCAAAATCGGGAGGATGCCCTGAACTACATTCAGCAATACCGATCGACCGCACCAGATTTAACTCAACCGGAATTGGGCCAACAACTCGCAACTGTCAGCGAAAACAATTTCATGTATCTGAGTCAGATGTTAAGGGCGATCGGCGAGAATTCACGCCCCGATGCTAATCTGGGACAGTCCTCACTTCTCTCTGAACTTCCTCCCGGTTTAGCAGCGTATTATCACAACCACTGGCTGCGGATGACAGGTGATGGCTGATCCGAAGTTGACTTGTCTGTGCTGAATGTTTTAGTACAATCCACAACAGGTTTATCTGTAAGTGCGATATCCAATATAATCGATCGGGATGAATACGATGTTGAAAAAGTGTTAGACAATTGGATCGAGTTCTTAAATAAGCAGGAAATCGGAGGAGAAATTTGCTATAGTTTGTATCATGATAGTTTCCGCGAATGGCTGGGAAAACAATTTATTTTAGAATGATGATGAGGACACGGCAGTGTCCAAGGCGTGTCAACTTAACGTTACACCGATAGTCCGACAGGGGTTGAAACCCCTGCCTCAAAGCTGAAGTCCTCTAAAAGAGGACTAATTAATGAATTATTCATATCATGTCCGATCGAGAGATCGTGATTTTTGTAGGGGCGGGTTCACAAATAATACCTGCCAACAAAGGACAATCTCAAAAACCAGCCCCGACCGGGATATTATGGTTAATCGATCGGATATGATATCAGTCCTCTTTTAGAGGACTTTCGCTATTAGACAGGGAATTCATTCCCTGGCGGGCTGGCGGGTAGGTGGGAGGACTAGCGAACGAAAAGCTTAAGTTGACACGCCTTGGGCATTGCCGTGTCCTGAATGTCGGTAATATCAATTCCGATGCCACCGGTTTTATATTATATCAAAAACAATACAACCATGAAACGAGCAGTATTTCTTGACAGAGATGGCGTTCTCAATATCGAAGTGGGCTACATCCACAAAGTAGAAGATTTGCATTTAATCCCCGGAATAGCCCAAGCTGTACGCCGCTTAAATGACAAAGAAATATTTTGCTGTTTGGTTTCCAATCAATCGGGCCCAGCGAGGGATTATAATCCAATTAGCCACGTAGAAGCTTTGCACAAACGCCTGTGTCAGCTATTAGAAAATGAAGCAGGAGCGAGGTTAGATGCTCTTTATTACTGTCCTTATTTAAGCGCAGCCGAAGGCGGAACCAACCCCGAATTTACGCGGTATTCGACTTGGCGAAAACCAAATACAGGGATGTTGGTAGCGGCGGCTTGGGAATACGATTTGGATTTGCCGAATAGTTTTATGGTCGGGGATAAAGCGACTGATGTTGATATGGCTCACAATGCCGGCTGTACTGGCATTTTGGTGCAGACTGGTTACGGGACAAGCGTGTTGAGCGGTGAGTATCAGCATCATACTAAACCGGATTTTATTACAGCAAATTTAGCGACTGCGGTTGAGTGGATTTTGCAACACTTTGATTAGTGTTTGTAGTGGCATTTAAGTTGTTTCTTGTTGAGTCTTAGAGGAAAGTGCTACGTAAGGAAGGGCGACTGTGAAGGTTGTACCCACGCCCATTTTGCTTTCGCAGGCGATCGCCCCTCCTTGCAATTCCACAGCTTTTTTAACAATTGTTAATCCCAAACCATTACCTTTAATCTTCCCAGTATTCTTGCAGCGGTAAAACATTTCAAATATTTTCCCTACTTCAGTTTCTGGGATACCGATACCTTCGTCTCGGATACGCAGAATTAGTAAGGGAAAGTTAATATTTGTAAATCTGGAATTGGGAAACAAACACTGAGGAGACAAGCAGAAAATAGCTTTTTTTTCTCCTTCGCCTGCTTGACGGTATTCCAATTCCAAGGTGACTTGCCCGCCGTTTGGGGAATATTTGATGGCGTTGACGATTAAGTTAGAAATAATGCCGTGCAGCAATTGCCGATCTAATATTGCACTGGTCACATCTGAAGGGATTAATGTTAGTTTGTGCTTGGCTTCATTTCCTAACTGCAATTGAGCCAGCAAGTCTTGACAAAATTCGACTAAATTTATCGGTAATGGATTGCATTTGAGTTGACCTGCTTCTGCCCTGCCCATGAACAGCATATCGTCGATTAGCTGGTTCATCTTTTGGGTAGCTGAGTGCACCAGCCGCAGGGTTCTAACTTGGGATTCGTCACTGCTGCGAGTTCGATCGAGAAGTTCCGCAGAAATTAAAATCGCGTTGAGGGGATTCCGCAATTCGTGAGCGGCCATTGAAATATACTGGTTTTGGCGGTGCGATTTTTCTTCCACCGACTCTCTGACCGCTTCTGCAGCTTTGAGAGATTCTCGCATCTTGGTTTCGATTTCGTGTCTGTGCAGGGCAATCTCGATCGCCACCCGCAAATCATTTTGTTGAAATGGTTTGATAATATAACCGAATGGGTCTGTAAGTTTCGCTCTTTGCAGCGTTTGATCGTCGGCATACGCTGTTAAAAATACTGTCGGCACATTCCTATTAGTTCGGATTTTCTCGGCTGCTGTTACCCCGTCCATGTCACCTTTCAGCACGATATCCATCAACACTAAATCGGGCGGGTTTTCTATAGCTTTTTGAATTGCTTCTTCTCCTGACGAAACTGTAGCTGTTACTGCATATCCCAGTTTTGTTAATCGACCTGCTATGTCTTGGGCTACAATAACTTCGTCTTCGACAACCAAAATTTGTATAGGGTTCATTTTTCGTTAAATACGCTGCCGATAATTTAACTCTTGGAAAATCAGAGTGTAGCAGGTTCCACGCTGACTGTCAATGGCAATACTCGCCTCTAATTGGTAAGCCAACATTCTGACTAATCGCAATCCTAATGTTTCAGCATTGTCTACGTCGAAACCCGCCGGGAATCCGCTACCATTATCTTGAATAATTAATTGGAGTTGCTGAGAATTAAATTCAGTAAATTCTATGTTAATTTCACCTGTTAAACTTTGGCTAAAAGCATATTTTAAGGAATTAGAAACTACTTCGTTAATAATTAAACCGCAAGGAATTGCTGTTTCTATGTTTAAATAAATTGGATCGAGGTTGAGATTGAATTGGATGGCAGTGTTGCCACAACCAAAAGATTGATACAAATTAGCAACCAAATTTTCGACGTAGAGGGGAAGGTCGATGCGATCGAGATGTTCGGATTGATACAGTTGCTCGTGAATCAGAGCCATTGAATGGATGCGAGTCTGGCTTTCTTCAAATAAAGCTAGCGTCGCTTCATCTTCAATATATTGAGCTTGAAGTTGCAGCAAGCTAGAAATTACCTGCATATTATTTTTGACTCGGTGGTGAATTTCTTTGAGCAATACTTCTTTTTCGCGGAGTGCTGCTTGGATGCGGGCCTCGGTAAATTTGCGATCGCTGATATCTTCGGCAATACCCGCGATGCGGTAAATTTTGCCCGATTCGTCGTAAATGGGAAAAGCTCGATCGCACAGCCAGCGAATTGTGCCGTCTGGCAGAAAAATCCGATATTCGTTACTGGTGGACTCGCCCTGCAACACACGCCCCATTGCCTCTTCCAACAGGAGTTTATCTTCTGGATGCACCCACTCCATCATTTTTAAGGGCTCGGCATACAATTCTTCGCGACTGCGCCCCCAGATTTGTTCGTAAGCTGGACTCAGATACAATAAATCGGTGAATTCCGCAGACATTAGCCAGACGGAATCTTGAATATTTTCTGCTAACTGGCGGAAGCGTTCTTCACTTTCGCGGATGGTTTTTTCTGCCTGTTTGCGTGCGGTAATATCTACTGCAATGCCCACGACACGGTAAACTTTACCAGATTGATTTTTAATCGGAAAAGCCCGATCGCGAATCCAGCGGATTTTGCCGTCCGGCCTGACAATTCGATATTCTATCTCGTTTTCAGACTCAATTTGTCTAGTTAAATTAGCAATAACGCGCTCGCGATCTTCTGGATGGATGGAATCTGTAAAAAAGCGCCCGTAAGCATACAAATCAGCGCAGCTTCTGCCCCAAATCTTTTCGTAAGCCGGACTGATATAAATAATTTCCTGGGGTTGAACGTTTACCATCCAAAACACGCTTTCAATGTTTTCTGCTAGCTGTCGGAACCTTTCTTCGCTTTCTTTGAGTGCTGCTTCTGTTTTTTTGCGATCGCTAATATCTTCTGTCACTACTACATTGTAAATTGCCCCGCTCAGCGGTTCTTGGATGAGCGATACTGTAATATTTACCCAAACTACAGTGCCGTCTTTGTGCAGCAAGCGTTTTTCCATTTTAAAACTGTCAATTTCCCCGGCAAATAATTTCTTGTTTTGTTCTAAATCTGCATCTATATCTTCTGGGTAAGTAACGTCCATCCAAGTTCGCGACAGCAGTTCGCTCGCAGTATATCCCACTATCTCGCAAAATTTTTGATTGACTCGCAAATAGCGGCCTGTTTGGTCAGGGTGGGTAATGCCGACTGCCGCTTGTTCGACGGTTGCCCGAAAGCGTTCTTCGCTATCTCTGAGGGTTGCTTCTGCTTTTTTGCGATCGCTAATATCGCGCTGCACGCCAAAATACCCGATGATTCTGCCGTGGGAGTCGTAAATGCAAATATAGTCGCCTTCCACCCAAACTGGAACCCCGTCAAACTTGCGATGCTCATTTTCGATGTGAATTCTGCCAGCATCAAAAAATTGCTTGATTATCTCTCTGCTACCAGTCAAGTTGTGCGACAAGAAAGAGTAAAGCGTCCGGCCAATAAACTCTTCCCTAGTACCTCCGTATTGAGCTATCAAAGCATCGTTTGCCTTCGTTACCCGCCCGTTAGCAAATACGTAATCCAAAACTTTTTCTTTGTCAACGCTATTGTCCCAGTGCACGGGGTCGTCCAGCATCATAAAGAAAAAGCCATCTAAAGATTGAGAGAAAAACAATTCTAGCTGTTCCTGGCTTTCTCGCAGAGCTTCTTCGGCATGCCAGCGATAGATAATTTCTTCCCGCAATTGAGTGTTGGCTGTTTTTAAGTCTTCAGTGCGCTTTTGATATTTAATTTTTAGCCGATCTTTGATTTCTTGCAGCGCTATTTCTACCTGTTTTTTTTCGGTGATATCTTGAGTAACTACCATGCCGGCAAAAATTTCTTCCCGGTCGTTTTTGACTGGAGCAATTGTTGTTGAATAAACGCGATCGCGGTATTTATATTCAAAAGTATTCTCTTTTCCTGCCAAAGCCGCGCGATATTTAGTCTCAAAAAGTTGCCAATCTTCAGGTGGCGATACTTCCCACAACGTTTTGCCTTCCAACTGTTCTTTGGACAAACCAACTGCTGCCAAACCTTGGCCGTCAACCAGAGTATAGCGCAAATCGCGATCGAACAAAAACACCGACCCATTGGGATAATGTTTGATGAGAGTTCGGTACATTTCCTGGCTTTTTTCCAGAGATGCGATTAACTGAATGCGATTGTCGTCTGTGATATCCAATTCAGTTACGGAACCGGAAAATCCAGCATTCTCGACTGCTTTGAGTTGTGCTGCTAATTTCTGGCACAATTCTCTCTGCTGCTGCAAATCCTCTTCAAGTTGCCGAATTGTTGCTTTTTGCTCTGCTACTAATGCTTCGCAGGTTTCCAGAGGTCGATCGATCTTGGTAGGATCAATACACATAATTGCTCTAGGTTTTGCAGTTGCGGACTTGAGCTTTTTCAAGTTAATACTAACAAAGCTCAAGCCTGCACTGCCAACTTACAGCAGATTCAATTTATATGCGGTACACACAATCAAGTTGTAAGTAAGGTGCGTCGCCACCCGTCTGGCGAGCAAATTCCATTGAACCATAGAACAGCGACGCACCCTACATAAATCGTTTCCGGTTGCATCGGTATTGTTCAAACAGTCAACAGTCAACAGTCAACAGTCAACAGTCAACAATTATTTAGGAACTCCCGCCGTCAAGACTTCATGACAATCAACTGTCACCAAAACATCATCTTCAATTCTCACGCCAATACCGCGCCATTTTTCAGGAACCTCCGGCTGTCCTTCAACGGGTTTAATAGAAGGAGAAATATAAATCCCCGGTTCCACCGTCAGCACTTGTCCTGCCTGCAAAACTTGCGGATTTTCGCCGTACTGATAAACGCCGACATCGTGCACGTCCAATCCCAGCCAATGACCTGTGCGGTGCATATAAAATGGCTTGTATTTCTCTTCTTTAATTATCTCTTCAATGTCCCCCACCAAAAGTTTTAAATCCATTAAACCTTCCACCAAAACGCGCACCGCCGTTTCGTGAATTTTGCTGTAAGGATTTCCGGGATATACTTGACTAATTGCCTGCAATTGTGCTTGCAAAACTAAGTCATAGATTATCTGTTGTTCGGCTGTAAATTTGCCGCTAACAGGAAAGGTGCGAGTAATATCAGCGTTGTAGTACCCGCAAGCACAACCGGCATCGATTAGCAGCAAATCGTTTTCCTGCATTTGGCGGTTGTTTTCGATGTAGTGGAGGACGCAGGAATTGTAACCTGATGCAACAATTGAAGGGTAAGCCGGAGTGCAGCCATTTAAACCAAAAGTATGTTCTATTTCAGCTTGAATTTCATATTCGTACCTGCCCGGTTTGGCGAATTCTCGGGCGCGGTTGTGGGCGGCAACTGAGATATTAGCGGCTTTTCGCATTAATGCTAATTCTGTTTTGCTTTTCACCAGCCGCATTGGGTGTAAAATGATATTGGAATCTTCTATGGCTGTGGGGCCTGTGCCGCGTTTCGGGTAGGTTGCCATCAAGCGCTGCCAGTGATTGAGGACTGTTTGGTCGAAAGTACGATCGCGCCCGAAGTGATAGTATATGCGATCGGCTTTTTCTAAATATTTCGGCAATTTTTCCGCAAGTTCATTAATCGGGAAAGCTTCATCCGCGCCGTACAATTCCTTAGCCCCTTCTACTCCGGCGCGATAACCGTGCCAAGTTTCTTTTTCCAAGTCTTTTGGCTGCACAAACAAAACAAATTTGTGTTCTTCGTGGTGGGGCGCGAGCACTGCTACCGCCGCAGCTTCGTTGAAACCGGTTAAGTAGAAAAAATCGCTATCTTGTCGGTAGGCATATTCTACATCGTTGTGCATGACGGCTGCGGGGGCGCTGCGAAATATCGCCGTACCGCTGCCAATTTTTGCCATTAACTGTTCGCGTCTTTGCCGGTATTCGGTGGGGTCGATCATTCGATTTTAGATTTTAGATTTTAGATTTTAGATTGATTGTAATATTAACACTCATCCGATTTTAGATTTTAGATTTTAGATTTTAGATTGATTGTAATATTAACACTCATCCGATTTTAGATTTTAGATTTTAGATTGATTGTAATATTAACACTCGGCGGTTTCAATCGCTGCTTGTCAGACTTGCACCCGCAAGCCCAGGGTTGAAGATATAGGTGCTATGTTTTTTTTCGGGGACTTATTTATTCTCTTGTTCTGCGATCGCCAATTGACAAGTATAGTCAACCAGCCCAGACAAAGATGAGTTGCGATCGACTAAAGTCCATCTCGGATCGAAATTCGACCAATTTTCGCCATCTGCGCTAACTCTGACAGTTCTCAACTGTCGCTGCTGGCAGTTAACTTCCATTTGCGCCAACAATTTCTGGTTACTAAACTGTTGAGTTCCTAAAATAATTCTGACTGGATAAGAGGGAGCACCGGGAATATCGGATTTGCTTAATTCAACGCTGCTGGGGTCGATGCAAATCTCTACAAAACATCTTAATTTTTCGGCGCGGGCGCTCAAATTTATTCCAAAAATTAATGTTGAAATTACTATCAAACAAATCGATGAACTCTTAATCATATATCAGGAGGAAGAAGTTTCTTTTGACTCGGCGGTTGAAACCGATGCTACACAGACAAAACCCGCCGGCGCGGGTTGAATTTCTTCAGTCCGCGCAGGCGGACTTTGTTTGTGTAGCAGCGAATTCTATTCGCCCTCAATATTCACTCTTCTTTTTAAAGCTGAGGAACGTATTGTTCTTTTTCAGGAACAAAAGTGTACTCAGAGACGATTAGGCGCAACTCTTCGCCGTCGATGGTTTCTTTTTCGATCAACAAATCGACTAAGCGATCGATCACGGTGCGATTTTCGCGAATAATTCGGCGGGCCTCGTCGTAGCAGTGATCGACAATTGCTCGAACTTGTCCGTCAATCCGAGAGGCTATTTCTTCGGAATATTCCGATCGCGCTGTGTAGTCGCGGCCGAGGAAAATTTCGCTTTGCTGAGCTTCCAGGGCGATCGGGCCCAAGGTAGACATCCCGTAGCGAGTCACCATTTGGCGCGCCATACCGCTGACTTGCTGCAAGTCGTTGCCGGCACCGGTGGTTACTTCGGCATCGCCGAAAACTACTTCTTCGGCTGCGCGGCCGCCCAAAGCACCGCTAATCCGGGCTAAAATTTGCGATCTTGAAATCAAACCTTGGTCTTCGCTGGGCATGAACCAAGTCAAGCCGCGGGCCTGTCCGCGAGGAACTAAGGTAACTTTTTGAACGGGATCGTGGGCTTGAATGATTGTACCGACGATCGCGTGGCCGATTTCGTGGTAAGCAATCAAGCGCTTGCTCTTGCTGTCCACCAAAGGAGTGCCTTCCATACCTGCTACCACGCGATCGACTGCATCGTCAATTTCGAGCATCGTAATCGCATCTTTGCGGCGGCGGGCGGTTAAAATAGCAGCTTCGTTGAGCAAGTTAGCCAAATCAGCGCCGGTAAAGCCAGGAGTACGGCGGGCGATGGCGTCCAAAGAAATCTCTGCAGACAGCTTCTTGTTGCGCGCGTGAACTTCCAAAATTTCCAAGCGGCCTTTGATATCCGGCGTATCTACGGTAACTTGGCGGTCAAAACGTCCCGGACGCAGCAGCGCTGAGTCGAGCACGTCGGGGCGGTTGGTGGCAGCAATGATGATAATGCCAGTATTGCCCTCAAAACCGTCCATTTCGGTCAGCAACTGGTTCAGGGTTTGTTCCCGTTCGTCGTTACCGCCGCCGATACCTGCGCCGCGCTGGCGGCCGACTGCATCGATTTCATCGATAAAGATGATGCAAGGAGCATTTTCTTTAGCTTTCTTGAACAAGTCCCGAACGCGGGAAGCGCCGACACCGACGAACATTTCCACAAATTCCGAACCGGAGATGCTGAAGAAAGGCACGCCGGCTTCGCCTGCGATGGCTTTTGCCAACAGGGTTTTACCGGTTCCGGGAGGGCCAACTAGCAGCACGCCTTTGGGAATTTTTGCGCCGACTGCGGTGAAGCGTTCGGGTTTTTTGAGGAATGTCACCACTTCTTGAAGTTCTTCTTTGGCTTCCTCAACGCCTGCTACGTCGTCGAACAGTACGCCTGTTTTAGCTTCCATTTGAAAGCGAGCTTTGGACTTGCCAAAGTTCATGGCTTGGCCCGGGCCGCCGGGAACGTTGCCACCGCGGCGGAAGAGGAAAAACAGCCCTCCTACTAACAAGAGGGGAAATACTAGATTGCCTAAAAGTCCCCAGACAGCACCGTCGTTGCGTAGTGGGTGAGTGTCGAAGCTGATTTTGGAGTCTCTGAGCCTAGAAACCAGTTCCGGGGCATTTGAGGGCAAGTCTACCCGCCACCGCTGCTCGTGATTGTCCAGTTCGGGATCGACTGCTAGGACAATAGCCGTCCGACCTCCGTCGTAAAGGTCAACGCTGGTCACTCGACCGGCGTTTAAGTAATCTAAGAATCGACCGTAGCTCAGGCGGGTGCTGGCGGTGTTCTTGCTCATTTCTGCCGGGGATGGCGCAAAGGCCCCCTGCCACAAGAAAAAGCCGATGACTAAGGCGGGTAAAGTCCAAAGTAGTATAGTTCGCCAAGAAATTTTCATAAATGCGGATGCCTTGAATTGGGGACAGATCGGGTAAGATCGCGGTGTCGGAGAAGTGCGACAAAAGTTTACACTCAGAATCTTAACTAAATTTAACTTAACAATGCACTCTCAGGCAACAGAGCTTCGAGGACGATCGCTCCAGAAAAAGTTAGGTTAGTTACGGTAAGGGCGATCGTCCCGAATATAATGTTTGGTGCTGATTTCGATACCGATATAGGTAGAGTTAGAAGAATCGCCGCAAAACCCACTGTCTTTAAGCGTGGCAGTGTCAAGGGATAAGGCATGATAATGGTGAGGCTCAGTGAGGTAACACATTTCAATGACAACTAGACAGCTTGTTCCTAATTCGGCTATGCTGACCCAGCAGACTAAAGTCGCTTCTAACAAATCGATTATTAGTGCTGATTTGGGTCGGACGGCAACTAAAGCTTGCGTGAGTCGCAACCCTAGTAGCGTTGTTTTCATCCCTGCCAACGTGGCTGCTATGCCCGTGGAAAAGGTGCGGGGTGGCAGCTTTGAGTCCAAAGCAACAGACCCTCTGTTGGATATGTGGCTGGAGTACCAGGGCAGGGGTTACGCGATCGGTCAATTGGCGGCAGATTTTGGCGCTAATCTCGGCGGCGCCGACCAGTCGAAAGTAGTAGATGCTTTGGTTAAGGTTTTTTCCTGTGCTGGATATTTCCAGATGAAGGGCGAAATAGCAGTTGTGCTGGGTTTGCCGTTTTATTCGCAGGATCAGTTTGAGAAGGAAAAGGAAGAGATTATCAGCCAACTGCGCTCTCCCCACGTTGTGGTGTACCGGGGCGAGCGTGTGGATCTTAACATCAGTCACGTTTGGGTGATGCCCGAAGGCTTCGGCAGCCTGATTTGGTGCGAGGCTCAAGACAACAAGGAGTTTACGCCGGAGTTGCCCGAACTGTCGGTGGCTGTTGTTGATATCGGACACCAAACTACGGATTTGTTAATGGTCGATCGTTTCCGGTTCGCCCGGGCGGCTTCTAAGAGCGATTCCTTCGCAATGAACAAGTTCTACGAACAAGTTGCCTCAAAAATTCCGGGAGCTGACCCTCAATCTCTGTCTTTACTGGAAGCGGTGAATAAACCCGAGGGCCAGCGTTTCTACCGCCCCAGAGGAGCGACTAAGCCGACTAATTTAGATCCAATTATTAAGGACTTGCGGGAGGCTTTCGCTAACGAACTGTCCGAACGTTTGGTGCAGTGGCTGCCGGAACGTGTGACGGATGTGGTTCTGACAGGCGGTGGCGGAGAGTTTTTCTGGGAGGTGTTGCAACCTTTGCTTAAAGACGCCAATCTTAAGGCTCACTTGGCTCAGCCTTCTCGGAAAGCTAATGCTTTGGGACAGTTTATTTATGCTGAGGCTCAGCTAGCCACGATAAAGTAACGCATTAAGGCTTGAACCCTATGGCACTGTGGGCAAAAAATAAGGCGAATTTCTCGGTGGCGTTTACGGAAGATGCTGCAGATCAAACTTTGCTGGCCGCTATTGAAAAAGAGTTGGCTTTCACGAAGTATCAGACTTTCAGCAATCTCTGCAAGCAAGCTTTGTGGCAGTTTTTGTCTGTATCTGAGTCTGCTAGCTCTACACAGAACTTTCAGCGGTTGGAACAGCGTATTGCTGAACTTGCGGTAAAATTTGCTGAGTTTGAGCACAATGTTTCGGCAGAGGAATTAAGCCGTTTGGAGGGACTGGAACATCACCTGAGTCAACTGAGCGCGCAGTTGGATCAGTTGCAGGGGACTGTTAACAGTAAGTTTGCTCAAGTTTCTTTTGCCCGAGTTTCAAAAGTAGTAGAGCCTGGCCCGATTGAGTCTGAGTCTGTGGCGGATGATAATGTAGTGTCTGATGCTGAAGTTGCTCCTCCTAGGGATTCCGATCCTTTGTTGGAGCGTTTAAGTTCTTTGTTACCCCAAGATTTCTAAAATGAGGTAGACCCAGGCTAAAAAGCCTTGAGATGTAATGTTAGTGGCCCGCTGTTGGCAGCCGGTACTGAATACAGAAACAAAGCGATCGCTCTTTTGAAAAAAAAAGGGCGATCGCTTTGTTATTGCCGATTTGAGATTTTAGATTTTAGATTTACTCATTTTTGTCTATACCATTCCGATTATTCTATTAATCCTAATTTTTGCAATCGCGAACGAATGGCCCCAGATTGTCTCTGAAATTTATGAGCTAATTCACCAATTTGTTGACCGCTAGCATATTCATTCTTCAACTTCTCATCTTCTTCCCGACTCCACTTGACATAAGCTCTGGGATACTTCTGGCGAATTTTCTCAACATCGTAGGTTTTAGGTCGAGCGGCATTATTTCGCTCGGCAGAACTCTGTGGTTGAGAATTGCGATCGCCCACTGCTTCTTGTACCCGGTTGGGAATCACAGCAATTTCTTCAGATAGCTCAGCCAAAGCATTGTCTACTTTTTGCTGAAGTTCTGTTAGCTGTCGCTGCTGCAAACTGCCCCACTGCGGCAGTTCGTTGATAAACTGCTGCAAGTCCAGAATTATTGTTGTCAAAGTTTCGACTTGCTGCAACTCAGGCCGCTGTTTGAATTGGCGGCTGGTGAGTTCGATCTCGCTTTGAATCATTTTAATAGTTTTTTCTAAAATTATTAGTCGCTGGCGCAGGTTCTCAATTGCTGAAATTAGAGAGTGTACGTTTTCTCCAGGCCCAACATTGAGATTTTCGCGAGATGTTTGGGAAAGAGTTTCGTCTAAAGCATTTACAGCAAGTTGCAATTGCTCGATCGCGCGATCGGTAGTAGCTGCTTGTTGATTTACGCGATCGAACGTGGCCGCCGTACTTGCTTTAACTTGCCTGTGCAGCTTCTGCCGGTTCACAAAATTCAACACCAACGAAATCACTACAGGCACTTGAGCATAAATGCTCTGTTCCCAAACCAAACTAGCAGCCAATCCCACAGCAGAGGCAGCAATAAAAACCACTTCAGCAGTTTCTAACCAATTGCTCGACTTGGGATTTTGGATTTTGGTGGGTGAATTGGATGATGACATAAGTTAATTGGGAATTGGGAATTGGGAATTGGAAATTGGGAGGCTGTACATCACGGAATTTAAAATTACTATGGGTTTTTTATTTATGTCAATCTAATTAAATATATTAAATCTGCAGAATTACCCTAGCTAAAGTGAAATAAATCAAGACCCCGAGGACATCAACTGCGGTGGTAATAAAAGGAGCAGACATTAAAGCGGGGTCTAAACCCAAAGAACGAAATAGAAACGGCAGAGCTGAACCGGCAATAGAAGCTAAAATTGCGATCGCCAACAAACTCGCTCCCACCGCGGTTGCCACTGCTAAATTCCCTTGCAGAGTGTAAGCCCAGCCCGTCGCTACAGTCCCCAATATAGCTCCTAGCAGCGCTCCCGCCATCCCCTCGCGAACAATTACTTGAAACGGGCCCATTGCTGTAATTTCATCAGTGTTCAAACCGCGAATGACAACAGTTGAGGACTGAGCTCCGACATTGCCTCCAGTTCCCGTCAGCAGGGGAATAAAGGCTGCTAGGGCGACTACTTGGTGCAAAATATCTTCTTGAGCTCTAATAATTGCGCCGGTGACAGTATTAGTTAAAAGCAGAACAAACAGCCACACGACCCTTTTCCGGGCAACAGTGATTAAATCGGTCTGAAAATAATTGTCGCCGCCGGACTGGACGCCGCCCAAGGTATAAATATCTTTGGCTGCTTCTTGTTCTAAAATGTCGATCGCGTCGTCAACTGTAATGATGCCGACGAGACGCTGTTCGCGGTCTACAACGGGCACTGCTAAAAAATCGTAACGCTGGATCAGCCTAGCAACTTCTTCTCGATCCGTTCCTGTTTGAACAGAAACTACTTCGCGGGTCATAATTTCCCCGACAGTTTTGTCGAGGGGGGAAGTGACTAAATCCCGCAGAGATAAAATACCTGTCAAGCTGCGTCCGGCGTCGGTGACGTAAAGAGAATAAATTGTTTCGGTAGTTTTAGCCAAAGAGCGAATTCGGTCTAAAGCTTGGGCGACGGTAAAGCTTTCTTTCAGAGAAATGTATTCCGGGGTCATGATCCGGCCGGCGGTACTGGCTTCGTAACCCAAGAGTTGCGCCGTTGCTTCTCGTTCCGTCGGGCTCAATTCACCCAACAGGCGACGGACTAATATTGCCGGCAGTTCGTCAAACAGTTTAGCTCGATCGTCCGGGGACATTTTGTCTACAATGTCAATGACTTCTTGGCGTTTGAATTTTTCGCAGAGGGACTGCTGAACGCTGGAGTCGAGATATTCGTAAACTGCGATGGCTTCGTCTTTGGAAAGCAAGCGGAAAGCTATTACTTGCATGGTTTCTGGCAGGCCTTCGATAGCTTCAGCTATGTCTGCTTCCTGCACCGGGTGCAAAATAGCTTTTGCTCCTTTAAAGTCTCCTTCTTCCAACAGGGCCCTTAACTGCGATCGAACTAATTCGCGCAGTTCTTTTCGCGCGTAGGTGGGTAGAGAAGACGATTGATAACTTTTTTCTGTCACTGATGACCCTCCTAAACCTGTGCTGCGCGCCTTCCTGAATCCAGTTTAGAGCGTATTGACGCCACTGGTTGCAGTTATACGATTTATACCGGCGGGGTTAGCAACCCAGTTTCTTAGTGGAGGCTTTACCACCAAACCAAGATGTATTCTCGCAACCGTTTTTTT
The DNA here is from genome assembly GCF_000317475.1 of Oscillatoria nigro-viridis PCC 7112. NCBI lineage: Bacteria > Bacillati > Cyanobacteriota > Cyanophyceae > Oscillatoriales > Oscillatoriaceae > Phormidium > Phormidium nigroviride. The sequence continues at coordinate 5,724,350 of NC_019729.1, forward strand.
TGGTATGGTGTTTTTTATATTGATTTACTTAAACTAACAATTGATATTTTTCTTGTGCCAAACGGTAAAGTGGCCGCCACACCAAACGGTTAGTCAATACAACCAACAACGACATCACAGAAGTAGCAGCCAACAGCAAGGGGAAATTCCCAGATGCCGTAGCCTGAGAAATAGTTTCTCCCAAACCCTCTGTAGTAACAATTTGACCTTTAAACTGCACGTACTCGCTGACAATACTTGCATTCCAAGCACCGCCAACTGCTGTAATAATTCCTGTGATCAAGTATGGGAAAATTCCCGGTAGAATTAAAGTTTTCCAGCGCTGGATTAGGGATAGTTTGTAAACTTGCGCGGCTTCAAACAACTCGGAAGGGATCGATTGAGCGCCGGCAATAACATTAAACAGCAAATACCACATTGTCCCCAACATCATCAGCGCCACCGAACCAATTTGCAAGCCGCCTCCAGCGTGAATTAAAGCTAGTAGCAATACGGGAAATAAAGCAGTTGCCGGTACAGAAGCTGCTATTTGTACTAATGGCTGCAAAATTTGAGCTAAACGCGGATTTCGACCGATCGCCACTCCGACCGGCACTGTCCACAACAGCGATAAAAATAGCGCGCAAATGACCCGCAAAGCTGTGAAAAATGCACCTGTCATGACTTTTTGCCAGTCAGACAAATTCAGCAACCGCAGCAGCAGCACTGCTTCCCAAGTTCCCCAAAGCACAATGACGGCAAACCCGCTAACAAATATCCAATTTATCCAATTTCCGATGCGGCTTTTTTGTCGGGGATTTGTTGGTAAATTAACAGGTGCAAAAGCTCTTGCCAAACCGATATCAAAACTGTCGCCTATCGGCGAAATACGCGACTTGACAACCCGCAGCGTTGCCGATCGCCTTAAAAAATCTAACACGTTTGACTGCGGTACATTTGTAGCTTCCACCGCTTGATATTTAAACTTTTCTACCCACGCAATCAAAGGCTGCCATATCAAAAAATCTATGGCTACAATCACCCCAATTAAGACTGCTAAACCCCAGCCGATCGCCCCAAAATTACCTTCATTGGCTGCCTTGCCCAAATAGGAACCGAGTCCGGGCAAATTAAAGTTTTTCTCCCCCAATGTAAAAGATTCGATCGCAATCAAAAAGAACCAGCCGCCCGCCACTGACATGACGCTGTTCCACACCAGCCCGATCGCACCAGCGGGCAATTCTAACGTCCAGAACCGCTGCCAAGCATTCAGCCGATAAACTTGGGCAGCTTCCTTAAGTTCTCGCGGAATCCCGGACAGCGACTGATAGAAACTAAAGGTCATATTCCAAGTCATTCCCGTAAATATTAAGATAATCGATGCGAGTTCTACGCCGATTCTTTGACCGGGAAATAAAGTAACTAGCGCTAAAACAACTCCCGGTAAAAAAGATAAAACTGGAATCGACTGCAAAATGTCTAACAAGGGAATTAAAATTTTGGCTGCTAGGGGAAAGCGGTAAGCAGAATAAGCATAAACTAGGGTAAACAGCAGCGATAAAAAATAGGCTGCTACCATGCGTAAGAGACTCTGGGCTGTATAGGCTGGCAAGACATTTAGAGTAGTCTCAATTTTGAAATTTGGGTTGTAGTCACTGCTGAATTGAGAAGCTGTTTGGACAATTACCAAAATTAGAGAGAAGATGGCTAGAATCAGCAAACCGTCTTGCCAAGTCCAAGCTGACCTTTCTAAAGTTTTATTGGCCGGTGTTAGAGGTCTGGTCATAATAATTAGTTATTGGGAAGGGGGCATGGGCCCGCGCAGGGCATCGGGCAAATAGGGCATCGGGCAAATAGGGCATGGGGCATCGGCCCGCGTAGGGCATCGGCCCGCGCAGGGCATCGGCCCGCGTAGGGCATCGGTTATTAGTTATTGGTTATTAGTTATTGGTTATTGGAGGCAGAGCCTGGGAACAAGACTAAGATACCAATAAATAACAAATAACAAATAAGAAATAGCAAATAACTACTCAGCTTTATCTTCCGATTCTAAGAAAATTTCGCCTCCTGGTTCGTCGTAGCTGTACAACTCTGCATAACGTCCCCAATCAATAGCTGTTTTCAATTGCCGCATTGCTTCTTGGGGGCTAAAGTGGGCTTCTAGAATATCCAAAATCAATTCTTCAGAGATGCGGTGATTGCGCTTGGCCTGAAGCATTCGAGAAATTTGCTGTACCAGGCGAGTATTGCTGAGAATTTGGGTGCGAACAATTTGTTTGCGCTGGTCAATGCCGCCGGCAATGAACTGAATGCCAACTGGTGTTAACAGGAGGTCACCTTCTTGAATTACCAGAAATTCCATTAATTTTGCTGCTTCCACGATCGGCAAAATGTCGTCAACCTCTAACATTAATTCTTGACCGAGGCGGTAGAGGTCTTTTTCCTTGCGATCTTCCAAGAGTTCCAACAAACCGGCGATCGCACCGGTTCGCACCTGCGGCAGAGATTGGTATTTAGCGCTTTGAGGGGGTTGAGGTTGAGACACAGCAGCGACACTTTCAGCAGGTGCTGTCACTGTTTCGCAGCTCAATTCGGGATTGGTGAGAATTTTGTAAACTTGGTCTACAAGAGCTTGAAATTCGGGAGTTTTACGATCGCGGTAGTGCGGCAAAGTCACCGTTAACTCGGCGCGAATTCGCCCCGGGTTGCGACCCAAGACTACAACGCGATCGGCTAAAATTACCGCTTCCTCAATCCCGTGAGTTACGATTAACACAGCTTGAGTCGGAATCTTTTTTTCCAGCCACAAATCTAATAACTCAAACCGCAAGTTTTCTGCGGTCAGCACGTCTAAAGCTGAAAACGGTTCATCCATGCAAAGCAATTCGGGTTCTACCGCCAAAGCTCTAGCAAATCCTACCCGCTGCCGCATCCCGCCGGAAAGTTCTTTCGGGTAAGCATTTTCAAATCCGTCTAAACCGATAATGTCAATCATCCGCAAGGCTTTTTGCCGGCGCGGTTCGGCCAATTCTCCTTTAGCTTTTAAGCCTAATTCTACATTTTCTAGTACCGTCAGCCAGGGATAAAGCGCAAAGTTTTGAAATACAATAGCCACTCCAGGATTTAAGCCGACTAAAGGACGATTGTGGTAGAGAACTTGACCGTTGCTGGGCGGGATAAGTCCGGCAATCATCCGCATTAATGTTGATTTACCCGAACCTGATGGACCGAGTAAAGCTACTATTTCGCCCGCTCGGATCTCCAAATTAATTGAGTCTAAAATAGAGATTTTTTGACCGTTGGGCTGCGGGTAAGCCTTGCTAACTCCTTCTAAGGTGATGAGGTCCTCTGTTGCTGTTTGAACTACCATAATTAAACCTCCTAGGTTTTGTTTAAATTTAGTTATTAGTCAGTAGTCAGTAGTCCGCAGTCAGTAGTCCGCAGTCCGCAGTCAGCAGTCATTAGTTAAAAACTCTGGGAAACTGACAACGGATAACGGCTAATTGATACCTATTTCGTAAAATAATGCAACGGCAGGCAAGGCTCAAACCATGATGAAGTCAGTCATTCTCAATCGAAAATCCAAAATCGAAAATCGAAAATGGTATGACTGCCGAGTATTCGGTCAATTTTCTGTGACAGACGATCGCTTTTTCACCAGCAACAAGACTCGAAAAGCAGCGAGTTGGAGCGCAACTGAAAATATAACCCGCCAAGTAATTGAGCTATGGTACACAATTATCATCGCCCAACTGCCCAGAAATCATTATCGGCCATAGCCTGTGTTAAATATCGCATAGGCGGAACCTCTTTTGTCGGCAGGCACGAGTCCAGCTACGGCGGCTTTCAAAATCGATTCCTGGACTCCCATACCTATACCCCATAAAGTCATTCCTAGCAATCCCCTCTGCCCATTTCCGAACAATACCAATGGGCAAACAGTGAAGAAAAAATCAATGCAAACATCAGGGTTAAGATGTTGATGCGATCGAACTTGCCTCTCAAAATCAGGGCTGCGATCGCGTCACTCCCTATCACCCAAGGGTAAAATATAGGAATCTGGCTGTCAAATGCGATCGCACTTCTGTGAAAGTCAGTCGATTTGAGATTTTAGACTTGGCTGTGAGCGCTGAGTCGAAGGATTTAAGATTTTAGATTTACTCCACAGATGAATCTGGGAGGTTGAACTTTCGTCTAAAATTTTGAGTTCTCCACCACATGAGTACGTGGCACCCTATCCGTTTGTGCGCCTGGTTAAAGGTAATGAAGAGAAAATCCCATAGCCAGCTCCAATCAACCCTAAAGTATCTAAAAAAACCCAAAACAGCCCCAGCATCCCTTTTTTGATTTCTAAAGCTCCTGCTTCAAAATCGCGCGGCTTAAGATAAATTCGCTGAAGTAGCAACAGCGCTATACCAATCCTAAATCATTTGTCAATTTCTTACTCCCGATCGAGCGGGTTGGGGTAGAGTAAAAAATTTACGACTCCTGCAATGATTGCTATATCAGCCCCAAAAAAGCTGGCACAGCCAAAATCGCCAAGCCCAGCCGATAACCCAATTGCTTTGCCCGTGCGATCGGCTATCATCAATAACGAAGCTGGCGATCGCTATTGGATAACGTGCAGCCGATCGTCGTCCCACTCGATCGATCCCAAAATGTTAACTACGTAAATCCTTTCTTCTTGCGCGTCACGGGTTATATACACCAAGAAGTTTTGGGGCAAAATTTGGTTTGATAACTTAGGAATGAGAATTAAATAACTTACACTCTTGAAAGTGGGGTGGGCCGATTCCGCCCGCCCTTTTTGGACGGGCGGAATCGGCCCATCCCACCATAACAATTAAAATTGTAAGTTATTTAATTCGCGATCCTTATTACCTTGCTATAGTCAACAATTAATTAAAACTGTCAATATCACCTGCCAGCAGTGATAGTTAATTCTCTCGCTCCAGCTATGGTTTCTGTTCAAACTGCCAATGTGTAGGGCGGGGATTTAGACTCTCTCATATCAAATCTAGGAACAGGCAACAGGACAACCATTGTATGTAGGAATGGAGCTCAAAAGCTGCATCTAAATAGTGTAGAATGATAACCAACCAGATGGAACCTTACAAGGTGCGTATTGTGGGATAAAAATTCTCTGCGCTCTTAATTTTATTACGGAATGTTTAAACTTGTATCTTTTCCTTAACCATTTGATCTTCTTTACCAAATCTTTATTTTTTTTTAATAAGGTATTGTTATGGTTCCTTCAACCGAGCTTACAGCGCTTTGCAACAAGAATCAAATACCACTTAGTTAAAAAATAGGTCTTTAGGCCATACTCCCCGGCTGCTCGAATCAAATGCTCCGTCACCTTCGCAAGCATCAAATCTACTGGTTTTGTCGCCAATGTTGGCAAACAATACCTATTTGCAATCTGAACAGATGTGGCTCATCTCCCTCTCTAAATCTAGTTAGGGGGCTAGGGCTTAAGGAATAACATTCTTGACCAGTAGAATCTAATAGCTCAATTTAGGGGGAATAAACTTTAGATATTGTCTTATGGCTAACTGGTTTTCACGCTCTAAACTTTTTTTATGGCATCATTAAATTACCCAACTATAGCCCAATAAAGGGAAGACAGCCCTATTCATCTATCGCTTAATTTATGGTGATACCTCGACTCAAAGTAATTATAAGTTTACGCCAAAAACTACTTAAACGATTGCTACCTCTTTTGCTTGGTGTGGTGGCTTCTCTTGCTGTTTTATTTACGTGGCAACAGCTAACCATCAACGGACAAATTCACATAGAGCAGTTAATTCAGCAGGAAGCCAATGCGATTCAGTCACAACTGACCGAAGGATTATCCCTTCGGGTGTTGACGCTTCGGCAAATGGCGAATCGCTGGGAAGCCGATGGCGGTACACCAAAGGCTCTTTGGGAAGCCGATGCAGAGGCTTATGTAAAGGATTTCTACGGTTATCAGGCGATCGAATTAGTCGATCCATCATTTAAAGTGCGATGGGTTGCGCCGCTGGCAGGGAATGAGGCAGCACAAAACCTAGATTTGAATGGGGAACTGCGTCGCAAAATTACTTTGCAAGTAGCTCGTGATTTGCGTCAACCTATCTTAAGTCGCAATGTTTCACTTGTTCAAGGGGGTCAAGGATTTCTAGCAAGTTTTCCTTTGTTTGTAGGTGAACGTTTTGATGGGTTGATTGTCGGAGTTTTTCAGTTCCAAACTCTATTTGAGAGTATTTTAAAAGTGTCGTCCGGGTACAATGTGGCTATCTATGCTGGCACAACTTTGCTCTACGGTCAAGAGTCTTTGTCTCCATATTTAGCTCAGAAAACAGTTGTAGTGAAAGCCTATGATGTAGACTGGAGAATAGATGTCTATCCAACTTTAGATTTAGTAGAAAATGTCAAGTTTTATTGGGCTAGAGTTGTATTAATTGGTGGCTTAGTTTTAGTTTTGCTGCTTGTGTGGGTCATGTATCTCGCACAAGTTAGTTATTGCAAAGTCGATAAATTCAAAAAAGTAAATCGCCAGTTGCAATGGGAAATTCACCAGCGACAACAGGCAGAAATTGCGATCGCTCGACTAGCTGCGATCGTTGAATCTTCGGAAGATGCCATTATCAGTAAAGATTTAGAGGGTGTAGTTACAAGTTGGAATGTCGGAGCCGAAACAATTTTTGGCTATACAGCCGTCGAAATAGTAGGGCAATCAGGGAGAAAACTGATTCCCGCAGACTATCGAGATGAGGAAAACGAAGTTCTCACCAAAATCCAGCGAGGAGAACGGATCGAACACTACGATACAAAGAGGCTGAGGAAAGATGGAACATTAATCGATGTCTCGATGAGTGTCTCCCCCATTAAAGACCGAGCAGGGAATATAATTGGAGCTTCAAAGATTGCCCGGAATATTGCCGATCGCAAACAAGCAGAAGCAGCACTGCGTCAAAGTGAAGAACGCTGGGAACTTTCTGTACGCGGGAATAATGACGGCATTTGGGATTGGAATGTTCAAACCAATGAGGTCTTTTTTTCTAGTCGCTGGAAGGAAATGCTGGGCTATGAAGACCATGAAATCCAAAACATTTTAGACCAATGGGCTAATCTGATACATCCCGATGATTTGGGATGGGTGATGCAAGCCGTTCAGGATCATTTTGCCAAGAAAACTCCTTTCTATATCACAGAATATCGCCTTCGCTGCAAAGATGGTTCGTACAAATGGATTTTGGATCGCGGCCAGGCGCTTTGGGATGATGCAGGTAACGTAATTCGGATGGCTGGTTCTCACACCGACATTACCGAGCGCAAGCAAGCTGAAGTTGCTTTACAGGTCAGCGAAGCCAGATATCGGCAATTGATCGATAACTTAAATGCGGGTTTTGTAATTCATGCGACAGATACCAGCGTCCAATTATGTAATGAAACTGCCGCTGAATTACTAGGTCTTTCAATGGATCAAATGCTGGGAAAAACTGCGATATCTCCTACCTGGCATTTTGTGCGGGAAGATGGCAGCTTTATGCCCCTAGAGCAATATCCCGTGAATCAGGTTTTATCCACTGGAAGTTCCATCAAAAATTATGTTTTAGGGATAAAAAGAAGAAGTGATAGTTTTGTTTGCGTATTAGTTAATGCCTACCCTGAGTTAGATCAAAAGGGTCAAATTCAAAGAGTTGTAGTTACATTTATTGATATTAGCCAGCGCAAACAAGTAGAGCTAGAAATCCAAAAAACTCGCAATTTCTTACAAGCACTGCTGGATAATTTACCGGTGGCGGTTTTTGTTAAGGAGGCACAGCACGAACGGTTTGGCGTATTTCAGTTTTGGAATAAAACCAGCGAACTGTTATTTGGCATCTCAGCCGAAGAAGCGCTAGGCAAAAGTGGCTATGATTTTTTCCCAACAGAACAGGCTATCTTTTTTGACCAAAAGGATAGAGAAGCCTTTGAGAAAGGTAAGACTGAGGATATTCTCGAAGAAGTCATTGACAGTCAGTGCCTGGGAAAACGTTGGCTGCATACAATGAAGATTCCCATTTACGACGAACAGCATCAGCCCCAGTACCTACTTTGTTTTTCACAAGATATCACCGATCGCAAACACGCAGAAGCAGATCGTAAAGAAATGAATGAGGTGATGAAAAATGCGGTGTCCGGCATTTCCAAACTTGATGTACAAGGGCGTTACCTCTATGTCAATAAAGCTTATGCTGACATGACAGGCTATGAGCCAGAAGAAATGATCGGGATGTCCTGGGAAAAGACCGTAGATCCCGATGACTTGGAAAAACTGGTTGCAGCCTACGGGATGATGGTGCAAGAGGGCCGAGTTGAAGTTGAAACGAAAGGGGTTCGTAAAGACGGTTCCGTTTTTTACAAACAAGTGGTGATGATTTCAACTTACGACGAACAGCATCAATTTTTGGGGCATTACTGCTTCATGAAAGATATTAGCGATCGCAAAAAAGCCGAACTTGCACTAGAAAAAGAACTCTTGCGGAGTAAAGCCTTCTTCAACACTTCACTCGACGGTGTTGTTGTCATGGATTGGGTCGGAAAAGTTGTCGAAGCTAGCTCCAGTTTTGCTCAAATGCTGGGCTACACCCTAGAAGAAACCCTGAATCTGAGCGTGTTTGATTGGGATGCTGAATGGACGAAGGAAGAACTACAACTGATGCTGCAGAGAGAGGAGGTTATTCCGCTGTTTGAAACGCGACATCGCCGCAAGGACGGTTCTGTATATGACGTGGAAATTAGCTGGAACCGGGTGGAATTAGAAGATGAGATGATGAACTTCTGTATCTGCCGGGATATTAGCGATCGCAAACGCAACGAAGCGGAACGCCAACAAGCAGAACAGGCACTCCGAGAGAGTGAAACTCGCTTCCAAGCCTTCATGAATCACAGCCCAGCCCCTGCCTGGATTACCGATGAAAATGGTGTAATGCTCTATGCCAGCCAGACTTATCTCAATACCTTCGAGTTACCCACTGACGATGTGATTGGAAAATCCATTTTTGAACTTTACCCCGGCGCGATCGCCCAACAATTTCTCGACAATATTCAAACGGTTGCTCAAACCTGCGAGGTAATTGAAACGATCGAGATTGCGTCCCGTCGAGATAGAACCCTGGGTGAGTTTCTGGTTTACAAATTTCTCATCCCCGACTTATCTGGGCAAATGCTAGTAGGCGGTGTGGGGATCGATGTGACGCGACAGCATCAAGCTGAAACCGCCTTACAACTGAGTGAAGAACGCTTGAAACTGGCACTAGAAGCTTCTGGAGATGGACTGTGGGATTGGAACGTTGAAACTGGAAAAGTTTACCTGAATTCCTACTACCAGGAGATGCTGGGCTACAAGCCGGGTGAATTGGTGATGGATATGAACGTCTGGGAACAGATGATTCATCCTGACGATCAATTCTGGGTTTTTGAGTCTCTCAACAGTCACTTGCAAAATAGCTCAGTTAAGTATGCCTTTGACTATCGCGTGCGTTGCAAGTCAGGTGAGTGGAAGTGGATCGCTAACTACGGGAAAGTCGTTGCCTGCGATGAACATGGTAAACCTTTACGGATGATTGGAACGCACAAAGACATCAGCGATCGCAAACAAAAAGAACTGGCACTGCAGTACGCAATGGAAGCCGCAGAAGCAGCGAACTTGGCAAAAAGTACCTTCCTAGCCAATATGAGCCACGAATTACGCACTCCCCTCAACGTGATTCTGGGATTTGCTCAGGTGATGGCCCATGACTCCTCCCTAACTCCCAACCAAAAAAAAGACCTGCAAACAATTCGTCGCAGTGGCGATCACCTCTTGAGTTTGATTAACGATGTGTTGGATCTCTCGAAAATTGAATCGGGACACTGCACAGTTGAAGAAAGCGGATTGGACTTAATTGCGCTGCTGCATTCCCTCCGAAATATGTTGGCGGAACGAGCAAGTTCTAAAGGACTTGACCTTTGTGTCGAGATTGGGCCAGAAGTTCCCCAATTTATGCTTGTCGATGCTCAAAAACTGCGCCAGGTTTTGCTCAATCTGCTGAGTAATGCCATCAAATTTACCGATCGGGGAAGCATTACTTTGCAAGTCAGCTTTGAGGCGAACGGTACAGGGGCATTAACCGCAACTCGGCCGATTCTCCAGTTTGTAATCGCTGACACAGGTGTAGGGATTGCATCGGTCGAACTCGATACCATCTTCGATGCGTTTGTGCAAGCTCAAGCTGGGAAGCGATCGACCGGCGGTACTGGGCTAGGTCTGACCATTAGCCGCAAATTGTTGGAACTTATGGGCGGAAAAATTTCTGTCAGCAGCACTCTGGGACAGGGGAGTACCTTCACCTTTACCCTTCCCGTCAGCCCCATCAGTGGAGTTAATGTTACGCCCGAAGAGAATAATCGCTTCGTGATTGGGCTGGCTCCCAATCAACCGCATCATCGGATTTTGGTGGTTGACGATCGAGCAGAAAATCGCTTGCTAATGGTCAGATTACTGACACAATTAGGATTAGAGGTAAAAGAAGCTACCAACGGAAAGCAAGCGGTGCAGATTTGGCAAGAATGGCAACCCGACCTAACCTGGATGGACATTCGGATGCCCGTGTTAGATGGATACGAAGCTACCAAGCAAATTCGGGCAATGGAAGACGGACAGAACAGTATCATTATTGCACTTACGGCCCAGGCTTCCCAGAGCGATCGCACCCTCGCCCTGGCTGCTGGCTGCAACGACTACATCAGCAAACCCTTCCGAGAACAGACCCTATTTCTCAAGATGGCCGAATACCTGGGTTTAGAATATATATATCAGGAAGAGGAAACAGAAAAGGGGGAACGGGCAACAGATTGTTTTCCTTCTTACCTCTGTTCGGTTGCCCCTGGGGTTCCTGATTCCCTCGATCCAACGCTTCTGGCGACATTACCAAAAGAATGGGTGGTTGAGTTGGAAGATGCTGCTTTATGTGGGGATGATTTTGCGATCGTTGAACTGGTAGCTCAACTTTCCTCAGACCTCGCTCAATTCGGTACTCATCTGACGGAACTCGCCCACCAGTATCAATTTGAGAAAATCCTCAATCTAATTCAAAGTAATTTCCCAAGTGGAATTCCTCCATTGGATTTATAAGCTGTTGTCCAGTTAAACGTTCGATCGGGACTAGGGAATTAGGAACGCCCAACAAGAATTAAATTTAATTGTTGGTACTTCTAAAAAAAACTCCGTAATTTCTATTGATAATTAATGCCCTAAGATGCCTCACAAAACACCCAGTATTACCCAAATTACTCCTTTCGATTTAAAAAAATTAGAGGAATGCAGTGAAGAATCAGTGTATGCTCCCGGTCATATTCAGCCACACGGAATCGTTTTATTGATGCAAGAAAATAGCCTCAATATTTTACAAGCCAGTGAAAATGTAGAACAGTTTTTTGGGATTTCGGCAGAAGAATTGCTAGGTAAGCCATTGCCAGGTTTATTGGGTCACGGTCGAGTACAAGAAATTGTCAGGCATCTCAATCAAGAACAACTCACTATTCATAATATTTTCGATCTAAAAATACCTCTAAAAGACGGCAAAGATCAAATATTTAGAAGCACACTGCATCAGCTACAAGATGCGTTGATTCTGGAACTAGAACCCCAATTGACTATTGAAAATAATCATTCAATCGATTTTTATCAGCGTCTGCAAACAGTTATCCTCAACTTTCGCAGCGCGATCGGTCTTTCTGATTTAGCTCAAACCATTGCTAGAGAATTCAAAGCCATGACCGGGTTCGATCGCGTGATGGTCTATCGCTTTGAAGCCGATGAGCATGGGGTGGTGATTGCAGAAGAGAAAGAAAGCTATCTAGAAAGCTATCTGGGATTGCATTACCCGGCGATCGATATTCCCGTACCCGCCCGTAAATTGTTTTACCGCAACTCGGTGCGCCAAATTCCCAATATCAATTACACCCCGGCCCGCCTAATTCCCAGCAACCATCCCCTAACCGATAAACCCCAGGATCTAAGTGCTTGTGTGTTGAGGGGAGTATCTCCCTACCACATTGAATATTTGCAGAATATGGGAGTGGCTGGGACGCTGACGATTTCGTTAATTGACGATCGGCGCCTCTGGGGATTAATTGCCTGTCACCATTACAGCCCGCGATTGATAGATTACGAAACTCGCAAAAGCTGTGAATTTTTAGGACAATTTGCCTCGATCGAACTGGTGCACCAGCAAGAGCGAGAATTGAATGTTTACCGAGCCAGGGCGAAAACTATTCAGGATCAACTTCAGCAGGCATTCCGGCAAGATTCTAATTTTATAGAACAGGTATTGACCGAAAATTCTTCTCAATTGCTAGATTTAGTTCATGCTCGGGGAGCTGCAATTCTGCTCGACGGTCGCCTGACATTGGTGGGTCAAACGCCATCTGAAGCTGAGGTTGGCGAACTCGTGCAGTGGTTGCTGCAACAGAACAAAGAACGAGTGTTTGCAACAGCTTCTTTGTCTCAGTTGTATCCCCAAGCGAAGCAATTCAAAGAGCGAGCTAGCGGTGTTTTAGCAATCTCAATCTTGCTATGCTACGCCAAACAAAAGTCATACCATATCCTTTGGTTCCGACCCGAACAAATTCAAACCATAAACTGGGCCGGTAATCCACAGGATGCTGTGTCGATCGACGAAATTGGAAAAATGCACCTGTGTCCCCGCAAATCCTTTGAACTGTGGCAAGAGACAGTGCGGGAGATGTCTTATCCGTGGCAGATTGCAGAGTTAGAAGCTGCTGCCGAAATGAGACATATCCTCATGCTGTCGGTGTTAGAATTTTCGCAAGCTGCCCTAGAACACGCTGCAGAAAGGGCAGCTATAGCCAACCGTGCCAAAAGCCAGTTCCTTGCCAACATGAGCCACGAGCTCAGAACGCCACTCAACGCGATTCTGGGATTTACCCAGCTTATGAACCGCAGCCCCTATATCCCAGAAGAATTTCAAGAGCATTTAGGGATCATTACCCGTAGTGGAGAACACCTGCTGACATTGATCGACGATGTTTTGCAAATGTCTAGGATTGAAGCAGGGCAATTGGTACTGAGTAAAAGCTGTTTTAATCTGCATCGACTGCTAGGTTCTATTAATGAGATGTTCACCATCAAAGCGCCTGAGAAAGGGTTACATCTGAGCAGCGAGTGGGATGCTACTGTCCCCCGTTATGTCTGTGGGGATCAAGCAAAACTTCGCCAAATCTTGATTAATCTGCTGGGGAATGCGCTCAAATTTACAACAACAGGAAGCATAGCCCTGCGCGGACGAGCTTTTTCATCAGATGATATGCCATCCGGCACAATTCGCGATCGCGCCACTAATCCACCCGATATTAAACCAACTATTACCCTGTGTCTCGAAGTTGAGGATACCGGGCCTGGCATTTCTCCCTCAGATTTAGAATCAATTTTTGACGCTTTCATGCAAACCAATCGCGGTCGTCACGATCGAGGAACAGGTTTAGGACTGTCTATCAGTCGTGAGTTTGCGCGTCTGATGTCCGGCGATATCACCGTGCGAAGCACCCTGAATCGAGGCTCGACTTTTACCTGCCAAGTCGTTTTGGAACTACCAGAGTCCCTTGATTTAGAGGAACCTGAAATTAGCGATCGGATTATCGGGCTCGCACCCGGGCAAGCTATCTACCGAATTCTAGTAGCAGAAGACGTTCCAGAAAATCGGCAACTGCTGGTGACGCTGCTGGAGTCAGTTGGGTTTGATGTGTGTGCGGTGGAAAATGGGGCAGAGGCGATCGATCGTTGGCAAACATGGCACCCTGACTTGATTTTGATGGACATTCAAATGCCTGTCATGGATGGTTATGAAGCGACGAGACAGATTCGATCGCAAGAGTCATTAGTCATTAGTCACGAGTCATCAGCAGATAACTCAGGGCAAATGTCACAGGACAACAGACAAATTACACGCATCATTGCCCTCACTGCCTATGCTTTTGAAGACGATCGTATCGCCAGCCTGCAAGTCGGTTGCGATGACTACATTGCCAAGCCGTTTACTGAAGACACACTTTTCGACAAAATAGCTCATCACTTGGGCGTCCGCTACTGCTACGCCGAAAAATTTGGGCCAGACTCATCAGCTTCGCCACCAAAGATATTTACTCCAGACTTGAAAACTATGCCCGCCAAGTGGATTGCAGAAGTTCATGAAGCAGCACTCGATCTTAGTGATAATAAGCTTTATGAACTTATCGCTCAAATTCCCAAGGAGAAACAAGATTTCATCGCGGCGATGACATCTCTGGTCGATAACTTTCAGCTTGAAGCGATCGCAACTCTCACCCAGATTTAGGAAGAAGACCATGACAGCTTTATTCAAACTTGCGGCCCACACGAATATTCTCATCGTCGATGATACCCCAGACAATCTGCGCTTGTTAGCCAAAATTCTAGAGTCACAGGGCTATATTGTGCGTAAAGCCCTCAACGGCAGAATGGCACTCCAAGGTGTTCATCGCGACCCACCGAGTCTGATTTTACTTGACATCAATATGCCGGAGATGAATGGGTACGAAGTCTGCCAAAAGTTAAAAGCATCGGAAGCGAGTGCTCAGATACCGGTTATTTTTATCAGTGCGCTCGAACGACTGGAAAACAAGGTTCGAGCCTTTGAACTGGGTGGTGTAGACTATATTACTAAACCCTTTCAAGAGCAGGAAGTGCTGATGCGAGTAAAAAATCAATTACTCATCCAACAGCAACGCCAACAACTGCTCGAACAAAATCAACGTTTAGAACACGAAATCCAGGAACGTCTGAGGGCAGAAGCAGAAGTAAGGCAGCTATCCGTGACCGATGAATTAACTGGATTATATAACCGACGGGGCTTCTTTTTACTAGCAGAGCAACAACTAAAAATTGCGAGGCGCACGCAAACATCCTATTTTATTTTGTTCGCTGACTTAGATGGTTTGAAAAATATTAACGACACTTTAGGACACGAAATGGGAGACAGAGTAATCGTTGATGCAGCTCAAATATTGAAGCAAACGTTTCGTGAGGCGGATATTGTAGCTCGACTGGGAGGAGATGAATTTGCTTTATTTATTCCTAACTTTTCGGGTGATTCATCTACTAATTTCCATGCTCGGCTGCAAGAAAATATAGATCGCTTTAATCAACAGTCCGAGCGAGCTTATCTATCAATAAGTCTTGGTGTGCAGTTTGGGGATTTAAATAATGAAGTTTTATTAGAACAATTGCTGGCAAAGGCTGACAAACTCATGTACGAGCATAAACACACCAAACGCTGTTTAAATCCTCAACCGTTCTTTTGAGAACAGCGATATCGGAGGGGAGCATCTCATATTCGTAAAAACACTGATTCTGGCTCCTGACTTCTGACTCTTTCCTCCTGCCCCGCAGCAAGAGAGCTCCGCAGCAAGAGAGCCTCAAAACTCCAATTTCTAGCTGGGCTGCTTTCATTGAGATACTCCCTATCGGAGCGCCATAAGCATTATTTATTAAACGTGAGTTCAACCGAGAAAGAGTAAACTGAAAACAATATAGGGAAACAGCTTGCAGACTTTACCCCCTGGGCCGGAAAACACGATGCAGTACAGCTCATCACACCTAAACCCGACATGGTGGCAACCCCGTTAAAAGCTCTGCCTGTATTAGGTTAAGGGTGTGTGCGATCGAAAAATGTCGTAGCTGTTGAACATTTGCTAGTTGAACTTGAGATGAATTTAAAATTCAGCGGACTTATGTAAAGTATTGTAGGATTAAATTGGCGATCGCTCTAGCTGTTCGCCATTAAAATTAAGAGAGAGTATGTATGCAAATTGTGCTGGCTGCCTTAGACGATGATTTAGTTAGAGCGTGGGAAAGCACTTGCGGCAATATAGAAAATGTAAAAATACATCACGGTTCAATATTTGATGTGAAATGCGATGCTATTGTTAGTCCGGGGAATAGTTTTGGTTTCATGGACGACGGCTTAGATTTAGAAATTTCGGAATATTTTGGACGACAGATTATTGAACGCTTGCAAAAACTAATTCAGGCTCGACATCACGGGGAACTATTAGTAGGAAGGGCAGAAATTGTAGACACCGATCATGCTGAAATTCCCTATTTAATAGCTGCACCAATTATGCGCGTTCCCACAGTTTTAAGAGAAACAGTAAATGTTTATCTAGCAACCCGCGCTATTTTGACTCTCGTAAAATTTGGCTCAGTCCCAGATGGAACGCCAGTCAAACATATAATTGAAACAATCGCTATTCCCGGCATGGGTACGGGCATGGGCAAAGTGCCTCCACATATCTGCGCCAATCAAATGAAAGTTGCGCTAGAAGATATCCTCTTATCTCAGTACGAATTTCCTCAATCTTTACTGCACGCTCAAAGATGTCACCACTTGTTATATACGGACGAAAGCGAAGATTTGCATTGGGAAAATTGAAAATATTAAATTTGCCCGTTTTATTGTGTTGAGAAACCAAGTTGATGGGTGTGTGTTTTTTTAGGTAGAGAGACTTATCGCAAATTTAAGTGCGCTAAACCGTACCTGCAAATTGGCGGTATCCTACACACGAGAGCAACTTTGGTAGATATAATCTAATAGAAGTGAGGTCATTCCAACTAGGTAAGCGCGAATACAAAAGTTGATCAACCTGGAACAAGAATTGCCTAGTTCTTATTAAATGCCAGAATTCCTTCTGGCGCTACAGGTACAAAGTCGGTATAAAAGACCACAATTCAATCGGGTGCTACACATACAAAGTCTGCGTCCGGGGACTGTTAGTTTTTTTCAAAATGTTTACTACCAACGGAGAAGATTGATATGACAGATCCAAAAGTAACCGAGGAACCAATTTTAGAGGCAACTCTCGAAACGACGGCGATCGTCAAAAAAGAGATGCCCGACGCGACTGATGAGGCGATCGCAGAAACTGCGGCGCTGTTTGAAGCAATTAAAAAACGCGCCGCCGCCGAAGTGCAAGCAGCGGGCGAACTCACCCGCGAAGCTTATTTAAAAGCTGTGAATAAGGCCTCCGGGGCGATCGAACAAAATAAGGACCTCGCCCAAGAGAGAGTCACAGAAGCAGTCAGGCTGATTAAAAAAGAAACTGAGAAAAATTGGCTGGTGGTAGATGCGATTAAAACGCGGGCGCAAGCGCAGGTGCAAGATGCAGGCGTTGTCAGTCGCGAAGCTTATTTGAAAGCTGTGCGACAAGCGCGAGAAGCGGTGGAACAAAATAAATTGATCGAACGCGATCGCATCGAACAAGCTGTTGACCACATTCACACGGAAGCTGAAAAGAATTGGCACCTTATTGTGAAGGAAATTGAGTCGCTCAACATTCGCTTGACAGAAACCGCTAAGTCTGCATGGAACGCGCTGACGGCGTTTTTTGACAAGAAGCATTAAACTCAGATATGACACCATTTTAAAGAACAGGCAAGATGCCTGTGAAGCGAAGATTGAATTTTCTCGCTTCACAGGCATCTTGCCTGTTCATAAAAGGTTTTGACCAAAAGAATGGGATACAAGCCCCGTCATTATAGGACGGCTTTAATTCGATAAATTCTGGAATTAAAGTTAAATATATGGTAGTATAAGACAGCAGCCTGCCCAGGTCGAACCATGCTAGTTTTTGAGTTCAAAGCCTACGGGAAAAAGCAACAATACCACAAGCTCGATGAAGCTATTCGCACGGGGCAATTTATTCGGAATAAATGCCTGCGGTACTGGATGGACAATCGCGGTGTCGGCAGAAAAGAACTGTATAAATATTGCACTCAATTGCGAGCAGAGTTTGGCTTTGTCAAAGACTTGTACAGTCATGCTTGTCAAGCTGCTGTTGAAAATGCCCAACGCGCGATCGCTCGGTTTTTCGACAACTGTAAAAACAAAAAGCCGGGTAAAAAGGGCTATCCGCAGTTCAAGAAAAACAGTCGCTCGCTCGAGTACAAGGTGGGTGGCTGGAAACTTTCATCATGCCGGAAACGCATTAACTTTACTGATAAGAAAGGTATCGGGATGCTGAAATTAAAAGGCAGTCGAGACTTGCATTTTTATCAGATAGAGCAAATTAAAAGGGTACGGATTGTCCGACGTAGTGATGGGTATTACGTGCAATTCTGTGTCGATGCTCCTCGGAGCGCTCTCAAAGATTGTAAGTCATCCAATCCTGCGGTAGGAATTGATGTCGGAATTAAATACTTTTTGGCTGATAGTGAGGGAGGGATAGTCGAAAATCCTAAATTTTATCGCAAATCAGAAAAGCAATTAAACCGCGCCAACCGGAAAAAGTCCAAAAAGTTCAAAAAGGGTAAACCGCAATCTAATAACTACAAGAAGGCAAAAAATCGGTATGCTCGGAAACATCTAAGAGTAAGTAGGCAGCGAGAAGAGTTTGTCAAGAGAGTGGCACTCCGTTACGTCCAATCTAACGATTTGGTCGCCTATGAATACTTAAATGTTCAGGGCATGGTAAAGAACCGAAAACTGTCTAAGTCGATTAGTGATGCCGCTTGGTCTAAGTTTCGGACGTGGTTGGATTATTTTGGGAGCGTCTACGGAACAAAAACCGTAGCTGTATCGCCCCACAATACCAGTCAGAATTGCTCGAATTGTGGCCTAAAAGTCAGTAAGTCTCTATCAACTAGAACGCACATTTGTCCGCATTGCGGGTATTCGGCAGATCGAGACACCAACGCAGCAATTAACATCTTGAAACGCGCCCAAAATACGGCGGGGCACGCCGAAATTAACGCTTGGGGAGAGATGCCCTCTAGTTTAGTTGGGGAAACCCTGCTAGGTTATGGCAACTCATTGAACCAAGAATCCCCGTCCTTATAGGACGGGGAGTGTCAAACTAAGCGCTATAATCAAAAAGCTTTATTTTTAGTCCATAACCCCCAACCATGAGAACTTACTACTGCGGCGAACTGCGAAGCGAACACATCGGAGAGACTGTCACCCTTTATGGCTGGGTGGATCGCCGCCGCGATCATGGGGGGGTCATTTTTCTGGATGTGCGCGATCGATCGGGTATCGTGCAAATTGTCAGCGATCCTGAACGCACCCCCGATTCCTATCACGGGGCTGAGGCTTTACGCAGCGAATACGTGGTTAAAATTACTGGGCGAGTCACCAGCCGCCCCGAAGATTCCCTCAACCCGAAATTGCCTACGGGTGAAGTAGAAATTTATGCTGACGAAATTGAGTTGTTAAATGCGGTTCGCAAACAGTTACCGTTTCAGGTGGCGACGGCGGAAAATGAAAGCGTCCGGGAAGATTTGCGGCTGAAATATCGCTATTTGGACTTGCGGCGCGATCGCATGAGTCGCAATTTGCAGCTTCGCCACCAAGTTGTGAAAGCTATGCGCCGCCACCTGGAAGATGTGGGAGGTTTTATTGAAGTTGAAACACCGATTTTAACGCGATCGACTCCTGAAGGTGCGAGAGATTATTTAGTGCCCAGCCGCGTCAATTTGGGCGCATGGTACGCTTTGCCGCAGTCGCCGCAGTTGTTCAAACAATTGTTAATGGTTTCCGGTGTGGACAGATATTATCAAATTGCCCGCTGCTTCCGCGATGAAGATTTGCGCGCCGACAGACAGCCGGAATTCACGCAATTAGACATGGAAATGAGTTTCATGTCTTTAGAAGAAGTTATCGAATTAAACGAAGGTTTAGTCTCCCAGATTTTCCAAAGTGTCAAAGGCGTAGAATTGCCCCGTCCTTTTCCGCGCTTGACTTACGCAGAAGCGATGGATCGCTACGGTAGCGACAAACCGGATACTCGCTTCGGTATGGAATTAGTCGATGTTTCCGATTTGATGAAAGATTCGGGATTTAAGGTATTTTCCGGGGCCGTTGCTGCGGGCGGAATTGTGAAAGTTTTGCCGATTCCGGGCGGGAATGATGCGATTTCTAACGTGCGGATTAAACCGGGCGGCGATTTGTTTAAGGAAGCCAGCGAAGCGGGTGCGAAGGGATTGGCTTACATTCGGGTGCGGGATAACGGCGAAATTGATACGATCGGCGCTATTAAGGATAATTTGACGGAAGCGCAAAAACAGGAATTGCTCGATCGCACCGGCGCGCAATCAGGTCATTTGTTGTTATTTGCAGCGGCCGACGCCACAACTGTCAATAAGACTTTAGATAGATTGCGTTTGTTTGTCGGTAACGAATTGGGATCGATCGACAAAGACAAGATGAATCTGCTGTGGGTGACAGATTTCCCGATGTTTGAATGGAACGCTGACGAGAAGCGTTTGGAAGCATTGCACCACCCGTTTACTGCGCCGCATCCCGACGATATTAACGATTTGAAAACTGCGAGAGCTCAAGCTTACGATTTGGTGTTAAACGGTACAGAAGTTGGCGGCGGTTCTCTGCGGATTTACCAGCGGGAAGTTCAGGAAAAGGTGTTTGAGGCGATCGGCTTATCGACTGAGGAAGCTTACAATAAGTTTGGCTTTTTGTTGGATGCGTTTGAGTATGGAACTCCGCCCCACGGAGGCATTGCTTACGGCTTGGATCGGTTGGTGATGCTGTTGGCTGGTGAGGAATCGATTCGCGATGTGATTGCGTTTCCGAAGACGCAGCAGGCGGGTTGTTTGCTGACGAATGCGCCGGCTGGGGTGGATGAGAAGCAGTTGAAGGAGTTGCAAGTGCGATCGACTTATACGCCTAAGTCATAATTGTATAAAACACCTTGACAATTTAACCATTTGTAAATTCCTGACTTCTTTGAGAAGTCGGGAATCTGGGTAGTTCGAGTTTGGTGTCGTTGATGCAGAGGAGTTGGAGAGTTTGGTTGAGGTTGGTTTCGGTGAGTTGGGGAAACCAGGATTTGGGGAAGTTGGGTTAGGTTAAGGGTTGGGTGTGGCTATGCCATAATGAATGAGAGAATGAAATCAACCATTAACCATGACAACCACCGTTGAACTTAACGAAGAATTGGTTAAAGAAGCCTTTCGCTTAACCAATTTCAAAACAGAAAAAGAATTGATTGACTTTGCTTTGCAAGAATTAATTCGCACCCGTAAAAAGCGAAATTTACTCGATTTAAGCGGACAAATTCAATTTTCGACCGACTACGACTACAAAGCTTTGCGGGAAAACCGAAATGTTTCTGATTGATACCTCAGTCTGGATCAGCGTTTTCCGCGACAGGACAGGTGTAGTACGCCAATCCCTGGAAGCAATAATTAATGATGAAAGTATTTTTTTGAACCGATTTACTCAGATGGAGCTTTTGCAAGGTTGCCGAGACGATCGCGAGTGGACACTATTAGAAACTTATCTTCAAGAACAAGACTACATCGAGTCTACGCCTAATACTTGGGTAGCGGCTGCTCGGATTTATTACGATTTGCAACGACAGGGGTTAACGGTTAGAAGTAGTATCGACTGCTGCATTGCCCAACTTGCGATCGAACACCAACTTATTTTAGTTCATAACGATCGCGATTTTGAAACAATTCAGAGAGTGCGATCGCTCAATTGCTTGCGCTTCCGGCATGAAAATTAATGAAGATTGTTTGGAATGATAGTTAATTACTTTAATGGTTGGTTTTTCTGGCATGAATTTCGCTTCGGACTGCTTCGACTTCTTGGGTGATAGTTTCTACAGAAAGCTCATCGGTTCTAAATGACTCCAAAAGAGCTGTTAATTTACTGTTTAATACTTCTTTTTCCAGCTCTTGACTTAACTGCAATTTTTCGGGATATGGCAGTTGTTTGACTAGAGCTAAAATTTGCTCAAAGTTTAGGGAAAGTTGATAGTTGGCTAGAGTCATTGTTCGTTATGTTTAGGGCTTGTGGATATTTTATCTCAATTTTTTGGATTGAGGATGGCTTTAATAGTCCTCGACACACGGGTGGCTAGAAACCGGTTTTTTTCCGAGAATACTACCTTACAGCGACAGAACCGGCCAAAAACCCGGTTTATTTGGTTTGCGCGTGGCCCGAAAGCTGGTTTTTTACCTAAATACTGCATCCGGGCCTTTAACTGTCGTGAAAAACCCGGTTTCTTTGGTATTTATGGGTAAGTCCTAAATGATACAGAAAGGACGATCGCACTTTTTCAATTCGTGCGATCGCCCTCAAAGATTACTCTTTCCAGTAACGGGTTAAAATCCGAATTACCTCACCCGCTATCGGCAATGGTAGAGGCGGGCTCCATTCCCCGACTTCTGCAAAACCTAAAACGTGCAACAGATTAACGATGCTGTCTACCGCTTTGGGAGGGCCACACAACAGCAAACGGATCGGTTGCTTCCCTTGAGGTACATCAGGAATTTCTTCCCGGAGCAGTTCGGGAACTGATTTTGGCTGTGATATCATAGACTTTGAATTACACGAATAGTGGAATTGCGATCGCCCTCAAGTTTTCCAGGCCAGGGGCGATCGCGATTTTGAAACTATTCAGAGAGTGCGATCGCTCAATTGCTTGCGCTTCCGACCCGACAATAATTAAAGATTGATTTGAGTTTGAGTTGGTGAGGATGGGGTGAAGAATGAAATGATTACGGAAAGTATCTGTAAATCTCTTTGCGGTGGAGTATCCTGACGAAATAGACTACGCCATCATTAACTTTAATACCGATTCGGTAATCACCCACTCTCAGGCGATAGTAGTCTGTATCACCTTTTATTTTTTTAACATTGCTGACTTCATTTAATTTTTCGGCGTTCTCCACTTCTTCTATCGCTTCCTGAATTCTTTGCAACAAGTCGGCATCAAGAATCTTGAGTAAATCCTTTTCAAAGCTCTTTTTAAACTCCACATTCATGGTTGCCTCTTCAGGATTTTGAAAATTTGCTCGCGGCTGACTGTTTCAGTATTTTCGCCTTCTTTGATAGCATTTTCCATCCCTATATCTTCTAGGGCTTCTGTTAAAATTTCAGAAAATACTTCTTTTTGTTCTTTTAATAACTCAAAAATCGCTGCTTTGAGCAATTCTTTAAGTTTGGTTTCGTCTAGAGTAATTTCAGACATTGCTTTTTTTGTGGTATTTATTTAAGGTTTTCATTATATCACGAAATAAAGCTGGCTTGTTTTCATTTTAATGCCATTTAATTAAATTTATTCTAGCCAACGTTGGTTTGCGGGTAGTCAGAAACCGGGTTTTTTACGGAAATACTTCGCTACACCTTGTAGAAGCGTCCAAAAACCCGGTTTCTTTGGTTTGCGGGTAGTCAGAAACCGGGTTTTTTACGGAAATACTGCATCCGGGCCTTTAACTGTCGTGATAAACCCGGTTTCTTTGGTATTTATGGGTAAGCTCTAAATGAGACAAAAAGGCCGATCGCACTTTTTCAATTCGTGCGATCGCCCTCAAAAATTACTCTTTCCAGTAACGGGTTAAAATCCGAATCACCTCACCCGCTATCGGCGACGGTAGAGGCGGGCTCCATTCCCCAACTTCTGCAAAACCTAAAACGTGCAACAGATTCACGATGCTGTCTACCGCTTTGGGAGGGCCACACAACAGCAAACGGATCGGTTGCTTCCCTTGAGGTACATCAGGAATTTCTTCCCGGAGCAGTTCGGGAACTGATTTTGGCTGTGATATCATAGGGTTTCCTCCTAAATATGGGAGTTCAAGCCCCCACCGAACGATCGTGAGTCTGAGCGGTGGGGGTTTGGTTTTGTGTCTACTCTAAAGTATCACGGTATGCACTCCGAGTCAACTCGTGAGGGTGAAAGTGATACTGTAGAGGTCAAAAAAAGGTACAATAGGGCAGTAAAAGCACAAATAACAGCCTTGCCCGCAAAACTCCCCAGAATAGTTGTATATCTTCCAGAAGAACTTAAAGCAGACCTAGAGCGGTTAGCCA
This sequence comes from Oscillatoria nigro-viridis PCC 7112, assembly GCF_000317475.1. Classification (NCBI taxonomy): domain Bacteria; kingdom Bacillati; phylum Cyanobacteriota; class Cyanophyceae; order Oscillatoriales; family Oscillatoriaceae; genus Phormidium; species Phormidium nigroviride. Next base: position 5,748,208 of record NC_019729.1, read on the forward strand.
AATCGCATTATCGGCCGGTCTCGAATATGGTGTTGACATTAATTCAAGAAGCAGTAGATGAGGCTAAATCTGAGGGGAGAATTCAAAGCGACGATCGATCGCAGCAACAGAAAAGCGACAGCAACGAACAAGACTGATTTTGGATGAAAAAAGGACGATCGCACTTTTTCAATTCGTGCGATCGCCCTCAACAATTATTCTTTCCACTAACGGGTTAAAATCCGAATCACTTCACCCGCTATCGGCGACGGTAGAGGCGGGCTCCATTCCCCAACTTCTGCAAAACCTAAAACGTGCAACAGATTAACGATGCTGTCTACCGCTTTGGGAGGGCCACACAACAGCAAACGAATCGGTTGCTTACCTTGAGGTACGTCAGGAATTTCTTCCCGGAGCAGTTCGGGAACTGACTTTGGCGGTGATATCATAGAGTTTCCTCCTAAATATGGGAGTTCAAGCCCCCACCGAACGATTGCAACTCTGACCGGTGGGGGTTTGGTTTTTGACTATTTACACGGTATCACACCGTGTGTTACTATGCAAGAGGCGTACAAAGAAAGTACGATCGATGTATGAAGTAAATTCCCAGTTGCCTAACTTGCCAGCAAAAAACCTAAAACGAGTCACCAGCTACGTTCCTCCAAACGCCTACAACGTCTTGGAAGATTGGGCCAAGCAAGAAGACCGGACAGTCAGCAATCTCGTAAGTCGGATTGTCTCTGAAGCTGTAGATGCTTACTTGGCTAAAAAGACTACAGAAGATGAACCCAGCAGCAATTAACCTGTGATCTCTACGTTGATGAGTCATTCTCAACTGCCAACCTGTCGGGCCGTTGATTTTGTCTTGGAGTGGGGTTTGGTTTTTGGGTGTTTAGATTACTTTAGCCTAAACTAGATTGTGGTGTGCTACCTTGGCTTAAAAAATATCTAAAAAATTTGCAGCCAGCTAAAATGACATCGTGAACACGCTACCCCCAAACAATGTGAGTCCTGCAAAATCTCCCAGAGTTGCCTTTTACCCGCCGCCCGAAATTAAGGAGAAGTTAGAGAAGCTGGCGAGTATTGAGCGTCGTTCGATTTCCCAAATGGCATTACTTTTGGTGGAAGAAGGACTCGAAAGAGCGCAGAAGGAAGGCAAGTTTAATGAATCCAAAGACGATTGAGGCGCTGGAACAGGCAGGATGGATGTTCTGGAAAATGGTGCTTGATGTAGGTTCACCCCCAAACATATGCGTTACCCTAGTTGACTACAACTTGTACCGCACTCCCCAACTAAATTCATGCTTGCCCGCATCCAAGAATTAGCCGCCACCCTCGCCCCCCGCTTAATCGAAATTCGCCGCCACATCCACTCCCACCCCGAACTCAGCGGCCAAGAATATCAAACCGCCGCCTACGTAGCCGGAGTTCTCGCTTCCAGCGGAGTCCGGGCGATCGAAGGAATCGGCAAAACAGGAGTGATCGGCGAACTCAAAGGCAACAGCAGCGAGTCCCGGTGGCTGGCAATTCGCACCGATATGGACGCTTTGCCGATTCAAGAACGCACTAACTTAGAATTTGCCTCCCGCAACGAGGGAGTGATGCACGCCTGCGGCCACGACATCCACACCACAGTCGGTTTGGGCGCAGCCATGATATTGTCTCAGCTAGAGGAAAAATTGCCCGGTCACGTCCGCTTCTTGTTTCAGCCGGCGGAAGAGATTGCCCAAGGTGCTCAATGGATGATTAAAGATGGGGCGATGCAAGATGTTGACGGCATCCTCGGAGTGCACGTTTTCCCGACGATTCCCGGCGGTTGCATCGGTATCCGCCACGGGGCACTGACGGCCGCGGCAGATGACCTAGAATTGATTGTGATAGGCGAATCCGGCCACGGTGCGCGCCCCCACGAGGCGATCGACGCAATTTGGATTGCTTCTCAGATAATTACCACTTTGCAGCAGGCAATTAGCCGCACGCAAAATCCTTTGAGGCCGCTGGTTTTGACGATCGGGCAAATTAACGGCGGACGAGCGCCGAACGTAATTGCCGATCGAGTAAAATTATTGGGAACCGTGCGATCGCTGCATCCGGAAACCCACGAAAAACTGCCGGCTTGGATCGAACAAATTGTTTCCAGCGTTTGCGCGACTTACGGCGCCAAGTACGAACTCACCTACAAGCGCGGCGTGCCCGGAGTCCAAAACGACCCAAAACTCACGCAATTAGTCGAAAGTGCGGCTTTAGAAGCTTTAGGTCGATCGCGCGTCCAAATTTTACCAGAACCATCCCTCGGCGCGGAAGATTTTTCGATGTACTTACAACACGCACCGGGAACCATGTTTCGCTTAGGAGTGGGACTGACTGACAAACCGAACTATCCCCTCCATCACCCGCAATTTGAGGTTGATGAAGCGGCCATTGTCACCGGCGCTGTCACCTTGGCCTATGCCGCCTATCAATATTGGAAACAGCATCAAAGTTGACACTTCCGCCCCTTTGAGGGAATGGTATTCTTGAGAGTTAGAAAACCATTAAGGTCTGAATTAACAGAACTTACGCATAACATCTATATGTAGGGTGCAACCTAAGTAGCGCGTAAGTCCTGATTAATTAACTGCCAATCCTGATTTAAAAAATTTTATGAAGCTAGATTTCGATCGATTTTTCGATGCCTGCAACCCCAGTCACTCCCTCAAGTTGGGAAATTCAGAAGATATTCGCTACTACATTGATTTTGCGGGAGTGCGCGGCGGGAAAATTATTGACATATTCAAACGGACAATTACCCGTCTGGCACGAGATAAACCGACTTGCCAATTATTTACCGGACATATTGGTTGCGGCAAGTCTACAGAATTGTCGCGACTGGAAAAAGAGTTGACAGATGAGGGGTTTCATGTAGTTTACTTCGAGTCAACCCAAGACCTCGATGAAATGGATATCGATTTGACAGATATCATGTTAGCGATCGCCCGGCGAGTCAGTCAAAGTTTGGAAGAGGGCAACATTTCCTTGCAGCCCCAGGGCTTTAAAGAATTCTTAAAAAACAGTTGGAATTTTTTACAGACTCCTGTGAGTTTAGAAGCTGAAGGAGAACTTTTTGGCAGCAAATATAAGGGCAATACAGACGGAAATCTGGAAGTTTCTCTGCCTTTAGGCATCGCCAAAATTACTGCAAAAATCAAAAGCAATCCCGACTTGCGTTCTAAACTGAGACAGTACATGGAACCGCAAGCGAATAAAATGTTAGAACTGATCAATCAAGAAATTATTGATGTAGCCATTAATCAGTTAAAGCAGCGGGGTAAAAAAGGATTGGTGGTGATTGTTGACAACTTAGACCGGATAGTTTTTCGGCCCAATGCAGCGGGGCGACTGTTGCCAGAATATATCTTTATTGACCGGGGCGATCAGTTGCGGAAACTGAATTGTCATTTAGTTTATACCCTGCCGCTGGGATTGATTTTTGGGAATGAAAGTGAAATTTTGAAAAATCGCTTGGGGGGCGGAGTTGACCCGAAAGTTTTGCCGATGGTACCAGTAAAGAATAGAGACGGCAGCGAATGTGTTGAGGGGATGAATTTGCTGCGGCGCATGGTGATGTCGCGGGCATTTCCCGATGTTTTGCCAGAGGAATATATTACATTAATTACCCAAGTTTTTGACAGTCCTGAAACTTTAGATAGATTGTGTCGCGTCAGCGGAGGTCATTTGCGAAACTTGATGGGGATACTGTTTGGTTGCTTGCAGCAAGAAGACCCTCCGATTTCCCAAAATGTGTTGCAATCTGTGATTCGCAGTTCCCGCGACAGTCTGATTCGCGGTATCGATAATGATGAGTGGGAATTACTCTTCAAGGTGGTGAAAGAACAAAGCATTAAGGGAGATAAAGAATACCAAGATTTGCTGCGAAATCTGTGGGTTTTTGAATATGTAGATAGTCAAGGAAATTGGTTTGGGCTGAATCCGCTGTTGATGGAAACTGACAAATTTAAGCTGTGGCAGCAGCAAAATTCGTGAGATTATGGTAAACTCAAATCCCGCCGAAGATATTGCCGCCGAAAATGAGCGATCGCTCTCTACTTTAGTAAGGACGATCGCCCGATTTCAAGGAAAGTTTTCTTTAACTATAGTGCGCTGCAATTATGCTAGCTTGCGTTCTGCAATGCTGGAAAAGCTGCGCGATCGCTCGACTGTTGAGTATCAAGAATTAGTCCTCGAACCTGCGACTAAAACACTTTATCAAACCATTCTCAATGCCGTCCAAGAGCAACCACCGAAAGCTTTAATAATTGTCGGTATTGAATCGGTGGTTGCTCTTGATGACCTGTTAGCGGGGGCTAATAGAGCGCGAGACCAATTAAAACAAGATTTTGCTTTTCCGTTGATATTATGGGTGACGGATGATGTACTGTCTAAATTTAGTCGATCGGCTAACGATCTGAAGTCTTGGGCTCCTCCTCCAATTCAGTTTACCATGCCGCCCGATGATTTGATGAAGTTGTTGCAACAACAAGCAAATCAAGCTTTCGCTGATGTTGAGAATTTCAAATTAGATGACTGGGAAATGGAGTCGCTGGCGAATGATCTGCTAAATGCAGCATTAGACCAGGAATTGCAAGCTAGTTGGCAATTTATTCGGGGTTTAGTTGAAGTTAAGAAAAATCAAATAGATTTAGCGATCGAACATTATCAGCAAAGTTTGACATTTTGGCAGCAAAATCACCAGTTAGAAAGACAAGGAATTGTCTGCCAGAAAATTGCTCAAGCTTACAACCGCAAAGCTGAATTGCACCGGGCAGGAAATCAAGGTTATTGGCAAGAAGCTAGAAAGTATTTACAGCAATCTCTGGAGATTTTTGAGCAAGTGCAGCGACATGATTTAGCTGCGAAATGTATTAGCGAACTCTGCGAAGTGCTGCGACTTTTACAAGCTTGGGAAGAGTTGGAAAATTTAGCTAAAAAAGCCTTAGAAATTCACGAAATTTACGGCACTCCGAGTCAAGTAGCTGAAGATTACGGCTTTTTGGCTGAGGTGGCGCTGCAAAGTTTGGAGTGGGGAAAAGCTTGCCAATCGGCTCAATCAGCATTGGCTATTTTGGCACAACCAGGAGTATCCCAACAAAAGAATGGTTTGTATCGGTTACTTTTGGCAAAAGCCCAGCGAAATCACACTCAACAGTCAAAGGCAGTTAACAATTTAGAAGTAGCTAAAGAAATTACACAGCCTCAAGATGACGTGCAGCTTTATTTGAGGATTTTAGAAGAGTTGAGAACTCTCTATTTTGAGCAAGGCGAATATTTAAAAGCATTTTACATTAAACTCGAACAACAAGCAGTTAAAAGCAAATATGGATTGCAAGCTTTTATCGGTGCAAGCCGCTTGCAGTCCCCGCAACAAATAATTGACATCGGTTTAGAATCCGGTAAGTCAAAAGCTGAAATTGTTGAGGAAATTGAAGCAGCTTCCGGGCGATCGCGCGATATTAAAGAGATAAGTAAACGGATACGTACACCTGCTTGCAAGCTGACAATCGTTCACGGACAATCTGGGGTAGGAAAAAGTTCGATAATTCAGGCATGGTTAGTTCCGGCACTGCAACTGACAACTTTTGAAGCGCGGGACATATTGCCTGTTTTAGTGCAATCATATCATGATTGGGTGAGGGATTGCGGTGAGTGTTTGAAAGCAGGAATTGAACAATTAAAAGCTGTGAAGTTGCCAGGGGCGATCGACACCCCAACAGCTATTTTAAAACAGTTGCGACTGAATCAAGACCGTAATTTATTAACTGTATTAATCTTTGACCAGTTTGAGGAATTTTTCTTTGCTTATCGAGATCCAATTGGTAGGCGAGAGTTATATGATTTTCTGGCTGAATGTTTAAATCAGATTAGCGACCTCAAAATTATCCTGTCGCTGCGGGAAGATTATCTTTTCTACTTGTTAGAGTTCAATCGCGCCACCAATTTATCAATAATTGATAACGACATTCTCACGAAAAAAATCTGCTATTACTTGGGAAATTTCTCAATTTCAGATGCGAAAGCTATTGTTCAAACATTAACAAAAGGATCTCAATTTTACTTGGACGATGATTTGGCAAACGCACTGGTAGCAGATTTAGCAGGTGAAGTGGGAGAAGTACGGCCGATCGAACTTCAAGTCGTGGGAATGCAACTGGAAAAAAGGCAGATTACTCAACTGAGTGAATATCAGCAACTTGGCGATCGGGCTAAGGTCAAACTGGTTGAGGAATTTTTAGCAGAAGTTATCGCCGACTGCGGCCAGGAAAATAAAGATATTGCCGAAGTTGTGTTGTACTTGCTGACGGATGAAAACAACACTCGTCCTCAGAAAACTTTGGCTGAATTAGCAGCATATTTACGAATAGAGTTAGTAGAATTAGAGTTAGTTTTAGAGATTGTCGTTAAATCGGGAGTGGTATTAGAAGTGCCGGGAACTCCGAAACGCTACCAACTTGTTCACGATTATTTAGTGCCTTTTGCCCGCCAATGGAAAAATGCGAAATTACTAGAAATAATGGAAAAAGTTAAGGATGTTCAAGCTTTAATTCAGACAATAGAAGAACGAACAGAGGACTGGAAACAGTTGTTAGCACAAGCAGAAGCAGAGGAAAAAGAGCTATTTGCCAAAGCAGAAGCAGAGGGAAAAGAGCTATTTGCCAAAGCAGAAGCAGAGGGAAAAGAGCTATTTGCTTGGCTGACTATTATTTTAGCAACGATACTTAGCATTACCTTAATTGGGGTTCTCATTATAATGGAACTAGCGTGGCAGCAAGTGGACAAGGCATAGAAATTGATAAAATTAGAGCCATCTGCAAGTGATGCTTTGAGACTGTTTGAGTTGGGAAATAATCAAATAGAGCGATCTAATACGCAAGCTGATACAAGAATGTGAACTACCCGCCACTAACCGCAAGCGGCTTGATGGGGGCTTCTGTACTCACAGGCGAATGCCTCAAAACAGACTGACGCCCGCTATGAGGTCTTACTTCCCCTCCTACAGCAGAAACGGCTGTTCCATCCGTCTGTAGCATTCTGATTCCTTCTGTTCTAATATTTGCAGCAGCGTTTCCATCTCGATCGTGATGAGTGCCACAATGGGGACAAGTCCAGTCCCTTACATCGATCGGCATTTCATCTATTTGATAGAAACAATTAGAACAGAGTTTGGAACTAGGGAACCATCTATTTATCTCTACTAACTTCCCACCCTTACGTTCTAATTTATAGGCTAGAAAATTAGTGAATATTCCCCATCCACAATCAGATATTGCTTTAGCTAAGCTATGATTTCGCACCATGCCTTTGACATTAAGATTCTCTACAACGACAACTTGGTTTTCGTTGACTAGCTTATGCGAAAGCTTCTGTAGAAAATCTTGACGTGCGTTTGATACTCGCTCGTATACCCTAGCGGCTATTTTTTTTGCTTTGAACCTTGAGTTACTACCATCTTCTTTTCTGGCTAATTTTTGCTGTTTCCTCTTGAGATTTTTTTCATGCACAGCTAAATGTTTGGGATTGCTATATTTAGATACTTTCTCTCCATCGTGAGTTACTGCAAAGTCCTTAACGCCTAAGTCAATACCTATTACATTGCCCTCAGTTGATGTCCGTGGCTTTTCTCCCTCTGTCTCAACTACTATCGAGGCAAAATATTTTCCAGCAGGTGTTTTGCTCACGGTAACGGTTTTCACTTTTCCATCAATCTGTCGATGAATCTTAGCTCTCACTTCCCCGACTTCACCAGGAATCTTAATAGTGTTATTGGCTAATATTTTGACGTTTTGAGGGTATTGAATAGATTGCTTACTTTTCTTTGACTTGAATCTCGGAAATCGGCTTCGACCCTCAAAGAAATTTTTATAAGCTGTAACTAATTTGAGAGTAGTAGCCTGCAATACCTGACTGTAGCAATCAGCCAACCAAGATGTTTCTTCTTGTTTCTTGAGTTTGGGCAATATGGCATTTAGCGCTACTTGTCCTATTCCTTTACCTGTTTCTTTGTAAGTCTCGATCGACTTATTTAGGGCAAAATTCCACCACCAACGCGAACAACCAAACGCTTGAGCCAATTTTTGTTCTTGGCTTGGCGTTGGATAGATTCTAACTTTGATAGCTTGGTGTTGCACGAGATATTTTGACGACTTCTCTATGTTGAATATAAAATTACTGCGTAGCCTTGTCAAGCACAGGGTTGTTTTTCGTTTTTTGGTCGCTCCATACCTTCGTAACTTTGGGGAGAGCGGGGAATTAATTCCCTGGCGGTTGTCTGGTTAGAGGTTATTTCTCGGCAGGATTCCCTGACAAAATTTTCATGCCTTTTCATAGATCGATCGCCTTCAATACTCTCTTTAAAGTAGTCCTAGGGTGCATCGCGACAGAAAATCCCCAACTTGCATATCGACTTTTCTAGTAGCGACGCACCTGTGCCTAAAGTTTGGATAGTTTCAGGGCTTACTGGTACGGGGCTAGAAACCGGGTTTCTACGATATTTTGCGGACAGGAACGAGAAATCTACGAAGAAACCCGATTTCTGAGAGCACAATCCTGTTTGCAAGGTGCGTCGCTGCGAGCTTGTCGCTCTTTTTTTAGGGGGTGCAAATAAACCCAATCGTGTAACAGAATGTAAAGCGATCGCAACTTTTGCGATTTCTGCGTTTGATATCAAATCCGTTAGCATCGGAATTAATATTACCCACAGCCAGGACACCGCCAGTGCCTTTCGTCGTGTCAACTTAAGCTTTTTGTGCGCCAGTCCTCTCGCCCACCCGGCAGTCCGCCAGGGAATGAATTCCCTGTCGGACTATCGGTGTCAACTCAAGCTTTTTGTGCGCCAGTCCTCTCGCCCACCCGGCAGTCCGCCAGGGAATGAATTCCCTGTCTAATAGTGAAAGTCCTCTCAAAGAGGACTGAATAATTCATTAGTCCTCTTTGAGAGGACTTTCGCTTTGAGGCAGGGGTTTCAACCCCTGTCGGACTATCGGTTTAACGTTAAGTTGACTTAACAGAATTCTGGCAATTAAACCAGCTTATCTTCCGGAATTCCCCTGTAGCAGCCGCCAAATGTGCTAAGGTACAATCAAAAATCCCCAAATTTCAACTATCGCGAGACAGATAACCGTGTTCGCTCAAGCACCTCCCACTCCCAATTACAAATGGTTTAGCTGCATTTCTAGCACTGTGTTCGCCGCATTGTGCCTGTTGCCCATGTTCAGCCCTGCGGGATACGCCCAAACTCCCCAAAATAGACCCATCAAAATCGGCGTGGTGCAGCGGTTTGGCACCAAAGCAACCGACAAACTGACGCTGAAAGCATTACCGGGCGACAGCTTAACTTTGCGTTACAAAACTCCTCAAGGCATAGAAACCAAAACTGCTGCTAGCGTCAAATTAGAAATAGCCCCGAAACCCCTGGCATCGCCCTTAGTAGAAGAACGAGTGGTACTCAGTTCTCACCGCAGTTTTGAGAGTGCGGAAGACAGCGCCAATCAGTGGCGCGCCCAGGGAATAGAAGTAGAAATTGCTCAACCTTTGCGCTGGCAAGTTTGGGCGAAAAGAGATGTTTATAACTCTCCTTTGGTGCGGCGCTGGCTGTTGCAAAGTTTGCAAGAGCGAGGCAACAAAACAGCTTTTTTGGATTCCAAAGTTTTAAAACAAATACCCCAGGCATTTTGGGTTTTAAACGGCTTTCGTTTCAACCGCAATGAGTTGGATGTGACTGCTGGGAAAAATGTAATTGAGGTATTGGAACAAACTACGCAAGAGGCGACAGCTACTGAACCGGAAAAAGCAATTCAACAAACTCGCCGTTATGGCGGCAGTTTGCGCCTGCAAAAAAATGCTTACGGCACTTACACTTTGGTGAATGAAGTGCTGACGGAAACTTATTTGCGGGGTGTTGTTCCTCACGAAATAGGGGCTTTTTCGCCTTACGCTGCGATTGTCGCTCAAACTATTTTAGCCAGAACCTACGCCCTGAGAAATTTGCGCCGGTTTGCTGTGGATAATTATGAGTTGTGCGCTGATGTTAACTGCCAAGTTTATCAAGGTTTGACGGAGGTTTACCCGCAAAGCGATAAGGCGATCGCCCAAACGAGCGGTTTGGTGCTAACTTATCAAAATCAGCTAGTAGACGCGCTCTATTCCGCATCTAGCGGCGGCGTGACAGCCTCTTTTAACGATGTGTGGCAGGGCGCGGAACGTCCGTATTTGCGATCGATCGTCGATTCGCCTAATAATATTTGGGATTTGTCCAAGCAGAGTTTGTCTGACGAAAACAACTTCCGCCGCTTTATGACTCTGAAAACGGGGTTTAATGAGGAAAAAGAACAAACGTTTCGGTGGCGCGAACCAGCTTCTTTGACGGCGATTGGGGGATTTCTCAAACAGTATCTTCAGAAGAAACAGCACCCGCTGGCTAATTTTAAAACAGTCACTCAGGTGGAAGTGGTGGAAAGGTCGCCCGCAGGTCGAGTTTTGAAAATGAAGGTTCAAACTGACTTGGGCCCTATCGATATCGACAAAGACGAAATTCGCAATGCTTTTTACCCGCCGATTAGCACGCTTTTTTACCTAGAACCAATTTACAATCCCGACAAAACTCTCAACGGTTACGCTTTTGTCGGAGGCGGTTTCGGGCACGGAGTGGGAATGAGTCAGACTGGTTCTTACAATTTGGCTAATTTGGGCTGGAACGGATCTCAAATTCTGGGCTTTTATTTTCCCGGCACTCAAGTTGTGCCGCTCAGTGATAACGTTACATTTTGGCGCGAATAGTCGATCGGAGTCGGCCTAATAGTCGGCGATTTCCGTCGCCACTACACAAACTTTCGTCCCACTCGGTGGAGACTAATATATTAGTCCTAAAACTTTTAGATTTTAGACTTGGGATTCTAGATTGGTTTCACAGTTAATCTAAAATCGGCCATCTAAAATCTAAAATTATTTGGTCAGCTATCTGCTCAAACAGCTAGGGATTTATAGCTGGAGTGAGATACTGCTGGCCGCTTTGTTGCAGTCTTAGACGCAGAAACCCGGTTTCTTAACATAATTGCCGTATTTCAGCTTAATTCTGGAAACCAGAAACCGGGTTTCTGAGGGTATCACGCAGAGCGTCCTTTCTTAGTAGAGATCTTCTTCTTTGTGAGTTTCGATCGTACAGTCAGACTTGGGATAGGCGACGCAGGTGAGGACCATTCCGGCCTCGATTTGGTCGTCGTCCAAGAAAGATTGGTCAGATTGGTCAACTTCGCCTTTGATGATTTTGCCGGCACAGGTGGAGCAAGCACCAGCGCGACAAGAGTAGGGGAGGTCGAGTCCTGCTTCTTCTGCAGCATCAAGAATGTAAGTATCGTCATCAACGTCAATGGTCTGGTTAATTCCTTCGGCTTCGCTGACGAGGGTAACTTTGTAAGTTGCCATGCACTAATCCTCTCAAAAATTCAACAAGATTTATAATTTTTCCTAATGCAACCTTCAAGGCTCTATTAGCTTTGAGGTTAGCTCTTAGGTTTGTTCCCTCTATGATAGTAGGGGATAGAAGGGAGGTTGACACACTTATTTACAAAACATTTGAATGGGATTAGTTATAAATTTTTCTAATTTCATCTTGATTACTTATACCTATGTTGGGTTCAGCCTTGTGATACTGTTGCGGCAAGACTTGCGCTAAACCACCGGGTTTCTAGCAAAAATCCTGTTTTGAGCCCTACAGCACAAAAACCGGGTTGTTGGTATGCGGTGTGTCGATCGAGTTTCAGCAAGACTTGCTGCAAGGCAAGTCCCAGCAGGCGGTGAAATGTATAGTTAGATCGCATCAAGACTTGGGTGTTGAAGGCTCGATCGACTAAATCCCACCACAACCACAGCTTAAAATCGGGGCGATAGAACCCTAAACCCCGGCAGCGCAAGTCTGTAACTATCTAAAATCTTAAATCTCAAATCCCATGACTAATATTGATACTCGCTTTGGTTTTTCGGTTAATTCTCCAATTCGCGTGGGGATTGTGGGTACTGGTTTTGCCGCTAAGTTGAGGGCCGAGACAATTCAAGCTGATGGGCGATCGCACTTAGTAGCGGTTGCCGGTCACACCCCGGAGAAAACCGCAGCATTTTGTCAAGGGTTCGGGGCAGAAGCTGCGGTTTCCTGGCGCAAGCTGGTAGAAAGAGACGATTTGGATTTGGTGATTGTCTGTACGGTGAACCGGGATCACGGGGCGATCGTCCTGGCAGCCCTAGAAAATGACAAGCACGTTGTGGTGGAATATCCTCTATCTTTAGACGTATCTGAAGCCGAAAGGGCGATCGAACTTGCCACCCAAAAGCAAAAACTCCTCCACATCGAACACATCGAACTGTTGGGCGGTTTGCACCAAGCAATCAAAGAATCTTTGCCCTTAATCGGTAAAGTTTTTTACGCCCGCTACATTACTGTTACTCCTCAACATCCAGCGCCGCAGCGGTGGACTTATCAACATTCCCTCTTTGGATTTCCGTTAGTTGGTGCAATTTCGCGACTGCACCGATTTACTGATTTGTTCGGGGAAGTGGCAAGCGTTAACTGTCAAGCTCAATTTTGGGACAGTCAGCCGGATTTCTACAAAGCTTGTTTGTGCAACGCACAGTTGCGCTTTGCCAATGGCCTTGTCGCTGAAGCTGTATATGGAAAAGGAGAGACTTTTTGGCAGTCGGAAAACATTTTCACCATCTACGGAGAAGCAGGAACGCTGGTTTTCACTCCCGAATCCGGTCAATTAATTCAGGGAGAAAATCGGCGCAACCTCAAAGTAGGAACGCGGCGCGGCTTGTTTGCCAAAGACACCGATATGGTGTTGGAATATTTGTCAAGCGGTACGCCTTTGTACGTGGATAAGGCTAGTAGCTTGTACGCTTTGAAGGTGGCAGATGCTGCGAGGCGATCGAGCGAAATTAGGCAAACTATCGCCCTTATAAATTCATAAAAAGCCAGCAAAAAAAAGGTTATTTAATTTGGGAAAAAATCCAATATAACTGAGATATTGCACCTTTCTCAATTACCTATAACAATCCTAATCCTCCCATCATTTGTGTAATTCTTGTAGGGGAAAACCCACGCCCGGTTGCCCCCATGAGGCCCAGGGCGGTTTCATTCTCACGAAAATCGCGATTTTGACTCTTGTAATGCCAAGAATGCCTAAGCTGTCGCGCATTTAAATTGTAGATTCAGGGCGGGCTCATAGGCCCACCCCACAAGACGGGGAATTGTTTTTTAACAGACAATTTAAATGGAGAACAGCTTATCAGCTTCAATAGTGGTATAAAAGTAATGATGGCGATGGAGCTCGCCGAAACCGCCCTTCGTTATTAATAATCTTCATAACGTTTAAAAGGCTGATGGCTCCTACTGTTCCGACTTGTGGCGGAAGGGTAGGATGGTGCGGATGCCTCGATCGATCTTTCCCCTACAAGTCACGTTCATCCATTCAGCTTCAAGGTGGCGTGATGTTAGAAAGTACGATCTGGATTTTATTAATGGGCTTTTTTGTCGGGCAGATTGCTCGACGGCTGAAAGTTCCAGCACTGGTAGGTATGGTGCTGGTGGGCATTTTATTAGGCCCGCAACTGGGGAATGTCATTAGCCCAGAGGTTTTGGGCGCAGCGAATTCCCTTCGCACCATTGCCGTGATGGTGATTTTGATGAAGGCGGGGTTAGGACTCGATCGCGAAAAGCTATCCCAACAGGGAACCGTGGCGCTGCGATTAGGCTTTCTGCCTGCAGCTTGCGAGGCCATCGCCATTGCTGTCGCCGCGATGTGGCTGCTTCAATTTGATTTTTTGACGGGGCTACTGCTAGGCTGCATCATTGGCGCGGAATCTCCAGCAGTAATTGTTCCCGGAATGCTGCGGTTGAAAAGTCTAGGTTGGGGAGTAAAAAAAGGAATTCCCGATGCGATTCTGACGGGAAGTGCCTTGTCAGATGTATTGCTGTTGCTGGTGTTTAGCCTACTGCTAGCGTTTCTGTCCCAAGGGAAAGCTACAGCCATTACCTTACTGGGAGGAATCACCCTCAGCCCTCTGCAATTGCTGCCATTTCAAATCATCATCCAAATTACCTTGGGGGTGATTTTGGGATGGGTGACTGCTCGAATTTTGGTGTCACTATTAGTCAAGCAAAACTGGACTCAAACTGCGGTTCAGGACTCCCTAGTGGCTGCTGGCTTTGCCCTAGGGCTGGTAGTATCAGCCGAACATATTCCGGTTTTTTCTGGCTATTTGGCTGTCATGGCGGCGGGGTTTTTCCTGATTGAGTTGGATGCGCCTTTAGCACGAAGATTGCGGGGTGGCTTTGATAGTTTGTGGACGATCGCGGAAATTATTTTGTTTGTGCTACTGGGAGCCAGTATTCAACTTAATGTATTAGGCAATACCTTGCTGGTTGGTTTGCTGGTATTGGCGATCGGGACTCTGATTGGGCGATCGCTCGGTTGGTATCTTTCCACTTTAGGTAGTAATTGGACTGGGAAAGAACGGCTGTTTCTGCTAGCAGGAAATTCCGCTAAGGCAACGGTACAGGCGGCGATAGGGGCAATTCCCCTAGCTCAGGGCATTGCTGGTGGCGAGACGATTTTGGCGATCGCAGCCCTCTCAATTTTAGTAACCGCTCCCTTGGGTGCTTGGGCCATACCCACCTTTGCTCCCAAACTATTAGAAAAAGGCGAAGTAGACCCGACAAAAGTAGCGATTTCCGGTCGTCCAGTTTTTCTCGCAGCAGTAGACGCTTCCCCCCTCACAACAGATGTTTTAACTAAGGCCGCAGACTTAGCTAGGCGCAGTGACGGGGATGTGATTGTTTTGTATGTGGATAATCTGGGAGATAAAAAGGCGATCGCCCAATTACAACAACAAGCACAACGAATCTTATCAGATATTCGCTATGAGTTCCTGAGTCTTTCTGGTACAGTGCCAGAAGAGATTGTCCGCGTGGCGCAAGCTCGGCAAGTAACAGATATTGCGATCGGGAAACGAGGTCATCAACCTTGGGAACAAGTGCTAGTAGGTTCGGTTTCTCAAGCCGTCTTAGAAACCAGTCCTATTCCTGTCATCTTGGTGGAATCTAGTTACAAGTAATATCAAATATGGGTTTTCTATCCCCTCGATCCTCTTCTCCCCTCTTTGTGTCCTCTGCGCCCTCTGCGGTTCACGATCGAGGCGCTATTTAACGCAGATTTAGGCTCGCTGAAATCGAGCCTAAATTTATCCAAAATCATCATTTATTATGAAACATCTCCCTCAATTTCAGCAGTTCACAGTCATTCCGCAACTCAGCAAGTGGTTCATTATTTCTTGTATCGTTGGTATGCTTTCCGGTCTTGGTTCCGCCGCTCTACTCGCATCTTTAGAATGGGCAACAAATTGGCGAGAATCTCATTTATGGGCGATCGCCTTACTGCCCGTAGGTGGATTTTTCAGCGGTTGGATTTATCATAAATATGGCAAAAAAGTAGAAGCCGGAAATAATCTTTTACTCGAAGAGATTCATCATCCCCAAAGTATTATTCCCTTACGAATGGCTCCTATGGTGCTGTTAGGGACAGATTTAACCCATTTATTTGGAGGTTCAGCAGGTCGAGAAGGGACAGCCCTACAAATTGCGGCATCCCTTGCCGATCAGTTGACTAAAATATTCCACTTTAAACCCAGGGATCGCCGAAATTTATTAATGGCGGGGATTAGTGGAGGATTTGCTTCGGTTTTTGGAACTCCCTTAGCTGGAACTATCTTTGGTTTAGAGGTTTTAGCCATTGGAACGATTAAGCATAGCGCTCTTTTTCCCTGTTTAGTTGCAGCAGTTGTGGGCGATCGCATTACCTTAAATCTGGGGTTGCATCACACCGCATACCGCCACGCTGCGCTTGTACCAAGCATAACTCCAATGGGGCTAATTTCTGCAATTATAGCTGGCATAATCTTTGGCATTGTAGCGATGATTTTTGCGAAACTAACTCATCAAATTAGCCACTTCTTTAAAGCCAAGATATCCTACCCTCCTTTACGTCCGGCAATCGGCGGTTTTATTGTGGCATTGACTGTTTGGGCGATCGGATCAACTAAGTATATCGGTCTTGGTATTCCTACCATTGTCGAGGCGTTTTATACTAAGTTACCGCCTTGGGATTTTGCGGCAAAAATAGGTTTAACGGCGTTGACATTAGGGGCTGGTTTTAAGGGAGGTGAAGTTACTCCTTTATTTTTTATTGGCGCAACATTAGGTAATGCTTTGTCATTAATCTTGGCATTACCAGCACCTTTATTGGCGGGCATGGGATTTGTGGCAGTTTTTGGCGGTGCTGCAAATACACCGATCGCTGCAATTTTAATGGGAATTGAACTTTTTGGACTAGAATCTGGGGTGTTTGTCGCGATCGCTTGTGTGATGAGCTACCTTTTTTCAGGTCATACTGGCATCTATAGCTCACAGCGTATTGGGGCTAAAAAACACCATTTTATACCAATAAAAAAGGGCAACATTGGGAAAAAGTTGCCCAGGAAAGCGCTTTAAAATCAGATAAAATCTCAAAAAAATAATTAATTTTATGACTGACATTAATAGCATAAATTAGAGATTTTTGGGAGCGTAATCGCGTCAGCGCGATCGATGATGCTTCTCTGTCAAGTTCATCGCCCAAATGAATTATTTGATTGTTATACGGTTGATAATTGTACAGCCAGGAGGCAAGGGCTTAGCAATGTCTTCTGCTAAGGCTTTCTCTGAAGCATCCTTGACCGTACCCTCTGAGATAATCTCATTCCCTTCATCATCCGCGTCTAGATGGAAGGGCTTCAGCGTTTGAGCGTTTTCGAGTGCATCCTCTACTCGCTCAGCCGCATCATCCAGGGTAAGAGCATCTCAATCAGTCTTGACAAAAGGATTTGAGAAGAAGCATCATGTATTAATCATTCATTGCAGCCCGTTTACTTTTCTGTCGCCAGCTACGCTTGAGAGTAGTTTCTTGATTTACAGCATTCAGGGAAATCCGTCCGATAGCAGCCAAGTTTCGAGGGCTATTCAACGACCGAATGCGAGATCGATCTTCATTGAAAGTAACATCTAAAATCCAATGTTCTTGATTTTCAATGCTCCCATGTTGACGAATAGCGCGACCATTAATTCGGTCATCTACGGGTAAGGAATTTAGGTAAAATTGTACTTCATGAGTGGTTTTATTCCACAGATAACGGAAACGTTCTACAATAACAATAGTCTGAATATCTGTCCAGTATTCTGGTTTGTAGAGTCCCCCTAGTGTCCCCACTGGAACCGCCCCAACTTTTCGAGTTTCGACGCGATGTTGAATAACACCTTTTGCACTGTGGACAAACCCATACCAATGAGGCCGAGGGCTTGTTCGCGCAGTTGTGTCTCAAAGGTGCTGAAATCGACCGTAATATTGCGCTTTTGCAGAAACCATTGGACTGTTTCCAACAGTGCGATCGCCGAGACTCAAAATTGAGGAGCCTGTTCAATAAATGCTGTGCTTGGAAAAGGGTAGCTAATCCTTACGTTGCCATTAACCCACCTAGAAGCCACAAGGCAAGTAAAAACACCAGCACTACCCCTACCCAACGAGGAGGAAATGAGATACAAATTTGACTGGAGAGTTCAGCAGAAAGGCGAGAATAGCTGCAAAAATAAAAACAATCAGAACAGTTTCAAAATATGCCAAAACCTGCACCATCACCCAGCCAAGCGTCAATAGTAGCAGGTAGCGAATGAGTGGAGCATTGTTCAGGTGTTCCCACATCCGATTGGTGTTAATTTTTGGATTGTCTTTTAGAGCCTGTCAACCTCTCCACGGTTCCTCATCCGCCTGATTAAAGGTTTTGCTATACCTTATTGATTTGATTTATGCTGACCTAATTATTGAAGTTTCCCTGCAATCAGACCGACAAGCACAATCAGACCCAATGCTCTACGAAAGTAATTAACGCCTTGAAATAATTCTTCCCAAGCCCAAGTAAACAAAGACCCAAAGGCTACTAGCTCCAACCCTAAATTAATTTTACCTGTTGTAACAATGAGCGTTAATAAACTAGCTACAATCCCGACACTCAGTGGTAGATTTGGCATCTGAGCTATAACAATTTTGCCTTCGCTGTCCCGGAATGTGCGATCGAACAATGTGTTTTCCATGAGTTTCTCGTGTCAATGTAATAAATAGAACCAGGTTCACATTCAATACTGCGGGGGTTTTTGGGAACGATACTACAAGCTTTAGAGGGCAAGGATCGTAAAAAAGTCGAATTAAATGCAAGTCAGGAGTGGAGATGACATTGATTTAATTATCCACATTGGCTCAAAATCATTGAAAATTAGCCATTGGGCCCTAGAAAAACTGTCGGCACTATCGATCGGCACTATTGAACAGTGAAATATGGGATTTATCCTGAATCGTTTTTTTTATTCCCTGTCATGAATTTATTCGGCTTGTTTATCCCATCATTTTAAAGATTTTTGCGTTGAGTGGTTATAGGGTACTTTCATAGTAAAATTAAAAATTTTAAATATCCTCTCTCGCTTGGAAGAGTTTAGATGAGAATATTATCTATAATTGGACAGACACGATCTTTTTTCTACTATCGCATCGAGAGCGATCGACCTCATGCTCAAATCCAAGGTTAGCAATTCACAGGTCTAAACCTTTTCGTCAAGCAGGCTTGAACCTCTGTTGGCAGTGCAGTAATTTCTGTTTCCACAGCTTGAATTGATTGTGTAGCGGCTATTTCTGCTCGATCGCTCTCAGCATCCTGACTCAGCAAAAATTAGGACTTACGCATTGACAAAATAACCAAATAGTGAATTGATAAAGAGGGAACGTCTACTAACGGGTATCCGACAATCAGAAAAATAACTAAAACCTCGACAGCCCAATGCAATAAGGACATTGAATTTAGCGTACTCTGCGGTACACCTTACCCATATTAATTCTAAACCTAGCAATTCTGCTCTTACCCACAAATGCTACAATCATCTGTAAACTTCTCTCTTTCTTAACTCTGCGTTCTCTGCGTTCTCTGCGGTATAAAAAATACTCATGTTGAAACTTTACGAATATTCTCCCTCTGGTAATTGCTACAAAATTCGCTTGCTTTTAACTCAGCTTAATATTCCCTTCGCGAGGAGAGAGAGAGACATTCTCAAAGGAGAAACTCGAACTCCTGAGTTTTTAATTAAAAATCCTAACGGGCGTATTCCTGTTTTAGAAATAGAAGCGGGTGAATTTTTATTTGAATCAAATGCAATTATGTTTTATTTGAGTGAAGGAACAGAATTTTTCCCCAGTGATAAATTTGAACGCGCCCAAGTCATGCAGTGGTTATTCTTTGAACAATACAGCCATGAACCTTTTATTGCGACTTCTCGCTTTTGGTATTTGACAGGTAAAGCTGAGGAATACAAGGAAGCACTTCAACAAAAACAAGCACCGGGTTATGCTGCTTTGGGAGTGATGGAACAGCATTTAGCAAACCATGCTTTTTTTGTAGGCGATCGCTATACCATTGCTGACATAGGTTTATTTGCTTACACTCACGTTGCTGACGAAGGTGGATTTGATTTAACCAGATTTCCAGCAATTCAAACTTGGAGCGATCGGGTAAAAAGTCAGCCTGGATATATCAGCATTCAGCAATAACAAGATTCATGTTATTTATTATAGATGGGTTCGGCAATCCCTGAGTTTTCACTTAAAACTCCCG
The DNA here is from genome assembly GCF_000317475.1 of Oscillatoria nigro-viridis PCC 7112. Classification (NCBI taxonomy): domain Bacteria; kingdom Bacillati; phylum Cyanobacteriota; class Cyanophyceae; order Oscillatoriales; family Oscillatoriaceae; genus Phormidium; species Phormidium nigroviride. The sequence goes on from NC_019729.1 coordinate 5,767,954, forward strand.
ACAAGTCGGCTACCTTAGATCGGTAGTGGGGAATGTTTTTAGTTCGTAGTCTGAAACCGTCGATTTTCCCTTGGTAGCGAATTTGCCTTGGAGCCTTGCAATCGTTATTCTACGCTTGACTATCAAAAACTGTCCGAAGTATTGACAGATGCTATGCTACAAGTTACTAAAAAAGATATTCATAACAGGTTTGCTCATTGTTGCTACTGTAAGTCATGACTATAGGAAAGGCTATATCCGCTGCAATCAAGTAGAAAATAATGAATCAAAAACCCGCATTTTTAATGTGGTTCAGGGTTCAGGTGATTCAGCACACGCACCCAACCGCTATCTTTAAGCCATCAAGATAGTAAAAAAGTCCTGCTTATTTACCATTTTTTTGACTAACTGGATCGAAACCAGCAACTTCTGCCAGCGTATAAAGTGGCCGGCCCTTCACCTCCTCATAAATCCGCCCTATATACTGGCCCAAAATCCCAATACTGACCAACTGTACCGCACCCAAAAAGAAAACCGCCATCATCACAATTGTCAAACCAGTTAAGGCAGAATTTGGATTAAAAAGCCGCCAATACAAAATCAAAAAAGCCATCAGTACAGAGGCAAATGCAGCAAATAACCCCAGATAAATCGAAAGTCGGAGGGGAACTTTTGAAAAAGATACTAAACCATTCATCGCCAAACTTAAAGATTTTCTGAAGGTATACTTAACCTCGCCTGCAAAGCGCGGATCGCGTTCAAACTTAACCGCCGTTTGTTTAAAACCAATCCAAGCCCGCAGTCCCCGAATGTAGCGGTTACGTTCGGGCATGGCGTTGAGTACATCCACGACGCACCTATCCATCAAACAAAAATCTCCGGTATCTATCGGAATATCAACATCAGCAAGATGGCGCAAAATGCGATAATACATATAAGCCGGCAACCGCTTAAACCAACCTTCTTGACGGCGTTGAGTGCGTTGAGCATACACAACTTGATAGCCCTGCCGCCACTGTTCTACCATATCTATAATTAGCTCTGGGGGGTCTTGCAAATCCCCGTCCATGATGACTACAACTTGACCTCTAGAAAAGTTTAAACCAGCAGTTACAGCTATTTGATGACCGAAATTGCGGGCAAAACTGAGGTAACAGATTCGCGAGTCTTTTTCGTGCAATTCTCGCAAAAGTTCGAGAGAGCGATCGCGACTGCCATCATTGATTAAAATTAATTCTACTGGGCCGTCCATTCGCTCCATCACGGCACTAATTCGCCGATACAATTCAGCGAGATTTTCTTCTTCGTTATAGATAGGAATTACCAAGGAATACTTAGGTGTATCGTTCATTACAGTTTCTGTTTAAAAATCGACTTTTCAACCGTTTAATTAAATGTTTGTTTTCGCCCAACACCCTGGCTGCTTCACGAGAGAGATTGGCACGTAATTTCGCTCTTTTAGTCAGACAACAGCAGCCCACAAAATAGCCTCGTACCCAAACTTATCTATTTTCTTACATAAGAAAAATAAAATATACCATAAGACTGAGGCACAAAGACTGAGGCACAGCGAAAATATCTGTTATCATAGATGTTTGATCTGACTATAAAAATTACAATCATAACCCATCGATTCAACATTGCATGACAAATTCTAATGATCTTTGGCAAGCAAATCAAGACTTAAGCGAAGCTTGTCTGCAACATCTTTTTGTCAGAGGGATTGCTGACGGCAGCCTCCCCCAAAATAGTTTTGCATATTACGTTGCACAAGACGCATTTTTTCTGCGAGCTTTCGCTCGCGCTTATAGTATCGCTGCGGCAAAAGCACCCGACTGGGAGGGGTTTGAAATCCTTCACAATCTCGGTAGTGGCGTTTTAGAAGAACTTCGTTTGCATCAAGGATATGCAGCCAAATTGGGTGTAAACTTACAAGAGGCAAAACCGGGAATCGCTACCCGCCACTACACAGATTTTTTATTAGCGACAGCCTGGGGAAGTGGTGTAGGTTTGACAGTAGCTGCGATGACTCCTTGCTTGCGGTTGTATGCTTTTTTGGGACAGCAGCTAGCTAAACCTAATATACCGGAACACGCGTTTAGCGACTGGATTTTCACCTATAGCAGCCGGGATTTTGAGATTTTAGCAAAACGGCTGGAAAGTTTGGTCGATCGCTACGCAGAAGCTGGACCGGAAGTCGAAGCAACCTATCGCTACGCTATGCTGTGCGAAAGGGGTGCATCTCAGTTTGGCAAATACATCAAATTGAAAGTTGACCGTTGAGATAAGCACAGCGAAGAGCAAGGATAGACGAAACGTTCTCAATATTCCATTGTGATTCCGATATTTTTACCCTTAATCCAATACGTTTAATTATTGATTAAATTGTTCCCGAACCAATCGAACTTATGGATTCTTCTTTGTAGTATTGATAATTTACTACTCGGCAGCAATGGGTCTCTAAATAATTACAAAACGTTTTAAATGCTTGACCTTTAAAGTCTTTAAATATTTTGATAACTTCATCAATTTTGCCTTGCCATAACAGAGTTTCTGCTGATTTTAATCGTTTTATTGAACCCCCTACCTTGTAGAGATTTTCTTTTAGATGATACCAATCTAAGATTTCTTGTCTTTGTTCATTATCTCCAATTTCTTTAAAAGACATCTTGCGAAAGTGCGCTCGTTATAGGTAAAATAAAAGAAATAATTAGCTTCCATAAGATGAATTACGAACAAGTACAAAAGTTAAACCCCGCCGACTTTAAACGGTACTGTGGACTACATCAAGAGGGTGCATCTCACTTTGGCACATACATCAAATTGAAAGTTGACCGTTGAGATAAGCACAGCGAAGAGCAAGCATAGAGGAAACGTTCTCAATATTCCATTGCGCTCCCGATATTTTTACCCTTAATCCAATGCGTTTTATTGTTGATTCCACTGTTCCAGAACCAATCGAACTTATGGATTCTTCTTTGTAGTATTGGTAATTTACTATTCGGCAGCGATGGGTATCTAAATAATTGCAAAACGTTTTAAATGCTTGACCTTTAAAGTCTTTAAATAAATTTATAACTTCATCAACTTTGCCTTGCCATAACATATTTTCGGCTAATTTCAATCGTTTTATTGAACCCCCTACCTTGTAGAGATTTTCTTTCAGATGATACCAATCTAAGATTTCTTGTCTTTGTTCATTGTCTCCAATTTCTTTAAATATGTTCCAAATTCCGGCATGGCCATCTCCGAGGCAATACATAGGATGTAGTAATTTTTGGCTATTAGTCCAATCAATTAAATCTTGATTATTTTGAAAAAACGCTCCCGCATAAATATTATCTAAACACACGGCTTTATAGTCTTTCCAGTAACAGCTCTCGCCCTTGGTTGCGTTGCGTAGTCTGACTTTACCGCCATCCAATGTAATTTCTTTGACTCCTTGTTGAGATGTAGGCAATTCCAATTCTTGTCTTTTGACTAATCTTTGTAATGTACTGTGAGAAATTTTGATCCCAGTAAATTTTTCCAAATCTTTTTCTGCCATTTGATAAGATTCGTTAGCACTGATTAAAAGACAGCAATTTTCCATCAGGGGACTAAATTGACTGTAAGCTTTTAAGCCAAAATATTTTGCCTGATTATCTGTAATGTCGAGCGATCCGATTATTGATTTTATTTTTCGGGGTTTTCCTGTTTGAATTCCTGATACTGCTGAAAAAAAAAGCTACCTATTTCTGGACCAACCTCTGATAACATTTTCTGACGGACTGCTTTTTCTATACTTTCAAAAGTTTTTAACTCAGTTGGCTCTGTATTTCTGTAAAGAATTTTTGCTACCGCTTTTAAGTGGGCTTTTAGTTGTTGTTGGTCTGAGGGTGTCATTTTATTTACCTCATCTTTATTTGACGATTTTACTAGCTTTTTCATTTTAACTCTTTTTTGACACATTCGCAAAAGTGAGATGCACCCCATCAAGAGACATTCAAAGAGATGGTAAAAATAGTCAAAGCAGAAAAAGTTTTTCAAAAAAAATCAGGCAGACCAAGTAAATTGTACCCAGAAGACCAAATCTTAATGACATTATCCTATTTGCGAGAATATCCTACTTTTTTTCATCTGGGAATTAAATGGGGTATTAATGAATCAAATGCCGATCGAATTGTAATTAGAACTGAGAAAGCTTTAATAAATTCAGGTTTATTTAATTTACCTGGCAAAAAAAGTGTTTATCAAAGTCAAATTCACGAGATAGAAACTGTAGCGGTGGATGTGTCTGAGCATGAAATAGAGCGTCCCCAAAAAAAGCAAAAGAAATATTATAGTGGCAAGCAAAAATATCATACAATAAAATCGCAAGTTTTAGCCAACACAAAAAGTGCCGAAATAATATGTACAGCTTTTAGTAACGGGAAAACGCATGATTTTAGTTTGTTTAAAAAAAGCAAGATCGGGATGAATAAAGAAGTTGAACTTTTAGGTGATAAAGGTTATCAAGGAATCAAAAAGATTCATAATAATAGTAGAACCCCCATCAAAAAAACCAAGAATAAAGAACTGAGTCAAGCCGAAAAAGTTTTAAATCGCCAACTGGCAAAAGCAAGAATTATTATTGAAAATATACATCGAAGTTTAAATATATTTAGAATACTTTCATCCAGATATCGGAATCGAAGAAGGCGCTTCGGATTAAGATTTAATGTCGATCGCTGGTATTTATAATTATGAACTTTATTTAAAGACTAAATTAGAGATCGCCTGAGACTTTCGCAAGAGGTCTATTGTTTCGATGCCCCATCGAGCGGCATAAACGCAGAGAGTTCGAGGTAAGCTCCTTAGTGGTGCAGAAAACTATTTTTGTTAATAAGAAAATGACATAACTTTAGAAAATTCAATCCGCCGCTCTAACTTCGCTAGTTTTTTGAGAGAAGCACAAGCGGGAGGAATTTTCACCCAAGGAATGGGCGTGAGAAGTGGAATTAAACGAGCTTGATGACATAAACTTTTCATAGCTCTGATACCAAGCTGTAAAAGGCTTAAACCTCTTTCACCATGCCAATCTATCTTACTTATGGAGATTGTTTCTATCACTATTAATCCCAATCTAATTGCTAATATTTCAGCAATTTATATCATCATTAATAAATTACTCAAAGCTTTAGCGTCCCTAATTTTCGACCTTAAGATATCAAACCTGCCCGACTTATAATCTTTAAATCGAGGTTCAATTCCGCCAAATCTTTTGCCATATAGTTGGAATGTTTGTAGTGATCGGGGTGTATTTGTTAGTACGGCCCAAGGTTCTTTCACTCCACGACAGTTAGCCGTTCCACTCATTGCACTCTACATCACCAAGCACTTTAACTCCTGAAAATAAATACACTTGGTCTTTAGGTGGAAATAGTTCCTTTAAAGATTGTGTCTTGCCCGACGCCAAGGTGATTTGGAGATTAGATTTGACTCTAATGCCCCAGTTCCACTGCTGTGCTGTGAGCCACCGCATCAGCTCTCCATGTTCAAACCCTCTGTCAGCCAGTAAAGTTGGCTTTGCGTCTGTTGGTAGTCGAGATTTAGCTGCTTCTAACACGGGTAGATATTGCTCGCAACTAATTGTAGAACTACCATGTTTAATCACAGTTTGAGCCAGAGTGATAGAGCGACCGCCCCACGCCACACATACTTCAATCAGGCAATAAGTGTCCCAAAACATACTGGTATCTATGACTAGAATTAGTTCTTGCCCTGTCCATTCTTTGAGAAATTGTTTAATCAATGGCACATACAACACTGCTTAGCCCTAATTGCTGGATTATTCATGAAGTAGCTAAGTCGCTCCATATGGCTACGGGCTTGGCAGTCCCGATGGCTGAGGTAAGGAATCCAGTGGGAAGCGCAAGCACTTTCCGATTCTAATATTGCTGCTACAATCTCTGCACAGTTCTTCAGATGGCGAAAATCTTTGGGGACAATCCATTGACCAAGTTGTCCGAGTAGTTGACGATAGAGTGGGGGTGTAGCCATTATTTTACGTGGATTTGTTTTTCGCTAAAACTATCGAACCACGGCGCAAGCCCCTTTTCTCCATTAACTATGATTCTCTACGCTCCTTAAGCATCTCAGGAGTTTTCTGCACCACTAAGGGAATGTACCTGACGAAAGTAACTTTTCAGTAAGGTGAAATAGGAGAAAAGGAAAAGGGCTCGCCGCGAGCCCTTTTCCTTCCCGATGCGCGATCGCAATTGAAATCCCCGACTTCTTTTATAATTCGGGGATATGTGTGTTATGGCTGCGAGGCTTCTACCTTAGCAGCATCTTCAACCACAGGATGAATTAAAGTAGATCGCAAACCTTGCCGAATTTCCGAACTCAAATACCTGCGCTGCAAAACCTGCCATTTTTGCCAAGCTGCGTAGCGATTTTCGGCCAACAAACCAGCCAATTTCGGCAACTCTTTTTTCAGATCGCGATCTACAAAATCTGTCAGAAACTCCCCTAAAACTTCACTGTCTTGAATATCGCCCAAACATTCCTGAACAGCTTTCACATCTTCGACATAAACTTCGTAAGTCTCGCTGTAAAAATCCCCAAACAGATTCATCAAATAGCGAACCCGCTTAGCTTGCTTCCGCAAATCGTGCAGAATAGTTCCCTCCGCTGCTAACTTCTCTTCGACAGCCTCAGCATTCAAATCATCAGCAACTTTAACTTTGCCCTCTTCATATTCTGTGCCCAACAGCCAAGCCGGATGCAGGAAAAACTCGCTGACTTGAGGTAACAGTAAATCTGGCAAAACCTCAGCAATTGGTAAATGTTCGATCGCCTGAAACTTCGGTTTTTCCAGCCAATCCTCGATCGACTGCTTCAGCGATTCGTAGCTTTTGTGCTCTAAAATCGCCCTCACCTCTTTCAAAGCCCGGTGTCGCTGTTTGAGCAAATTCAACAAAGCCTTATCCAAAACTTCCTGTTCGTCAGCCGACAAATTCGGGTAATAGCGGTTTTGGAGACTTTCGAGCATCACATCCAAATCCCTGAGCGTTCCCAGAATCCGGCCCACCTTACCAATTTTACGTTCAGAAGCCTCTTTTGGCCAATCTAAAACCGGAGCAAAACCAGTCACAGCCGATCGCAAACGTCTCAATCCCACGCGCATTTGATGAAGTTCTTCGGCGTCTTTGTCTTTGATAACTTCAGCCTCGTGCGCTACACTTTTGCGGAAATATTTCTCAATCGCCCCAGATGCAGCGTCTCCGAGAGTTTTAACTTGAGTTTTAACTTTTGCTGATGTTTTTACGTTCATGGCAGATGTAGATTTCACTTTGCAGATCGACTTTAATCTCGATTTCAAAGCTTTGCTAATAAGGGGTTATATCCTAGCACACACTTTTAATTTAGGCAGCGCAACCCGAATAAATTTTAATATAAAGTTCTTGACAATTTCTACTAAATCAGCATTTAGCAATCTCCCATCTTCAATCTCCCATCTCCCATCTTCAATTTTCAATCTCCCATCTTCAATCTTCAATCTCCCATCTAAAATCTAAAATCTAAAATAGAATTACCCTCCTTCACCCTTGATCTCATAAAAATCTCCAATCTCCCATCTCCCATCTTCAATTTTCAATCTCCCATCTAAAATCTAAAATCTAAAATAGAATTACCCTCCCTCGCCCTTGAGCTCATAAAAATCAGATTTTTGGCGCTCTTGCTCAAATAGGTTAAGATCGCTGCAAACCGATATTTATTCGCCAAAGGGTGAGAGAGGGTGCGATCGGGAGGACAAGTTTTAAATTAAATCAAACCCGCCCAGGCTGCCCGACTTCAAAAAGGCAGTTTAGCCTTTCCAGTCTTTCTCAGATTGCGAGAGCACGTAGGTTGCTACATCCTCGATTTGTTCGGGCTTCAAGCGGCCGGCGAAAGCAGGCATAGCATTTTTGCCCTTAGTTACCTGAGTGGTAATAGCTTCCAGAGAATTCATGCCGTACTTTTCAAGAGCTTCCTTTTTCAAGGTTTTCATAGCCATAACCACGTTGCCGCCACCGATGTGACAAGCAGCACAGTTGGCGCTAAAGATTTTAGCTCCGTTAGCGGCATCTCCTGCCAAAGCAGGGCGGCCAAAGCCAACGGTAAAAATTGCGATCGCTAACAGGGCGATCGATAAGAGTCTTTTCAACGCAGTTCTCCTCTAATGGACACGAAAAGGGTGATTCTTTAGATATTTTACCTGTTAAAACAGGCGCGATCGCGCAGCCGTATCGCCTTCTTCCGAGTAATTTACCACTTTTTGGCAGTGGCAGTTCAACTCTCAAAATTCTCCGCGCCCCAGCCCGGAGCTTTCTGAGCAGCCCGGATCACAAAAGCCGCTAAATTTTCAATCTCAGCCTGTGGCATCCAGCTTTCCGGCACTTCGCGGCACCAAAAAGTCTCTTCAGTACCGTCATAAGTCATCGGTTTTCTCAGATATGCCACCAGACTATTGATGTTGTTGCGGGGAGGCGTTGCCCCTTTGAGGTCAGCCAAAGACAGAGATACCGTCGGATCGGGCAAATTAGCTCCTCCGACGTGACAATTCAGGCAATTTTGCTCGAACAATACCTTGCCCGCAGACAAATCCTGAGCCGAAAACAAGCGAGTATGTCCCTCAGAGTCCAACTCCAGAGCCACAGGTTCGCTGGCTTGTAAATACCTATTCACGTAAGAATCGGCAGCAGCCAAAACAGGTTGAGGAGCCAACAGCACGAGCGGCAAAATAATTAACATCCCCAACAGAAAGCAGACAACAGCACCACGACGCAGCATGAGGGACTACAACCTTTTGCGATAATCAATGAGCAGGAGGTAAATTTTAGATTTCAGATTTTAGAGCGAAAAACGACCGGCCAGCAATTCTTGCCGAAGTTCAGCCCTCTCCCAATCCAAAATCTAAAATCTAAAATCTAAAATCGATTAGCGAGCGCCTTTGCCACCAGCCCACTGCTTGGAGACAATTTTCGGCTGCAACAAAATGTGACCGGCAATTGCGTACAAATCGTCATCCGAGAGATTTCTCATCTCAGGGAAAATATCCGCACTCTTCATGCTCGGATGCAGTTCCGAAATTTCCTCAAACCCGTCATAAGTCGTAGGATTTTTCATGTAATCCACCAGCGACTCAATATTATTCCGGGGCGGGTTCGCCAAAGCCAGAGTTTCCGGGCTCAAATTCACGTTCGGATCAGTTTTTGTCATCCCCGCAGCGTGACATTGAGCGCAAGCCGAATTGAACAGGCGTTTGCCTTGCTCAACTTGTTTGAGGCTCAGCACCACTGGAGTACCCTTGTCATTCAAAGGCAGAGTGCGAAGTTCAGGACTCAGTTCGATAGCCATCGCACTGCTGACAAATAACTGAAAGCTCAAGAATACAGCGGTGAGAGCAATGAAATATCTTTTAAGCATGGTTCTCCTTAAAAAAATCCGGCAAATTATTGAACGCTAAGAGATCGTACCTGGCAAACAGATTTGTGTTCAAAATTCCCTGATTCTGCAACAACTGGCGAAAGTTTGTGCAGCCATACCTTTAAAGGTAGAGGAATTTTGCGATCTAATCTGCAAGAAGTTTTGAGTCGCGCCTTTTTTCGAGAGCGGACATAATTGCCTTAACATCCTCCAAAGCCAAACGGGTTTGAGGGTGCTTGTAGGCAATTTCCAACTCGTCGCACAAGCGGATCACGTCTTCAACAGGGACGTTGAAGTCCTCTGCTATTTCTGCGATGGACAGGTCTGCAAAACCCATAATTTTTAGGTCGCTGACAGGTCAAAATTGAGTTGACGGCTATTAACTGAAAGCCGGACAATTTTAGAAAGCGCTGTTAGCTTGTTCTGTTAGTTTGTTCTGAGATTTTGTTCGATCTATCGCAAGCTAACTAACCGCTAACTGCTACTAGGCATTTTTGCCCAGCCAAACAGAGGGGCCAATCAACTTCCGATCAATATCATCCCACTGCTGCGTCGTTATTACCAATAGGAGTTGCGAGCGCGCGGCTCAAAACCCGGTGTCTGCGTGAACGTCTCGTTACTAAACTCAATATTTTTGGTAGAAGCCGGGTTTTGAGCAATTCCTCAGAAATTTCCCTCTGTGCCCCCCACTCAGCAACAGACAATCCTCCGCAGCAGCAGCTTAGGGAGAAAGTTTGACAGCGTGAGTCTGCGGGGGCAAAGCGTGACTGTCGCTGGCTTCGAGGGCGGAGAATTCCGAGCCGGCCAAGAAAGGCTGGGGCTGGTGGAGGCTGATGAGCTGACCGAGAGTTTTCTTTAATTGAGTCCGGGGTACGATCAAGTCTACAAAACCGTGGGCGAAGGAGTATTCGGAAGTTTGATAATTTTCCGGCAGCTTTTCGCGCAGAGTTTGCTCGATTACCCGGCCGCCCGTAAAGGCCACAGTAGCTTTTGGCTCTGCAATTATAATGTCTCCCAGCATGGCAAAACTAGCGGTGACGCCGCCGGTGGTCGGGTGGGTCAAAATCGGGATGTAAAGCAGTCTCGCTTCCCGGTGGCGTTCCAGAGCCCCGGAAATTTTAGCCATTTGCATCAAGCTGAGCATTCCTTCTTGCATTCTTGCACCACCGGAAGCGCACACCACGATCGCGGGCAAGCGTTCCCGCGTGGCGTGTTCGATGAGGCGAGTCAGCTTTTCTCCGACAACTGAGCCCATGCTGCCGCCGATGAATTGAAATTCCATGACTCCGAGGGCGACTGGCAAATTTTCTAGTTTGCCGGTGCCTGTTTCTACGGCGTCTAGGTGGCCTGTTTTTTCTTGAAATTCTCGGAGTCGATCGCTATATTTTTTTCGATCGCGAAATTTCAGGGGATCGGTGGCGTGCAGTCCTTCGTTAAGGGGCACCCAGGTATTGGGATCGATCAACTGCTCGATGCGATCGTCACTGTAAACTCTGATATGATGCCCGCATTCCAAGCAAACCATTTGATTTGCTCGCAGGTCTTTGGTATAACTCAGGGCACCGCAAGCTTCGCATTTATTCCAAAGTCCGTCCGCAATTTCTCGTTCCGGCCGTTCTTGGGAGTTCGGTACTGATTTTCGTCGATTTGCAAACCAATCAAATAGAGACATTAAAACTTGCTAATTGGTAATTGGTAATTGGTAATTGGGAATTGGTAATTGGTAATTAGTAATTGTTAGTTGTTAGTTGCTAGTTGTCAATTGCTAGTTGTTCAGTGACTAATGACTAATGACTAATGACTAATCACCAGATTGTGGCTCATCTTCAACTGGACTGATGAGGAGCGATGCTGTTCGCTGGTGTTCTGGAAGAACTTGCAGGGCTGTAGCACTTCCAGCCCCCAAATAAGATGCTATGCCCAAGTCTACAATCCGGGCCGGGATTTCATGAGCAGCTAGGAGCTGCTGCATTAATTCCGCTTCCCAACGAAAGCTAGTAGTTGTAAGTGTAATCCAAGACACGGAACAATTTTACCAATTTTTGAGACAATACTATGTTCGATCGCGCCTGACTACCTGCCGCTCAGAAACTAAAATTCGGGAAAAACAACTGCAAGTAAGTAGATAAGATGGCTTCCCCCCACAGAGCAGTAATTGCTGCACCGAGAGCCAGAAAGGGGCCGAAAGGCATGGGTTGACGCCGATCGAGCAACCCCAGGGCGATCGCCCCGCCACCGGCAAAAGCCCCGACTATACAGGCGATGAATCCCGCTAGCAGCAAGTATTTCCACCCCAGCCAAGCTCCCATCAAGGCGGCCAATTTGGTATCTCCGGCGCCCATAGCATTCTGCCCGAGCCCGATCGAACCGGCGAGTCCGATCGCGTCAAACAGCCACAACCCGACAACTGCTCCGGCGATCCCATCGAGTACCAGATAGTGTATCGAGTCGATCGGACTAAATGTCGGCCACCAACCTTTCGCCATTTGGAAAACCAATCCGACCACCAAACCCGATCGAGTTAAAGAATTAGGCAAAGTCATTGTATCGCAATCTATCAAAGACAAAGCCAACAGCCAGCTAAACAAAGCCCAAAAACCCAGAGTTTGCACTGTTACGCCAAACCGCCAGAAGATTAACAAAAACAGCAAACCCGTAGCGGCTTCCACCAACGGATAGCGGGCAGAAATCCGACTGCGGCAGTGATTGCAGCGTCCCCGCAGCCACAGCCAACCGAACACGGGTATATTTTCGTAATTTCTGAGTTGATTTAAACATTTGGGACAGCGAGAAGGAGGGTGGATCACCGACAAACCCGCAGGCAACCGATAGACTACCACATTTAGAAAGCTGCCAATAGCAGATCCGACAATAAAGACGATCGCCGTCACAAGGCAATTAAAGATTATTTCCATTAAGTTGACTGTTGACTGTTGACTGTGGTTATTTATTAATTGTTATATTCTGTTCGGTCAATTACCCATAAGGTTTGTAGTAATACCAATTTAATATGAAGCTGCCTAGAATAGGGCTTCAAGAATAAACTTGTAACATGACAACGAACTAATTTGCTCAGGAGTGATTTTTTCAAGAACTTGTTTCAATCGCTCTCGCAATCGATCCAGTGTTGTAAAAACTTCTCCAACAAGTTGCTGTTTGATATATTCCCAGACCCTTTTAATTGGATTAAGTTCTGGACTATGTGAGGGTTAACAGACAGGAATTAAATTTTCGGGTTCTGATAGTTCATTAGTGATATGAGCGCCTGCTCTATCCATGTTAATCAGGGCAATATCTTCACCCAATTAAGCGAGAAAGATCGTCAATACATTGCTGAAAATCTTCTCCGTTAAGCGAGCGCGTATTCTTGGCCAAAATGCCAGCCACTCAATGGTTCAACTACCCCATACAACCCAAAATTTTCACGTTTCCACAGTAGGGGAGCAACTGGTTTTACCCCCCTAGCTGTAATTAATTTTCCTGTCAATATTTTCAATCCCAAACGGGTTTAATCTTGACACAAATATCGTAGCCTTTTGCCCTTACCAAAATATTTTTGAAACGTCAATACTGCTGGAATGATGTTTTTTTAAAAAGCTCCACTGCTTCTACGTCCTGTAAAGCACTTTGCGGACGTGGCACTTTCAGTGAGAGCTTGGAGACGATAATGCACCCAGGCATAGACTGTTGCATAAGTAAGGAATAGATTATACTCGCTGTTGAGCCATTCCACAATTGCCCCGTAGCTTTTGAAGGGGACTCCTGTTGCCAAACGTTCTTTTAGTCCTTCTAATACATCACCTGTCAAGTGTGGTTCTTGTCCTGGGGCTTTTTTTACCAACAATAATTCCGACAATCCACCCCGTCGATACTTTTGCAACCACCTGCTTATCGTAGATTTGTCTCTCCCCAAACGATTCGCTAATTCTTGATGCTGCTGTACTTGCCCTGTTTTTAACCATAATACTTGTATTCGTTCTCTTTGACTGGCAGTACGAGTATTTTTTAGTTTTTTTTCTAAAAATTCTACGCTTTCTTCAATTGTGATTTTTAAAATACGAGCCATAAAACGCACCAGTAACGCTACCTATCTATTATATGCAACTTCACATAAAATTGGTATAAGGACTTTAGTCCAATGGCACTGAAAAAGTGAGCAAAAAAAAATATCTAAGGCAATATCTGCGTAGATAATTGCCTTACAAACCAAAATATCTCTCTCTAGTATGCCCAATCGTGCGTCTATTCTCAAGCAACAATTTTTACAGAGCGTCGCCTTACCCTGGAAAGAATTGCTACCAGACTCTAAAGTCAAAGAGCTTCTGGCCGGGCGAGGATCTCAGATACTACAACAGCGTCAATACACCGATAGTGACCTTATGGGCGATGGTATCTCAGGTACTAGATCCAGACAAAAGTTTGAGTCAAGCGGTGAAGGGGATGAGTACCTGGCTGAGTGTAGCTCGAGTCAAGCCTCCTTCTTCAGACACGGGGGCATACAGTAAAGCTCGTCAACGACTACCTGAAAGACTTGTCCAACAGTTAGTACCCGTAGTGGCAGAGGCACTAGAAAAGCAAGTTCCTCGCCTAACAGCAATGGTGTGGACGACAGGTGCGGGATCTCGCCGGCACAACCGTGTTGATGAGTGATACCCAGCCCAATCAAGCTGAGTATCCGCAACACAGCAATCAAAAAACTGGGTGTGGATTTTCCCATCGCGAAAATGGTAGTGCTCTTTTCATTGCTCACAGGTGCAGTGGTATCGGCTGGTATTGCTTCATTGGCGACGAGTGAGATTGTGATGAGTCGCCTGTTGTATGCGAATTTAGTTCCCTCCGATGTGATATTAGCCGATCGAGCCTGTGCGGCAATTATCTCGATTTAGTTTTGGTAAAACAGCAGGGAGCAGACGCTGTTTTTCGGAAAAATCATCTCCGTAAAAAGGACTTAAGGGCGGGGTAAGAAGTTGGGAATTGGCGACCATAAAGTAGTCTGGAATAAGCCCCAACATTGTCCCAAACACATCAGTAATGAGGAATTTGAGGAATTACCATCTAATTTCATTGTTCGGGAAGTCTGAAGAGCGAATTCAACGCCGTGGCTTTCGACAAGAGCGTATTATTGTAGTCACAACGTTACTCGATGCCCAGCGCTACACTGTTCAAAAATTAACTCAGTTATATGGACGGCGCTGGTCTGCTGCTGAAGTTAGTCTCCGGCATCTTAAAACAACGAAAGAAAATGGAGATGTTAACAGCTAAAACTCCGGCAATGGTCAGAAAGGATATCTGGAAAACCTAGTTTTCAGCAAGACGGGAAAACACCTATAGCAAAACCATTTGATTTGTAAACAATGGATTCAATCATCACAAACGTTTCAGGTTGTTCTACATTCACGACTCAAATAGACTTGCTATAGATAACCCGCAAGAGGCTATATTGCGAGGTACTTGGCAAGGTGAGAAATACCAAAAAATTGCTGAGCAATTACATCGTAGCGAGGGTCATGTTAGGGATGTTGCCTCGGAATTATGGGAAATTATCTCAGATGTATTACGTGAAGAAGTTAATCAATCAAATTTTCGTTCCGCAATAGAGAGGTGGAGATTTTCTATTATTTAATCAAAATTAAATAATAATTTGGCCCATAATAACATCAATCTTTGTAGAGATATTGTAAACTCCCCAGAAGTTCCAAAAGATCTCACGCCCTCCACCCCCATCGCAGAAAATACTCAGCCCCAAATACACCAAGACTTAAGAGATGCACCAGATATCAGCTCATTTTATGGCCGCACGTCCGAACTCGCTACCCTACAACAGTGGATTGTAAAGGATCGCACCCGCCTAGTCGCAATATTAGGAATCAGCGGAATTGGCAAAACGGCGATCGCACTTCACCTCCTCCCACAAATTCAGCATCAATTTGACTATATAATTTGGCGAAGTCTAGGCACATCTCCAACTCTCGAAACTACCCTGAAAAGCCTAATTAATTTTCTCTCTAATCGGCACGAAACCGAAGTGCCAGCCAGCACCGATGAACTGCTATCGTTGTTAATGGAAAAATTGCGATCGCACCGCTGTCTCATCATCCTAGACGACGTACAAACAATTCTTAGCAGCGGACAAATAGCAGGCAATTATCGACCAGAATATGAAAATTACAGTACCCTATTCAAACGTATTGGCGAAAATTGCCACAACAGTTGCTTAATCGTAAATAGTTGGGAAGAGCCTAGATAAATTGTCGCATTAAACAGAGAAAACGCCCGCGTTCGCACCTTACCACTCCACGGTTTAGGTGGAGCAGCGGGCGAAATTCTCAGAGATCGAGGTTTACTAGAACCGGAGAAAAGGGAAACCCTGATTAACACTTACCGAGGCAATCCCTTGTGTTTGAAAATAGTTGCCGCCATGATTCAAGAATTATTTAGCGGTCGAGTTGCCGCATTCTTAAAATATGATACGCTCTTCTTGGGAGACGAATTGAAAGTAAGATTGCAGTGCGATCGCTTATCTGAAATATAGAAACAGGTAATCTGCAGCATTGGGAATGAAATCGAGCCTGTTTCTATTCCTCAAATTCTAGAAAATGTGCAATTATCGCCGGACGATTTATTCAATGTGCCGCAATCATTGGGAAATCGAGCATTGATTGAAAAAAAAGAACAGAATAATCAAGCGCTGTTCAGTTTATCGCCAGTGATGAGACAATATGTGAAAAATCAATATTTTCGCGAGGGAAGATGAGATGTAAGTAGTAAGGTGCGGGCGACCCACAAGAAAAATGACTGCATATCACGACTGCAACCACTTCATAAACTTATTCGTCGCAGTACCAATAGACTCTCCGACTTGTTTCTTCAAACGCCACCGCTGAAACGCTTGTTCGTAATCTTCCCCTTCAGTTTGATAAACATTCCAAGCATTCAGCGACAATCCCAATCCCCATGTTAGTAAAATGAATAGCGACCAAGAAAGCTCGTGCGAACCTGCTAGATTAAACAAAACTAGAAAAGTATTGATAATTGCGTACTTGGTCACATTTTTATGCAATTTGCGACGACGGTAAGTGTTAAAAACCAGCTTTTCTTGAAATTCTCCTCTAGTTGCTAACCATTGTTGTTCCGCCGCCAGAATATCCTGTTCGGAAATGCCCAATTCCGCTGCAATCTCGAAAAGCTGCACTCTGGATAATTCCCCTTCATCCTGTCGCCGCGCGATCGCAAGCTGTAAAATACCTTGAGCATCCTCTGAACCGTAAACTTGACTTATTTGAGTTTCATGAGTTGCCATAACGAGTTTCCTATAATTTCTGACATCCTTTCTATGATAGATATAGACGCCGTTAAACGGCAGGTAGTGACATTGGCGGATTTCAACACCCGGACATTTGAGTGAGCGAGACTCCTGACTGTGGGAGGGGAAATCGAATAACCAATATATTACCTCAAATTGCAACTAATTAATTTCCCGAGCTTTGACTAAGTTTGCTATCTCGTTTCAACATAAATTGATAAAATATCCCAAACAAAATTACCGCAATCATTCCCACCACTAAAGAACCTTCACCCTCATGCCAATATTTAAACAAATCTAGGCGATTAGATGCAACTAACAATGCCATTCCCGCCACTCTAAAAACATTAACAATAAAACCACAAATGACAGCGAAACCTATTACCAAAGCCTTATTTTGTTTAGTAGGGAACATCACCAAACAAACAACAGCTAAACCTAATAAGTAATTCATTGCCTCTATACCCGAACAACCCCCATTTACCAACACCCTTCCTGTCGGTAAAGCAACATAATTACCGTCACGTGTTACATTAAAACCGACATACCACAAAGAATAATAAGCAAATTTAGCAGTAAGCGAGGTAATAAAATCCACTAAAGGTAACGTAATTACACTGGGGGTGCCATGAAAAAATAGTATTACCAATTCACGCCAATATAGTTTTAAGTTGTGAAAACCTACCGCAATCAGGCTCAAACCTAAACCAGACAAAAAAGGTGCAAGTCTTAAGAAAGGATCGAATTTACTGGAAACCACAGCACTTTTAAATAAAATCAAAGCTATTAAGAGCGTCCCTGCTACTGTCGATAATAGGTCACTTTTTATCTCCTCATTTTGTTTGAGAATATCCTGGTTGTCCCAAAGCAGGGAACCCACAGCGGACCAAAAAACTATACTCATCCAAAAATGAGCAATATCGCCCAGTTTCCACAGGAGTGTCATATTCAGAGTGACTAAAGCTGTGGCGATAATTATGAGCCAAAAAAGTTTTTTCTTGAACATTATTGATATTAGTTATTAGTTATTAGTTATTAGTTGATTGATGAGAGCCATACTTGGGACAGTTTTTGATGGCCAACCGTAGAATAAGGGTTTCCATGCAATTCGGCAATCAAAGTACCAACGTAAAATTGAGGGTTTCAGACTACGAACTAAAAACAGTCCAGACTATTGTTAGATCATATCATAAAAATAGTACGGGATGTGGACAACTCCGTAGCTTGAACCCTTCCTACGGAAAGGACTTGGGGGATTTTAAAGGCCGTAAATCTTTGAGATGAGGTTAGTAAACACTCTGGAATTTGATGAATGGTGAGACTCAGATGCAACCCATAGCTCAGTATTAGGACACCTAGTGACAAGACTGCTACTCGAAATGATTGGTTGAATGCCTAGCGCTTGCTTACTTGGCCCCTGTAAGCAAAGACTAAAAAGGGAGTGAATCAACAAAAATTAAAAATAAGTAGCCTCAATGAGGCTTGGATTTCTTGAGAGTAGACGCAATTGGCACAGCGCATGGTGTGACACTGAGGTTCGAGTAAATACGGCTGAGCGAGTTAGAGTTCGAGCCATGCTCAATGGTGATTATCTGCTTTTCAAGAATTTCAGTGTCTTTAGGGAAATGCTTCAGAAACAGCCTTACGGTAGTTCTTAAATGCGCTGTCTAGGGGCGATTTGACGGGAGCATCTCTATGAAAGCAGCCCTCCGCTAGAAATTGGAGTTGGGAGCCCCGAGGCTGCGAGGCAGGAGGAAAGAGTCATTCGATTTTAGATTTGAGATTTGAGATTTGAGATTTGGGATTGACTTGCGCGAGATAAATTCGGGGGATGCAAGGATTTTAGATTTGAGATGCTTTCGATTGATTCTACGGATCGATCGCGTGGCGGGTACCACCTTTGAAATTCTCGGTCATTCGATTTGAGATTTGAGATTTGAGATTTGAGATTTGAGATTTGGGATTGACTTGCGCGAGATAAATTCGGGGGATGCAAGGATTTTAGATTTGAGATGCTTTCGATTGATTCTACGGATCGATCGCGTGGCGGGTACCACCTTTGAAATTCTCGGTCAGAAGGAAGGAGCCAGAAGAAGTGTTTTTACAAATATGAGGTGCTCCCTTGAGCTCGGCTTCCAAGTCCGGGGTTTTCACGGTGGCGCGCTATCAGATAAGAATAAACCTGGTTTCACCAAGAAACCAGGTTTTTAGCTTGTTCATAAAATAATCAGTGTGGCATTAAGCCCGACTCGAAAACGAGTTCAAACGATCGCCTATTCAGCTTTTTGAGCCTGAGCGCGTTGCTTTTTGAACATAGTACCAAATCCAACAGCGGCTCCCGCAGCAAGCATTGTTAAAGGTTCAGGAGTAGCTTCAGTGTTGCTAGTGCTGCTGATGTAAGAATCGCTTGCACCATTGGGTAAGGCTTGAACGTGCAAACCTAATTTTAAGGCACCGCTATTCAAAGCGGAAATGACATTAGCATAATTTCCAGTAAAGCTCACTCCGAAAGTTTCGCTACCTTGGACACCCCATTTATTACCAGCACCATTATCCCTTGTGAAGGCATAGTTTGTAGTGAAACCATTACCACCTTGAGGCAACTGATCGTTACTAAGACCACCACTAAAGGATACATCACCCACGTTACCTACGTTAGCCACGGCATTAGACAGATAGCCATTATCATCAAAGAGAACTTTACCGATAAACATACTAGGGGCAGCAGCATTTCCAGAGTTGGAGATGTTAAAAAGAACTGATGCACCTTTGTCAATTACGTCAAATGAAAAGCTATTTAGATAGTTATCTCCAACCGTATCGCCACCAGCGATATTACCAAAGCTGAAGGCAGATGCAGGTGCTGCGGATACTGCACTAACAGCGGCGACACCGGCAACAACTAAAATAGATTTGACTAAGTTTAATGGGGATTTCATGGTTGACACCTTTATTTTTATGTTGACTGGCAGCAGGTTTTTTTCCTTCACATATTCAATGTAAACGGAAGCACAAGTTAATGCAAGTAGTTTTGATAAAGATTCGATGAAGATTGAGAATCCGCTGATTTGATTTAGCCCAAATGCCTAAATTGACGACCTCTAGCTAGCTATTTCCTATGGTGTAAATCAAAAAATAGGGGTGCTGCCACCCGGATTTTTGTCCTGACTTTTCTCTCTTTCAAAAAGCTATAACCCAGCTCCCTAAACAGGGGGATCGCACGGCATAATTACTGATAAAACTCTTTTAAAGCTCTAAATTATGCCCTGAACAAGTTTTTTATCCGTTAATGTACGGTAGAAAAATTTAAGTGAGACCTTGATTGCTGGATAAAAATAGGTAAAAACCGATGGTGACAGTTGAAGCTGCCGAATGTGGGCTATAACTCAGGACAAAATCTTGGATCGTATTCGGTGCGTCGATTCTCGCTTTCGGATTCAGCAACAAGCGCCATTTAGACTTACAGCGGTTCTCAAAAAAGTGAGGTATGCCCTACGCGGGCCCATGCCCGATGCCCGATGCCCCATGCCCGATGCCCCATGCCCGATGCCCGATGCCCCATGCCCGCGGAGTACCTCATATGAGAGCTCGAAAGGCTATATATGTTGCACCATTATCAAGAACGCGCTCTCTGGCCCGTGAAGCGAAGAATGAGTTTTCTTGTGGGGAGTAGGGGTTGGGCTCTTCTAGCCCGCCCAAAACAGCCCGATCGATCGTGGTGCAACATCTCAGTTTAGAGACCAATGGTTTCGGTACTCGTTATTATCTGTGACGCCTGAAGTTTGACCGACTAAAGGGACGACTCGACTTTCTGGGACATAGTTTGCGGAACGCCTCTACCGTCAGGGCTGTTTCGGGGCAACCACGGGGGGATTGCCCCTACGGAAAACCAGCTTTTTGTACGGGTTGTGCCCTGAATGCCGACCCATCCAGGATTTGTTAGGCATTTGGTGGGATGGGGGCAGCGACGGGGGGCTGCCGCTACAAGAGAATGAAACAGCCCTGGGTCTACCGTAGAAGGCGCGGTGGTCGTTATCTAAAAATGTTGGGACTAATAATTCTATTTCTGGGTCTGCTTTCGCTAAAAATTGGTTGATATTATTTTTCCGAAAAAGCTCGATTCCAAGATTTAACGGGCGATCGGCAAGTAGAAATAGTTGACGCAGTAAGGGTTTGAGTAGCTTGTCATCAAAAAAATGCGTGCGTGCGATCGCTAATTTTTAGACTTTCTGCAGGGTCTAATCACGATTGTTCGCGTCCGCTACCATCAAAATGGTCAATAAACTTGTGATAATTACTACTCTCTTGAGGGAGGTTCAAGAGCCTAAACCCTCTAAATATCGAGGTTTCAGCGGGTTTCTCACTCCGTCAATTCCCAGATTCTGTTTGGCATTGTTTGAGGACGGCAGGAGGAACCGCCGCAGTCAGCAAAAATTTTCGCAGCCGTTGATTGAAGGTTCTCCGAGACGATCGACTCGTTTGACATCTAAATTATCAGCGATCGCCTGATTGATATGGCGATCGACCGTCCTCACTCTTTTAAGATACAAGGGTGATGGAATGTGAAGCATTTGGCGATCGCGCGATCGTCCAATACATGAATTCGCACTTTATACCGATAAAAAGCGCTTTTCACTGTCCCACCTGTTTCTTCAACCGCCACCGCTGAAACGCTTTTTCGTACTCTTCCCCTTCAGTTCGATCGACATTCCAAGCATTCAGCAACAATCCCAAGCCCCACCTTAGTAAAATCAACAGCGACCAATCAAGCCCGTGCACTGCTGCTATAGCAATCCTTGCAGGAGTCGTTAATTTTTTACCCCACCCCAACCCTCCCCTTACTAAAGGGAGGGAGTAAAAAATTCACAAATGATGCGAGGATTGCTATAAGAAGTTTCCGATAACTCCTGACATTCTTTATATGAAAGACATAAGCGCAGTTAAACGCCAGGTAGTGGCATTTGCGGATTTCAACACCCTTTTAAGAACAGGCTTTCCGGCCTGTTCCACAACAAAGTCTACTTATTGTGGAACAGGCTTTCCGGGCTGTTCCCGATAGAGGTACAAAATACCAATAACTAACCCAAAGTATACATCCAGCCATCCCTCGCGCAAATCCTCACAATTCCGTCCCAAACTACAGGCGTCGCCTCAAATGACAAACCCGGCTTAAATCTCCCCGATTCTATTACTTTCAAACGGTAAAACTCCCCTTTAGCGTTTTTCAAAGCATTCCGCTCCCCAGACTTCGCTCGTTCCCAATTCAAAGTGAACAAATAAACACCGTTGTATCCCGCACCGATCAGTTTATTGCCATCGGTAAAAATCGGAGTAGAAATTGAAGAACCAATGGCTTTTTTAAATACTATTACCGGAGTATCGTAAGACTGGTTTCGCCAAGGTACTGCTATTTTTTTACCTGTAATCATATCTTGGGAACCGATGTACAAATTGCCGTCGATCGCATTTGTGGCAAACAGCGCCGGAAACTCCCCTGAATTGTACTCGTCATTCAACGCCACCGAGCCAATTATCCCGCCTTCCCAGCTAGAAAGCCTGCGATTTCCCGTCGGCAAAAACCATTCGACGCTGGCATTCGGTTCCTTGTTTGGATTCAGCTTCAGCACTCCGCCGTTGCCTTGAATGTATTGTTTTTCAATGGCACAAAACAGTTTCCCTGATTTAGAAATTACAGCACTTCCATCCAAATCTGAACCAGTATAAAAATCCCAAACTATCTTTTTAGTTTCAATGCTAATACCGTAAATATGACCGGAACCAGCAGCTATAAATATTCTATCTTTGAGCCGTGATGGCGATGATTCCGCTACCAAGTTTCCGCCGTGTTTGCTGATATCTCCTGCTGCATAAAGCTGTACTTCTGACAAGATATTTGGCTGGTTGATGCCTTGTTTGATTTTTGCATTGCTTGTGGAACTGTCGAGAAAATAGCCGATCGCATTTTCCCCCGCATTGAACAAAACGCCACCGCCGATGTCCAAAGCGCTGCTGTCATTATCGCGGCTGTAGCTGGGCGTTCTCCTGATGTCCAATTTCCAAAGTTCCTTGCCAGTTCTAAAAGATATTGCCCTAAAACTCGGCACGACACTTTGGCCACCACCGCCACTGCGGCTGCCTTGCAAAATTACAATTCTGTTTTCGGGGCTAGCTTTTTCATCAATATAAATCGTTGATGAACCTTTGATTATATCATCAAATTTATAGCGCCAAACTTCTTTATTGGTAGCAATATCTATTTTTCGCAAATTGTGGTCGAAAGAACCTATAATTAAATAAGTTTTCCCCCGGTCTCTGGTAATTGTGGGCTGTCCAGTCCAACCCGCGCCGCTCCAAATTTGCGATCGCCTTCCCAGAAAAGTCCGTCCGCTTCCTAGCTCAAATTTGTCGATTAACTTCAAACTTTTCGGAACACCTCTGCCGTAGAACCGACGCTTGTCGTTACCTAAAAAGGTCGGGACTAATAATTCTATTTCTGGGTCTGCTTTAGCCAGGAAATTGTTAAGATTAGTTTCTAATAAAGCTTGCTCCGAGGAGTCTGTTTGGATCGGTTTGATAACAGCAGGAGGAACAGCAGCACTCAGCAAAAATAGTCCTAGCTGTTGATTGAAGGTTCTCCGAGATGATAAGCTCATATTAGATCGAGATAATCAGCCTTAATATTAAAACATAATTATCAGCAACCACTCAACTAAAACATCTCGCGCTAAACTGCTAGAGAACTGACAAGCTTACCCAGCACGAGTTAAAGTGGATTTGATTATGGTCAACCGTCTTGCTCAATCCCAAAGCCTTTACCTGCGGAAACACGCCGAAAATCCGATCGACTGGTGGCCTTGGTGCGACGAAGCCCTAGAAACGGCCCGAAGCGAAAATAAACCGATTTTCCTGTCAATTGGCTACTCTAGCTGCCACTGGTGTACGGTGATGGAAGGAGAAGCATTTTCCGATCGCGCGATCGCCCAATACATGAATTCGCATTTTATACCGATAAAAGTCGATCGCGAAGAACGCCCGGATATCGACAGCATTTATATGCAAACCTTGCAAATGATGACCGGTCAAGGCGGTTGGCCGCTCAACGTTTTTCTCACTCCAGACGAGCGAGTTCCCTTCTACGGAGGCACTTATTTCCCCGTAGAACCGCGCTACGGACGGCCGGGATTTTTAGAAGTTTTGCAAGCAATTCGCCGCTTTTACGACACAGAAAAAGGCAAAGTAGAAGCCTTCAAAGCAGAGATTTTAAGCAACCTCCAACAGTCGGCCGCGCTGTCAGGAGTGACCGCCGAACTAAATCGCGAACTCTTCCAAAAAGGCTTAGAAATCAACACCGGAATTGTGGCAGGCCACAACCCCGGCCCCAGTTTTCCCATGATACCTTATGCTGAGCTAGCACTGCGGGGAACGCGATTTAATTTTGAATCAAAATACGACAGCAAACAAGTCTGCACTCAGCGCGGATTAGACTTAGCATTGGGCGGCATTTACGACCACGTGGGAGGCGGATTTCACCGCTACACGGTTGACGCGACTTGGACTGTCCCGCACTTTGAAAAAATGCTCTACGACAACGGTCAAATTGTTGAGTATTTAGCAAATTTGTGGAGCGCGGGAATACAAGAACCGGCTTTTGAAACTGCGATCGCGGGGACAGTAGAATGGTTGAAACGAGAAATGATTGCGCCAACAGGCTATTTTTATGCTGCACAGGATGCGGACAGCTTTAACACTTCTGAAGAAGTTGAACCGGAAGAAGGAGCATTTTATGTCTGGACTTATGCCGAACTGGAACAACTATTAACTGCTGAGGAATTGGCGGAAATTAAAGCACAGTTTACTGTTAGTCGCAGCGGCAATTTTGAAGGCAAGAATGTATTGCAGCGCCGCCATCCGGGAAGACTGAGCGACACGGTAGAAACAGCTTTGGCTAAACTCTTTGCTGTTCGCTACGGTGGCAATCCCAATACTGTAAAAACCTTTCCGCCAGCCCGCAACAATCAAGAAGCTAAAAACGACAGTTGGCCGGGTAGAATTCCCGCCGTTACTGACACGAAAATGATTGCTGCTTGGAATAGCTTAATGATTTCCGGTTTAGCCCGCGCTGCGGCTGTTTTTGGCAATTTGGAATATCTCGAATTAGCTGTGAAAGCGGCTAATTTTATTTTAGACAATCAGTGGACGGAGGGGCGATTTCAGCGGTTGAATTATGACGGACAATCTGCTGTAACCGCGCAGTCGGAAGATTATGCTTTGTTTGTGAAAGCTTTGTTGGATTTGCACCAAGCGAGTTTGACTTTAGGTAACGGGGAAGAGGCAAAACAGTTGCCGAATTCTCAGTTTTGGTTGGAGAAAGCTCTGCAGGTGCAAGAAGAGTTTGATGAGTTTTTGTGGAGCGTGGAATTGGGAGGATATTACAATACTGCTCAGGATGCTAGCGGAGATTTGTTGGTGCGGGAACGCAGCTATATAGACAATGCAACTCCGGCGGCGAATGGAATTGCGATCGCGTCTTTGGTTCGCCTCGCGCTGTTGGGCCCGAATTTGGAATATCTCGATCGCGCGGAGCAAGGTTTGCAAGCTTTCAGCAGTATTGTGCAAGATTCTCCGCAAGCTTGTCCGAGTCTACTTTCGGCGATCGACTGGTATCAGCATTCTACCCTGATTCGCACGTCACCAGACCAGATTTCGGGGTTGATTTCGCAGTATTATCCGACTGCTGTATGTCAGATTGAGGCTGATTTGCCTGAAGGTGTTATCGGGTTAGTTTGCGAGTGTTTGACTTGCAAGGAACCTGCGAAAAGTCAAGAGCGGCTGTTGGAGGAAATTTTGCAAAGTCAAACGCGGGTTTAGTACCAATACTGTCTATATTATTGAACCGCGAAGACGCGAAAAACGCGAAGGAAGAAGGAGGAAGCAGAAGGAAGAAGTAGATTATCTCCTACCGGGAAGGAATCGCATCTTCAGTCTGCTCCTCAATCTTCCAAAGAATCTCAGTGGCTTCAGCCCGCTTGAGTGTCAACAAATGCAAATACTTTCCGGCGGCACGGCAACTCGAACGCTGTCGCCTACTTGGTGTCGCTGCAAGTCATCTCTGTGCAAGTTTTGTCGGCGAAGGGCGATCGAACTTTTAGCAGTCAACCGCACCGTATAGCGCGTGTCAGTGCCAATATAAATAGCCTCTTCTACTATTCCCGGCCAGCTATTTTCAACCTCATAATTAGCCGGATAAATAGCAGCTTTTTCTGGCCGCAACACCAGGGTAACAACTTTCCCAGGGGGGATATCTTCGGCTGTTGCAACTAACACGGCTAACTGCTGGTCAACCAACACGATTATTGTACCGTTTTGCTTTTCTACTACTCGACCACTTAAAAAATTGCTCTCGCCAATAAAATCAGCAACAAACCGCGTTTTAGGATATTCATAAATATCAACAGGCGTCCCTACTTGTTGCAGTTTTCCTCCATCCATCACTGCAATTCTGTCCGACATTGTTAGTGCTTCTTCCTGATCGTGAGTGACATAAATAAACGTAATTCCCAATTTTCGCTGCATTTTTTTTAATTCTAATTGCATCTCTTTACGCAATTTTAAATCCAGCGCTCCTAGGGGTTCATCCAACAGCAAAACAGACGGCTGTTTGACTAATGCTCTTGCTAGTGCTACTCGCTGCTGCTGTCCCCCTGACAGTTGCCGGGGATAGCGTTTTCCTACCTCGGTTAACTGTACTAATGCTAAGGCTTCAGCAACGCGATCGCGAATTGTTTTCTGAGGCAAATTCTCCATTTCCAACCCAAAAGCGGCATTTTGTGCTACTGTCATGTGCGGAAATAAAGCATAGTTTTGAAATACCGTATTTACTGGGCGGTGAAATGGCGGGCGATTTTGCATCGGTTGGCCGTGAATGTAAATTTCGCCGGCTGTGGGAATTTCAAAACCAGCGATCATTCGCAAAGTTGTAGTTTTGCCGCAGCCGGAAGGGCCGAGTAAAGAAAAGAATTCTCGATCGTAAATTTGCAGGTTGATGTTGTCTACAGCTAAGAAATCTTGACTGCGGACACTTTTAAATACTTTGGAAACTTCTAAAACTTCGACAGCGTGCATTATTATCTATCCTGGTAGGGTGCATCAGTGATTAGCTTATAGTTTATCTATAAAATTAATATCTGCTGACGCACCCTACGAATTCTATCTCAGCTAATCAGCATTTAAATTGCCGATCCATAAATAATTTAACTCTTGTGGGGTGGGCTTCTAGCCCGCCCCAAATATGCAAGTTAAATGTGGAATAGCTTACTTTCCGGCCCCTGCTTTAACTTCCGTCCAAGCTCGATCGTACAATGCAGTTGCTTTCCCGACATCCTGCAATAATTTCATTTTGCCAAACACCTCAGCCGGCGGGTAAATTTGAGGATTTTTTAAATCTTTCGGGTCGATTAAACCTCGATCGATTGCTGCTTTGTTGGGCGATCCGAAGTGGGTAAAATTGGAAATTTGGGCGCCTACTTCTGGCTGCAAAATAAAGTTAATAAATTTCTCCGCTAACTCTTTCTGGGGCGCACCTTTGGGAATGGCCATGTTGTCAGAAAAAATGATTGTTCCTTCTTTGGGAATAGCGTAACGGAGATTAGGATTTTCTTTCATCACTTGGAAAATATCACCGCTCCATTCCATTGTCAAATTTACTTCTCCTTGATCTAGCATATTTTGACCTGTATCGGGGACAAAAGCTGCAATGATATTTTTACTTTTAATCAGCAAATCGCGGGCTTTGTTAATTTCTTCGGGATTGGTTGTATTTGGATCAAATCCTAAATACATTAAAACTCCTGCCAGTGTGTATCTGGCATCGTCTTGCCACGCGACTTTTCCGGTATATTTTGGGTCGAACATCACCCCCCAACTGTTAATTTCTCCCTGGATAGTTTTCACGTTGTAGCCAATTCCCATCGTTCCCCACTGGTAGGGGAGGGAATATTTGTTCTCCGGGTCAAAAGCTTGATTGATAAACTTAGGTTCTAGGTTTTTTTTGTTGGGAATATTGTTTAAATTGAGCGGCTCAATTATATTGTCTGCGATCATGATTTTCACCATGTAATCGGCGGGAAATATTAAGTCGTAACCGGGGTTTCCCTGTTTGAGTTTGGCATAGAGTGCGTCGCTGTTCTCGAAAGTGTCGTATTGAATTTTAACATTGTTCTCTTTCTCGAATTGGGCGATCGCTTCTGGGGCGATATAACTTGCATAATTGTAAATGCTGAGCACTTGCTGCTGGTTGCCACCTGTGGGGCTACAGCCGAAAGCCACCGTTGCACTCATCACAAATAAAAGTAGGAAAGTCAGCAGGCGTTTCATAGGTTTTGTTAGTTGCAGACGACAATAATTATGACACAGAAAGCAATTTTTTTAAGTTTTTTTAACTTTGAACGATGATAAAACCAGCAATAAGGAAGCCAACAACATCAAAGTTGAAATGGCATTAATCGCTGGCGTGACAGCAAATTTTATCATGCCGTAAACAAATAGCGGCAGCGTCACTGAACCGACGCCGGTGGTAAAAAATGTCACGACAAAATCGTCCAGCGACAAAGTAAAAGCCAGCAGTGCAGCGCTGAAAATAGCGGGCCAAATCAGAGGGAGAGTGATGCGCCAAAAAGCCCGCCATTCGTTAGCGCCTAAGTCAAAAGCTGCTTGTTCTAATTGAGGATCGAGTTCCGCCAAACGCGCCCTGACAGTAACAGTCACAAAGGAAATATTAAAGACAACGTGACCGATAATTACGGTAGGTAAGCCGAGATTGAGGCGAATTCCCGTGAGATTTTCTACGATCCGAAATACTAGGGTAAAGAAAACTAGCAGCGAAATGCCGATCGTAATTTCGGGCATAATAATCGGCAAAAACAGTAAAGCTTCTACTGCTTTGCGTCCTGGGAAATGAAAGCGTTCGAGTGCTAACGCCAGCATTGTACCAAAAATTGTCGCTAACACCGTCGAAATAGCTGCAATTAGCAAGCTGTTGTTGAGTGCAGTCAAGATTCCGGCGCTGCTACTCGTAGCAATCGTCCCGCCTGCATTGCTAAACAAACTGCGGTACCAATCGAGGGTAAAGCCGCGCCAAACGGCATTGAATCTGGAGGCGTTAAAGGAGTAAATAATTAAGATGAGAATTGGCAAGTAAAGAAAGGCAAATGCTAGTGCAGCTTGTACCCAAAGCCACTTTTTGCCGATCGCCCGCACGAGTAAATCTAGTTCAGTCATTAGTCAAAAATAGGTTCGCCTGTAGGGGCGGGTTTTACAGACAATCTGTGCCTAAGACCAATAATCTCATAAACCCGCCCCCACCCAACTGTAAATCTCAATCTACCTGTTTAAGTTTCGTCAGAGACGCGGAAATAAATTAACACAGGAATCAATATGATTACCGTCAACAGCATAGAAAGCGCTGAGCCAAAAGGCCAATCGCGGGCTTTCATAAACTGATTTTGAATCAAATTTCCCACCATAATTGTTTTAGATCCGCCCAATATATCCGGTGTGATGAAAGCGCCGACGGCGGGAACAAAAACTAAAATAGATCCCGCAACAATACCGCGACTTGTTAATGGTAAAAATACGCGCCAGAAAGTTCTGATATCATTAGCCCCTAAATCGTGAGCGGCTTCTACCAATGAAAAATTGAATCGTTCTATGCTAGAATATAAAGGCAAAACCATGAAAGGTAAATAGCCGTAAATAAGACCGAGCGCCACAGCGAAAGGCGTAAAAAGCAAGTTTAACGGTGCGCTAATAATTTGCAAGCTTTGCAAGGCTGTGTTAACTACTCCTTCGCTACGCAGGAGTACGATCCAGGCGTAGGTTCTCACTAAAAAGTTAGTCCAAAATGGAATGATTACTAGCAAAAGCAAAGCATTTCGCCAGCGGGGAGAACGGGTGGCGATGAAGAAGGCTAGGGGATAGCCAACTAACCAGCAAGCAGCAGTTGTTAAAAATGCCAGCCAGAGCGATCGCCCAATTACTCCTAAGAAAAGTCCGCTGAACAAACGCTGGTAGTTGCTGAGAGTAAATATCCAAGTAACGCCACCGTAAGTACCGCGTTCTAAAAAACTGTACAAAAGGACAATTAGCACTGGCAAAATGAAGAAAACCATCAGCCATGCGGTAGCGGGAAATAATAGCAGCAACAGGTTAGTTTGCTGGCGGTTTTTGACACTCATTATTCATTCAAGCGAAATTTAGCACATAATCCAACACATTTTATATCAAATCCGTATTTTATGAATTATGTCATCATTAATAAATTATCAAGAGGTACGCAATGTCAGCAGAATCGTCAACCCCAAAAATAGTCGTCGTCGGTGCAGGATGGGCCGGTTTAGGCGCTACCTATCACCTAGCCCAGCAAGGCTATGACGTAACTTTGTTAGAAGCAGGCCCTTATCCGGGCGGCTTAGTTGCAGGGTGGAAAACCGCCGGCGGGCGTTCCGTAGAAGCTGGGATTCATGGCTTCTGGTATCCCTACCAAAATATCTTTTCCTTAGTCAAGGAATTAGGAATCGATCCCTTCACACCTTGGACTCGTTCTTGTCAGTATTCACCGGCCGGATTGGAAGTAGAATCGCCAATTTTTCAGGACGAACCGATCCTTCCCACACCGTTAGGAACTTTTCTTTACACGCGATTTAAAAGGCTGCCATTAGTCGATCGGCTTTCAGCCTTGCCCTTACTCTACGCCGTCCTAGATTTCGACAATTCCGACGAAGCTTGGCGCAGGTACGATCGCGTCACAGCCCGCGAACTATTCAAACAGTTTGGCGTTTCTGCAAGACTGTACCGCGATGCTTTTGAACCGATGTTATTAGTAGGTTTATTTGCACCAGGAGAACAATGTTCTGCTGCCGCAGCTTTGGGAATGCTTTATTACTTCATCTTAGCCCACCAACCGGATTTTGATGTAGTTTGGTGTCGCGGCACAGTCGGAGAAAAAATCTTTCGCCCGTGGGTAGAACGCATTGAAAAACTCGGTGCAAAAGTATTGACAAAGCAGCGAGTTACTGATGTAATAGTTGACAGCAACAACCGAGCCACAGGCGTTGTTTGCGGCGAAGAAACCTTCGAGGCAGATGCAGTTATTTTTGCAGTTGGCGTCACGGGAATGCAAAAAATTATCAGCAGCAGCCCAGCTTTGCAAAGCCGCCAAGAGTTTCGGGACGCGATGAATTTGGGTGCAGTTGACGTGTTAGCTGTTCGCCTGTGGTTTGACCGAAAAATAGAGATTCCCCTGCCTTCCAATGCCTGTTTTGGATTTAGTTCAACTACAGGTTGGACGTTTTTTGATTTGAATGCTTTGCACGACGAATTTCGAGACGAACCTGGAACAGTTGTCGAAGCTGACTTTTATCACGCCAATCAATTAATTCCCCTGAAAGATGAGGAAATTGTTTCCTTAGTTCAGCGGGATTTAGCCACTTGCATCCCCGCTTTTCGGGAGGCAAAAGTAATTGACAGCAGCGCGATTCGGCTGTCGCGGGCGGTGACGCATTTTGCCCCTGGCAGCTATCAGTATTTGTTGCCTGCGGTAACAAGTTATGATAATGTATTGATGAGCGGAGATTGGGTTGTGACCCGTCACGGTTCTTGGTCGCAGGAAAAAGCTTATGTTACTGGTTTGGAGGCGGCAAATTTGGTAATTTCGCGTTTCGGAATCGGGAACAAAGCGGCAATTATTCCCGTGGAAGCTGACGAACCGCACATTCAAATCGGGAGAAAGATTAATCAGTTTGCTCGCAGTTTGAGTAAAACATTCCTTCCCGATTTTTGGCTGCCATAAGAAGAAGGAAATTCGCCAACGGATGCGGTAACGCATTTAACGGATGTCAGGAAGAAGGGGGATTCCCGTCTGGTTAGCTAAGAGGCCGATCGCACTAAAATGACTGTACAGTCGCACCCGCGCGCCACAGCTTCCGGAATGTTCCCGTGAATCACCTGCTTCAGCAGCCCTTCACGGCTCGCTCCCAGGACGATCGCATCGCACTGATCGTTCTGAGCCAAATCAATTAAAGCATCAGAAACCGATGTAGCGCAAACCGAAGTCGCTATTATCGAACAGCTAACCCGGCGCTTGATAAACTCCGCCGCTTGCTTTAATTCTCCGCGATCGGGTTCTGCAACAGAAGGCTGATGAACCTGACACAATTTAATCTCCGGTACAGCACTCGCAGCCACCAAAGCAGGTAGCAGCCGCAAAGCCGCAGCTTGCTTGTAACCGCCGCGAATAGGCACCAACCAGCGGTGCAAACCCATCAGCGTGTGCAGCCCCAATTCTGGCCCTGGAATGTCTGAATTCGGCGGGGAAAGTTCAGTCTCTGGAGTTGGTGATGAATCTGAGGCTGCCAATGTGGGATTATCTGCACCGTCA
The DNA here is from genome assembly GCF_000317475.1 of Oscillatoria nigro-viridis PCC 7112. Classification (NCBI taxonomy): domain Bacteria; kingdom Bacillati; phylum Cyanobacteriota; class Cyanophyceae; order Oscillatoriales; family Oscillatoriaceae; genus Phormidium; species Phormidium nigroviride. The sequence continues at coordinate 5,800,101 of NC_019729.1, forward strand.
ACTCCTTCGGCATTGAATTCCCATTCTACAGACGCATATTTCCGCCCGCTAAAAGCGGTGGGAAACTCATGTTTATTGCGGGTTGCTAATATTTTTTCGCTCCATTTAACTAAAATAACCTCGCAGCCGGCTTGCCGAATTACAGTATCGACCACATCGCCAAAAATGCGTCCTGTTGTGGAAATTTCGCCTTGCCAGCCCATCAAAATTAAATCGATATGTCGCTCCTTAATTGTCTCTAAAATCGCGTGAGGCACGTCATGAGCTACCCGTATTTGGGTGTGTACCGGCAAGTTCAAATTGCGAATAATTCGCTCGGCTTGTTGCAGCAGGCGGCGGCTTTTGGTTGTCCGCACGGCGCTTTCTGAGGGGGAACTGTTGCGCGGTACTAAGATGATTTGCAGGCATTCTAATTCGTAATTGCGATCGCGCGCGATCGCCGCCGCCAGCCGCAGCAAAGCGGGTGCTGTTTGGGGATTGGAAAGCGGCACTAATAATCGACCGTTTCCGACTTGCGGGGCCCTGGTTTGATAGACAATATAAGAAGGTTCTGGATGCGGGCCCTGGGTTGTTTCTCCGCTGAGGCGATCGGATTCAACTCGGATAATGTCGCTGCGGGTAATAATTCCCACCAAACGCCGGCCTTCTACGACTGGCAAGCGACTGATATTGTAGTTGTTGAGCCTGTACAATACCTCGCTTAAAGTATCCTTTGCTTTGACTGCGATCGGCTGTACGGTCATAAATTCTTTAAGCAGGGAGTTGCCTGACAAATTGCGCTCACGGGCATTTGCCAAATCCGTTTGACTGACAATTCCGACTAATTTGCCATCTTCAACTACTGGAAATCCTCGGTGGTGCGATCGCGAAAATGCCTGGATCACTTCATCGAAAGTCAGCAGACTCGAAAGAGTTTCAACTCGGCGCTGCATCACGTCATCTGCGTGCAAGTCGCTCAAAGTATTGGTGGCAGCTTTTGCCTTTGTCAGTTGAATGCCGTTAAACTCCAAAAGGTGAGTGTACAGCGAGCCGCTGTCTACCTTTTCTGCGACTAAATAAGCAACTACAGAACCGATCATCAAAGGCAGCACTAATTTGAAATCCGCCGTAATTTCAAACACAATTACTACCGCAGTAATCGGCGCTCTAGTAACCGCGCAAAAAAACGCTCCCATTCCCGCCAAAGCGTAAGTTACCGGCAAACCGACGCCCAGGACATCTACCTGCACAATGCCCACCATGTGACCGAGTGCAGAACCCATAACGAGGGAAGGGGAAAACAATCCTCCCGGAGCTCCAGAAGCAGCAGAAATAATTGTCAGAAAAAAGTGAGCTACAAAAGCAATTAAACTCGTTATCCCGCTTGCTTCACCGGTCAGCAGAAACTCCCGCAAACCCGTATTGTTGCGGAAAGTTTCTGGGAGAAAAGCTATTACTAAACCGCAGATTATGCCAGCTACAGCCACTCTGACGGGCAAAGCTAATTTGAGCGATCGCCTGTTAAATTGCAAGCTAGCAATAATCCCTTTGCTGAACAAAGCGCCCAGCAAGCCCGCTAAAACTCCTAACAGTATGTAGAACGGAATTTCCTGAGCTTGAAAACTGCTTGGGTACTCGCGAAGATTCAAATTTAAACTATCGCCGCCCAAAAGCTGCGAGACAACTGCACCGATAAATGAAGCGATAATTGCAGTCCCTAAAGTCAATCCCGAAACGTCGTGCAGCAGTTCTTCAACTACAAACAAAACTCCTGCAATGGGAGCATTGAAACCAGCAGCCAATCCGGCAGCAGCACCGCAAGCAATCAATTGTCGGCGGTAGTCTGGGGAAGTTGGCATCAAATGACCTATCCAGCCGGCTAAAGATGCTCCTATTTGTACAGTCGGGCCTTGCCTGCCTAAAGTTAAACCGGAACCAACGGCTAAAATAGTGGTCATAAGTTTGGCGACAGCTACTCGCAAATCTAAGGAAAGATTGACTCCGCCGAGAGCAGCTTTGACGTGAGGAATGCCGCTGCCTGCTGTTTCGGGAGCAAAACGCTCAACCAAAAAACCTGTTAGCAACCCGCCGCACAAACCGACCCCCGGCAGTAAGATCCAAGCTGGAATTACTGTCGAGGTAGCAACTCGCCAACTGCCGAGCCATCCGACTCCTGATTTGAGCAAAACCCCAGCGAGTCCTGAAATTAAACCGATCAGACAAGCTTCAAAAATGGCTAGGCGTTTCGGCCGTAAAAAAAGTTGAGATTTGATGACCCTGGAAGGTTCCCTAAATTCTTTAGGGATACTAATGTACGGCATAAATAGCGTAGATGGGCTGATAATTCTCTGCTCTATCGCACTTTAGCAAAAAATCCTTCGATACTTACCTGAAATCTGCTATAATTCCGATGCTAACGGATTTGATATCAATCTGCGATTTTTTTACCTTATAGCCTCCACCAGTGTTGTCAAATCCGGCACTTCTAAATCAGACTGGCCGCTGGCCGGCAGTGTCGCCCCAAATACTGTTTGTTCGTGTCTGCGATTTACCCAAATATATCTCGCGACTTGACAGCAATTGTCTCAAGACTAGCAGTATTCCCCTTGCCCAATCTCTCAGAGTGCCCTAGCACTCAAAGCTCACAACTTCAAATTGATTAAATTCTAGCAGATATCGCTGCTATTTTAGGGTTGATATTCTGCAAAAATTTCTATTTTTCCCACAATGTTTTGATTGAACTGAGCCAATTCTTCGGCGGGAATCCAATATTCTTGGTGACTCGAACTGCCCACAGTTTGTACGGGATATTTTTTCAAGAATTCTGCCGCCACCCGAAAGCAGCTAACATAGCCGAAATATCCCGATGCTGCATCTTTTGTATTCCAATCTCGCGCTATTTGTATGGCATAGGCTTTTTGAAGCACGGGATAAAAAGTAGGCTGAAAAGATAAGCGCGGGGGAAATTCCATAAAATCGCTTTCTTTAATCAGTTCCATTTCTTTTTTTCCGACGGCTCGGAACAGCGTGACAGTCTCTTTATCTGATATATTGATATTTTTAAACCAAGCTTTCCAACCGTCCCAATTGTGAACTATTTTCGCCAATTCAGCGTAACCGGCGGCGCCCGGATGGGAGCCATCGTTTTCGGTAAGTTCTTTTTGCCAAATTTCCGATGTTTGCAGCGGGGTGCAAACATCTAGATAAGGCACGTTTAACTCGCTGCAAACTCTGGCAAACTGTTCGGATAAGTTGGCAATCCGCCTTGTACGATCGGCATCAATAACTGGGGGTGGCCCTACCATTAATACTGGAAATATTTCTTTGGCTGACGTGAGAATATAGCGAGCATTTTCAATTGATTTTTCAACTTCTATGCGAATTTTTTCGTTTTCTAGGTAAGTGTCGTTGACGCCAAAGGAAAATACTATTCTGCCGTCGCCGTAGTGAGGTAAGCGGCAAGAAACTTCGTTGAACCAACGAGTTTCTATATCGGCACTGGTTTCTCCCCTTATGCCTAAATTGTAGTAGGTAATATCGTGTCCTTGTCCGCAAGCGGCCGCGCAAATCCTTCCTGTCCAACCGAGACATTTGGGATCGCAAGTACCGTTTACAAAAGAATCGCCGATAAAACAAATACGCATATTATGTGTGGGAATGGGGAATGGGGAATGGGGAATGGGGAATGGGGAATGGGGAATGGGGAATGGGGAATGGGGAATGGGGAATGGGGAATGGGGAATGGGGAATGGGGAATGGGGAATGGTTGACTGTTGGTTGTTGACTGTTAACTGACAACTACCAACTGACAACTGCCAACTGCCAACTGCCAAATGACTTTAATTCTTGCCGATGACGGACAATCCCTCTACAATTACAGAGGGTGTGTGGCAAGAACCGTTCCACTCAGAGTCTCCTCCCAATTCTACTAATTGTTTGAGGACGCTGTAGACGTTGCCGGCTACCATTGTGTCTTTGATTCTGCCGACTATTTGACCTTTTTTGACTCGGTAGCCGAGATCGACGTTTATGGAAAAATCGCCGGAAATTCCAGCACTGCCGCCAAGCATTTGATCGACTACAATTCCGTCGTCTAATTGAGCGATTAAATCGATTAGCGAAAGCGAACCTGGTTTAATCAAAACATTGAACAAACTCGGCGTCGGATAGCTGCCCAAACCCGGGCGAAATCCGTTGCCGGTGGTGCCGCTGCCCAAGGCTCGACCGGTGGTGCGATCGGTATAAAATAGCTGCAACACTCCGCTGTTGATAAAGACGATCGCCCGAGTGGGAGTACCTTCGTCGTCAAAGGGACAGCTATAGGGCCCGATATCCGGCTGCTGCGAGAGGGTGACAAGCGGCGATGTCACTTGTTGGCCCAATCGATCGTTCCAAGGCGAAGCGCCTTCGAGTACCTGTTTGCCGTTCAACGCCGCACACACAGTCCCCCACAGCAAGTCGGCTGCTTTGGCTGTAAATAGCACCGGCACGCGGCCCGTGGGGGGGGCAACATTATCTTTCGCCCATTCTAAACGCTGCAAAACCCGCTTGGCACTCGTGTTTAAGTCGAGGGTACCGCGTTCGGTTTCGCCTTCCCAAATGTTGAGGAAATCTTCGCCCCGCACTAATTCTGCTGACAAGTAACCGCTGAGGGTGGTGTCGGTGTGACTCGAATCCAAGCCTAGTGTGTTCAGCAAGCGGGTGCTTTCGATTTCGCAGTCGAGTTCGGCGGTGCAGAGGCTTTCGGGATAGGCTTCGCGGACGATCGCGATCGCCTCTTTTCCCCAGTTTACTAGCTGTTGGGCCGGCACCGACACTCCGCGATCGGGATAAACAACTTTCTCACCCGTGCCGAGTTCGATGGTTTCCGGTTCGTTGAGTTGCGAAAGCGCGATCGCCCTGTCCACCAAAATTTGTAGTTCCACGGGCCCGTAGGCCACCGCCAAACCCGGCCTCCCGTCCCGCCACAGCCGCAGTGCAATGCCTTCTGCTTGGGCGGTTTCTAGCTGTTTGAGGCGGTTTGCTTCAAAAAAGACCGGCCGCGAGAGCGATTGCGATTCCAACACCTCAGCAGCTTCTGCACCTGCTTTGGTGGCTAATTCTAGCAGTTGTTCTGCTGATTGGTCATTGGTCATTGTTCTCGGTGGTTGGTAATGAGCGATTCAATTTTCGATTTTCGATTTTCGATTTTCGATTCAAGAATTGGCAATAACTTACTGGATATGGGGTGGGAACACGGGCTACACTTAGATTCTTTTGGGAAACTGGTGTAATTGGCGATCACAAGATTTTACAGTCATCAGTCATTAGTTATTAGTCAATATAGCTGTTAACTCTCTTTCTAAATAACTGTAGGTTAACTGCTGAATAATGACTGCTAACTAATGACTGATGACTAAATATTTAGTTCGTGCAGCAGCCAAAATCCTGCAAAAGATTCCGATTCGGGATTCGACTGAATTGCTAAGAAATGTACTTTTTTTGCTTGGTTTTTCGCGGCTTCAAATCCTTTCGCTTCTCTCTCAGTTGCTGCGTCTCTGAGATTAGCTAAAATCCAGCGATCGTTAGCTCCGGTATCTAATACCAGCCTAGCGGGCGGGCCGCTCTCAAATTTCAGAAAAGCCAACTCCAAACCCGACATCCAACCTGCCAGGGCTGTTGCTCTCGACGAGTAGATAATTAGTCCCGGAATTTGCGTTTTTGGGCCCAGGGCTGTCATCGGCAGCCCGAAAGCTTCCCCAAATCCGATATCCCACTCGGACATTTCGTCAAAAGCTGCGATCGGCAAACTCACAAACGCCCATTTTTCGCCGATTAAAGCATCCGGCAGCGCAACTGGCGTTTCGGGTATAAATTGAACGCTCGGGTTCACAACCGGTTGATAGCCCGGTTCGGCGGGATAAACGTCTTGCATCCGTTCTTCCAGCCACAGGCTGAGGGCGAGGGTGCGGCGGCTGCAGGCGGCGGGAATGTCCAACTCCTCGCAGGCTTTGGTAATCATGTTCGCCATTTGGCGGCGGAAAAAGCGGATTTTTTCGGGGCGTTTCGGTGCTGCGGCGATCGCATCTTTAATTGCACCAGCCAGCCACAGGGAATTCACGGTTGAACTGGAGCAAAATTGCGAGTAGCGAAACAGAGATTCGGCCTTGTCGCCTACATTCAGCGGGCTTTCGCAGATCAACACTTCCCATTTTTTTTTCTCTCGCTCGTCTATGATTGGACGGCTGTAAAAGTCGAGTTCCCAAATAGTAGCCATGCCGCGCTGTTAAAAATTAATCCTTTCTCATGTTACCGGACAGGGGGCAAGTTTCTGATTCTGACAATATCAGGCTGATTTTCAATCGCGGGCGATCGCCTTAACCTCAATCTGGGTCTGTCAAACGCTTGCCGATCAAAATAGTCAGTGCAATGCTTGGCACTCGTTGGTTACTATATAGTTGAGAGAACAGCTTGATAAATATTGGCAGTAGTTAAGTTTAGTAAATCTCATCATGCACAACAATTAAAATACCCAGAGCATAACTGTTGTCCAAAAAGTAAGTATAAAATATTTCGGCCCCTGACATAAAGCTGCCTTTTATACTGCATCTTAGCCGGAGTAGTTACTAGATCGATATTTTTGGGCTGCTGTGATAATTCTTGTGCCAGAGTGGCGATCGGCGATGACGTAAACAGGAAAAACCTATGATATCGGTTGAATCTCTGATTAATGCTCTCGAAAACTTAGATGTGGAAATGTGCCAGAGGGCTGTTAGGACTTTGGGTATTGAATGTGTGATTGACACCCTCAAACACCAATACTGGGAAGTGCGCGAGAGTAGTGCCATTGTTTTGGGTCAACTGGGCGACAAGCAAGCGGTTGAACCCCTGATCCAAGCTCTCAACGACTCAGTGAGGGAAGTGCGCCAGTGTGCCGCCTCCGCTTTAGGTCAACTGGGTGACAAGCAAGCGGTTGAACCCCTGATCCAAGCCCTCAACGACTCAGTGAGAGAAGTGCGCCAGTGCGCCGCCTCCGCTTTAGGTCAACTGGGTGACAAGCAAGCGGTTGAACCCCTGATTCGCGCCCTCAAAGATGAGCTTACTGCGGTACGGGGTACGGCTGCCCTGATTTTGGGTGAGATGGGTGACGATCGAGCGATCGACCCACTCATCAATCTATTTAGGGATGATGAGTGGGATCTGCGTCGGACAGCTACGGAGGCTTTAGTTAAGCTTGGTGAACTGGCATTATCACCGTTGCTCAACGCGCTCGCCGATGAGAATAAATGGGTGCGGTTTCATGCCGTAGAGACGTTGGGTAAGTTAGGCGACGCACGAGCCACCCTGCCGCTGATCGAGGCACTCAAGGACTTTGACTTTGATGTTCGTAGGAGTGCTGCCCAAGCTTTGGGTGAGCTTGGGGATAAGCGGGCGAGTGAACCGCTGATAGAAGCTCTCAAAGATAATGATGCAGAGGTGCGCCAACTAGCTGCGTTTTCCTTGGGTAAGGTTGGGCACACCGACAAAACACGGGCAGTAGAGTCTCTGATTAATGCCCTCAAGGATACGAACTGTTATGTGCGCTGTAGTGTCACTGTTGCGTTAGGTTATCTAGGTAATCGGCAGGCAGTTGAGCCACTGATCGATGCTCTTAAAGATAACGATCGCAACGTGCGTAGTAATGCCGCTAAGTCTTTAGGTGAGCTAGGTGATGTGCGGGCAGTTGAACCCCTGAGCATCGCCCTGAGCGATCGGTCTGAGTCGGTACGCTGTTCTGCTGCCAAAGCTTTGGGTCAGTTGGGGGACTTGAGAGCTATTGACTTGCTGATTAACGCGCTCAATGACTCGGAGTGGGAGATGCAAAAAGCTGCAACCCTCGCCTTGGGTGAGTTGGGCGGCTTGCCGGCGGTTGAACCACTAATAAATAAATTAAAAGATTGGAAAGGCAATGAACGTGTGCCAGAACATACCATTACTGCTTTAGTCAAGCTGGGTGAGCTTGCGGTATTACCGTTGATTGAAGTCCTCCTGAATGCCTCGGTTTCGGTATGGGTACGCAAAAAAGTCGTCACAATTTTAGCGGCTGTGGGGGATCTGCGGGCGGTAAAACCCCTAATCCAAGTGCTTAAAGATGAGCACGACCGTGTGGGTGCCGGAGATGGGTACAACTGGATGCGTGCCGAAGCCGCCCTAGCTCTAGGTCAATTAGGTGATGTGCGAGCCACCCTGCCGCTAATTGAGGCGCTTAAAGACTCTCAGGAGAATGTCCGCTCAGAAGCAGTTAGAGCCTTGAGCAATTTTAGCGACCCGCGTGTGGTTGAACTGTTTATTCAGATGCTTGAGGACAGTGGTTGGAGCGCAGATTTGCTCCCAAATATAGCTCGATTTTTAGGCAAAATGGGCGATGAGCGAGCTATCGATCCGCTAATAAAATCACTTAACTATTCAAATGAATTGAGGTGTGGCTTTGCGATGGGTAATGATGCAAGGGAAAATGGCGGCTACGTGCCACTGTTTGCGGGGCTGAAGGTTGAGGAGCCCCGTCTGGCTGTTGTCGAGGCTTTGAACCAGTTAACGGGCAGCAGTGCCGTTGAGTTACTGTTCAATATCCTCAAACAGCCAAATCATCCTCTACGCCCGGATGCTGCTAAAGCACTGGGCAACTTGGGCGAACTGTCGCAATTGCCATTAATTAATGCACTTAAGAATGAAGATAGTTTTGTGCGACAAAGTGCGGCTAAGGCTTTGGGCAACATTGGTGATGAACGCGCAGTTCCAGGGCTGATTGAAGCGCTCAATGACGGAGATGACAAAGTGCGTTTGAGTGCGATCGAGTCTTTGCGCTGGATTGACAACAAAAAAGCGGTTGAACCTCTGATCGATCGGCTTAGAGATTCTAATTGGCAAGTGCGCGAAGCTGCCATCAGAGCCTTAAGTCGGCTGCGGGACGATCGGGCTATTCAACCGCTCACCGATATGCTCAAAGATGAAAATAGCCAGGTACGCGAGCAAGCAGTCTATGCTTTGGGCAAGTTTAAGGGCAACCAAAACGTTGAACTGCTAATCGAGTTGCTTCAAGATCGCGATTGCAAAGTCCGTCAGGAAACAGCCTATATTTTGGGTCAGATCGGCGACGCGCGGGCAGTAGAACCGCTGATATCGGCACTGCTAAATGACTCTGACGTGTCTGTGCGTCGGTTTGCTGCGATGTCTTTAGATCGGATTGGTGACAAGCGGGCGATCGAACCACTAATCGACGCTCTTAAAAATGAGCAAGAGAGCTACGCGCGTTCCGAGGTTGCCAGGGCTTTAAGCCGTATGGGCGATGAGCGGATAGTTGTACCGTTTATCAATGCTCTTGGGGATTCAAATATCCAGGTCTACAATGCTGTTACTGATGCTTTGGGTGAGTTAGGCGACACCCGTGCCGTCGAACCGCTGATCCAATTGCTTAAGGAGCGGCCTGTTCACGAGCTTCGGCCGGTGGTTAGCGCTTTGGCAAAAATTGGGGACGTGCGAGCCGTAGAGCCGCTGATCGAAGCTCTGAAACAGCCTGGGCGCACTACCCGTGAAGCAGCCGCAAAGGCTCTAGAGAAGTTGGGTGATGCACGAGCCGTAGAGCCGCTGATTGAAACACTTAAAGATGAGGATGAAGGAGTGCGAAGGGCGGCGGCTCAAGCTTTGGTCAAGCTAGGCGATCGCCGATCGCTTTTACCGTTTCTGGATGCCCTCTCTGATAGTAGTTTCTGGGTACGTTTCTGCGCGGTGGAGGCTTTAGGTAATCTGGGCGATGTTAGTGCTGTCGAGCCGCTCATTCCGCTGCTTAAAGAAAAAGGGGGGAAAATAGGCTCAAGTGCTGCTAAGGCTTTGGGCAATATTGGCGATGCACGGGCCGCCCGGCCGCTAATCGAAACCTTCCAAGATACAGATTGCGAAGTGTGCGATGCTGCCATTGAGTCTTTGGTCAAGATGGGAGAGCCTGCCTTAGTTCCCCTGTGTGAGGCGCTCAAGGATCAGAATAAAAACGTGCGGAGGAATGCTGTTAAAGCTTTGGAGAAGTTTGGGGATGCACGGGCGATCGCACCGCTCACTTCTTTACTAAAAGATCGAAACCGCAACATAGGTAATGCGGCTCGCAAAGCGATCGAGAGCATCCGCAACCGGAATCTTCTTTAAGCTCAACACCATTGTTGGGGTTAAGTTGCACGCTCTTGTGCTTGGGCAAAGCAGTTGTCGGGATTGCGATCGGGCACCATTTTGCCGATCGCCGCAACTGGAACAAGTTCTTCAGGAATGATTTTACGTGGAGCCTGATGCAAGCTGTTATTGATACCCACAGCTTAAACAATCATCAATAAATCCGAGATAACCAATGCAAAATTGCTAGACTTGAAAACTGACAGCAAATTCTATCTATCAGTCCTATTTGAGGACACAACGAATAGCAGTTATTGCTGCTCACCCGTTGTGCAGCAGATTTGAGCGATCGAGAATTCTGGTGTCAAATAGCATAAAATATGTACAACCAGTAAAAAATTAGGAATAATTATTATTTGTGAATTATTCTTCCTTAATATGACTCCTAAATTATGACTTTTCAATTGTTCTTCTATTGCGCTTTACTTTAAACGGCATTTACAGAATTGACCTTACAATCCCAACCAAATGTATAGCTTGATTCCATGAGACAAATCATTCTCGAAAAGATTGTTTCTACTTTACAACCTTTAGATTTTGTTCTCGCTTTGTGGCAAGGAGGTTCCGCAGCCCACGGATACACCGACGAGTGGTCAGACCTCGATATAGCGGTTGTGGTTGAAGATAACTGCGTGGAAGAAACATTTGATATTGTTGAAACAGCCCTCGCAGAAATTGCCGAAATCGAACTCAAATATCGAGTTCCAGAACCCGCTTGGCACGGTCAATCGCAGTGCTTTTGGCGGCTGAAAGAAACCCCGCCCTTTTTGCTAATTGATTTCGCCGTTTTCCGGCGCAGCAGCCGCAACGATTTCCTGGCAATAGAGAGACACGGGAAAGTGCCGATCGCCTTTGACAAAGCTAATCTAATTGTACCCCCTCTTTTGGATAAAAACCATCATTTATCCCAAATGCGATCCCGATTCAACGAAATTAAAATCCGTTTCGATTTGCTGCAACCTCTGGTAAAAAAAGAGATTTATCGCGGACATTTAGTAGATGCGATCGGCAACTATCACAATTGGACGCTTCTACCCTTAGTCGAAGTGTTGGGCATGATTTACCGTCCCCACAGATACGACTTTGAACTCAAATATTTCAGCCGAGATTTTCCGCGCCAAATAGTCGATCGCGTCGCACCGCTTTTCTGCATTGCCAACCTAGAAGATTTGGCAGCCAAACAGCAAATAGCTGAGGCTTTTTTTGCAGAAACTTTACCGCTTGCACAAGCTAAGTTTTCCTCTGACAATGCCCTAACACTACCGCCCTAGGCTCAAAGTTTCGTCCCGAAACCGATTAATATAGTATTATCAACTTATATCTTGCACCATTGTCAACAATCCTTTTTTGAACAGGCAAGATGCCTGTTCCACAGGAAAATCTACTCTTTGTGGAACGGGCCGAAGAGCCCGTTCTTGAGAAAGATGCAAGATGTGAGTTCAACTTTAAAGATTAACATCCCATGACCAAACTCAGCGTCAACATCAACAGAATTGCCCTCCTCAGAAACTCTCGAAACATCGGCATCCCCAGCGTTACCGAAGCCGCAAAAACAGTAATTGCGGCCGGAGCTCACGGCGTTACAGTCCATCCCCGCCCGGACGAAAGGCACATCAAAGCTACCGATGTTTACGAATTAGCCAAAATGCTAACCGTCGAGTTCAACATCGAAGGAAATCCGTTTCAGCCGCCATTTATGGATATAGTTTGCGATGTCAAACCGGCTCAGTGTACCTTGGTGCCAGACGCTCCCGACGTGCTAACATCCGATAGCGGTTGGAATATTCCCGAAAATCGCGATCGGCTTTTACCAATCATTGAAAAATTAAAAGACAACGGCATCAGAGTCAGCTTGTTTATGGACGCAGATGCTGCTCTCATGCCGCTAGCAAAAGAAGTTGGAGCAGACCGAGTAGAACTGTACACGGAACCCTACGCAACTGCTTTTCGCGAAGGTAGAGTAGAATCTGTTTTTCAACAATATGTCTTAGCAGCTCAAGCCGCTCAATCAGCAGGTTTAGGGGTGAATGCCGGACATGATTTAAATTTGCAAAACTTAGCTAAATTTTGCTCAATTCCTGATATACTAGAAGTGTCAATCGGTCATGCTTTAATTGCGGAAGCGCTAGAAATGGGGTTGTTCAACACAGTACAAGCTTACCTAAAAATCCTAGCGGGTTCGTAGCACAAATTAACCTAGTGTGGTCTGGCGGATTTGGTATTGATAAACTCGTTTTTATCAGACATAATAACTAAATCGGCCAGACCAACATACAGTATCAAAAATTACGCAAAAAATGGTTTGAGACGCTACGAATATGGTAAAGTGCCGTGTGTATCGCCCTACATAATTAGGCGATCGTCAATCGATTTTAGATTTTAGATTTTAGATTTTAGAATTGACCCCACCGATCGAGTCGGGGGGCAAGTTTCATCGGATACAGGTTTTTTATTTCTGGACGGATGAATTCGGGGGCTTTTATCCTGGATGCTTGATTGTCAAAAATGAAATAACACTACGGGCTGTCACCCCCAGGGGGCGCTAGCCGTTTTATAGTAGCAAGGCAGAGCTAGAATCCCAGACACCGCGTTTTTTGGGTGTGCGGATTTCTTTAGCAAGAACCTCGGAAAAAGCTTTAATTTGCCTCGACAAAATTACTAATATTCTGTGTTGATATTATCCGTAAGGAGTATCATTAAAATGTCCCGAGAGACTGAGGCTACTACTTAGCTCCCGCACTGCCAATTTGCTACCAGCAGGTTTTGTGCAAGTACGGGATATTTACGTGTATCCTATATCCTCCTGTAGCCTCTGCGCGATCGCCAAATTCGATCCGGTGAAAACAGGCAAACACAAGTAACCATATACAACTCCCTACCCCCCTCACAAGTGCGACATGAAAAAACTAATTTTACTGACTGGAATGCTACTCATGATGACGGCAAAATCAGTATTTGCCAGCCCAGTAGCCCCAAAATTTGAACCGAGCGAGCTGATGGCTGCCTCGGAAATTACAGAAACCGTTAACAAACCCGTTACCTCTGAATCAGTTCCCAACCTCGAACCGATCGAGCGAATGTCAACCTCGGAAATCCGAGAAACCATCAACCAACCCACCACCTATATTTTTGAAGGCATCAAAGGGCGAGAACTCACTCTCTCCCTGTGGGCGGGACAACTGAAAGCCGAACTTTACAGTCCCAATGGCGAAAATATGGGGGTTATTGAAAAAGCAGACAATCAGTGGATCGGCCAGTTGCCAGAGTCCGGCATCTACCGCGTGCGAGTTACCCCGAAAGGTGAAACCAGCAGCTTCGTACTCGGACGCGACTTTAACGCCAAGTGGACTTATAGGCCCGATCGCGCAATTCCCCTAGCATTCAAGGAAACACAAGCCACAATTAAACTCAAAATGTCCGGCTACCAAATCCAGCCTATCACGGTTCAAGGCAAGCAGGGACAGACAATTATGGTGACAGCTAGCAACAAAAATCTAGATCTGGCGATCGAATCTCCGTCGGGACAACTTCTGGATCAAGGCGAAGGTCAAACTTTTGCTCAACTACCGGAATCCGGCACTTACCGTGTGATCGTAGTTGCCAAGAGGCCGGTCAAGCCCTCCATCAAAGTTTCTGTGCAATAGCAAAGATTGCACAAATACTTTCGGGCGATCGAATTTTCGCCGCCCAAAAAAACAGCTCGCCCTATTGGCGAGCTGTTTTTTGCGTAAAATCAACCTTGGATCAGCGCTTCAAAACGTTCTTGTTTCCAAATGCAGCTTAAATCCGAGTCAGCTAAAGCTAGCTCTCGGTATAAATTAGGGATAAACTCAACAGCCCGCTGCAAATTGTCAAGGGCCAAATCAGCAAATCCCAGTAGCGCATAACAGCAAGCTTTATTGTAAAAAGCGTTAGCAAAATCAGGCTTTATTTCTAAGACTGTTTCGTAGCAAGCAATCGCCTCAGAGTAGCAGCCTTTTCGCGCCAATTCCACACCCCGGTTGTACCAAATTAAATAATCTTCAAGGGAACGCTCAGATGTGGGAGTAAACTTGCCATTTCTCTGATTTAAACCTACTAATTTCTCCAAAGCAACTCTCCGTTCGCCCACAGCTTCAGCTCTGCCCGGTTGTAGAGCGATCGATCGGCTAAAACTAGCCACTGCTTGTTTGTAAAGTCCCATAGAGTTCGCAGCTATACCGCGATTGTACCAAGCCTTCGCGTCGTCAGGCTTAAACTCGATCGCCCGGTCAAAACTGTTGAGCGCCTGATAGTAAAGCTTGAGTTCCAACAGGGCATTACCTCGGTTGTACCACGCCCAAGCAGCCTCCGGGTACAAATTTAAAGAGCGATCGAAACTCAGAACTGCCTTCTCGTAAAGCCCCATATCGATCAGCGTCAGTCCCCGGTTGTGCCAAATACTCGCCGCGCACGGACTGAACTCCAAAGCCCGGTCAAAACTGTTGAGAGCCTCCAAAGGGCGTCCCAACTTTCCTAAAGCAATAGCCCGGTTGTGCCAGCCAAAGCTCGCATTCGGCTCCACCGCCAAGGCCTCATCAAAACTCTTCAGCGCCTCTAAGTGCCGTTCTAATTTCCCCAAAGCCATACCTCGGCCGAACCAAGCCTTATAATGATCTGATTGCAACTTCAAAGCTCTGTTAAAGTTCGCCAGAGCACCATGATCGTCGTTAGCTTCGAGGTGGCGCGAACCCAGATGGTAATACCAAGCCGCTTCCAAGTTCTGAATTAAGTTCATAATATTTTGTATCTATCTTAGGGATGATTCTACAGGAAACCATACCTAGAGTAAAACTGTAATTCCACTAAAAATTTGAAAAATTTGATACAGGGCGATCGCCAGTACACACTGCCAGTAACAACCTCAACAATTGGCGGTCGAAACTAACTATTTTCCTCTCGTAAAAAGCTCTTTTAGCTAACCGCACTCATCGTTTTTTAGAGCTGCTGCGAATCTTAACTCTGCGTGAATCACGCAACTCTTTCCACCGCATCCCGAATTAGGTTTGCAGTTACACAAAGAGTCCTAGAACGCCCAAAGTCTAACTGCAAATCTCATAGTGCTAATAGCTTCTACTTCTGCTTGCCCAATTCAAGCAACCACAACCGCTGTTTTAGCACGATCACTCAACAGCAACTGGCCTGTTGCATCAATACTAAAATCTTTGCCCAGCAGAAAACCCTGGCCCATCAACCGCTGGCAAACAATCAGCGCAGTAATCCGGCGAATTTCTTCCATCACGTCAGCCGGAATCAAATAACTCAAACTCCAAATCACGGACTCGCAGTCATGCCAAATCAAACGCTCAATACTGACAATCATCAAAGCAGCTAGACTGTCAACAGACAGCCGCCCTCTGAGATCCGCAATCAAATCCTTACCAATTAAGCTATTGCGAGTCATCATCGCTCTAGCCATCTTCCCAATTTCTTGTTCGAGTTCTAAATGATTCATGCTTGGCACTGGCTTTTATGTTTTTAAAGCACTACTAAAAGTAAAAACAGTAGCCGCTACCAGCCTCTGCCATAGGGTAGCTGACGCAGGCTCTACCGCAACTCTTTTAACAAAGTATACCTAAAGAAAGATCAAAAATGTATCTAAAGGCAGATACCAAAATATTATTTTTTGACATTAATTGAGAAACCAATTCCCACAAGAGTTTTTACCAGCAAATTGAGTATTTGTACTCGATCGAGGTCGGAGTAAAGTCAATCGATTTTAGATTTTAGATTTTAGATTTTAGATTGAAGAATTGGGGAAAGCGACCTCACGGATAAATCCAGGGGGGTTGTACCCAGGCTGCTTTCGGTCGAAGATTTTGGTAAATTCGCTACATAATAAGGAAGTAGTTACTTCGGAGAAAAAACAGCAATGGCTGCAAACCAGCCAGACATCGATATTGCCCCCTTTATCGACTACGGCCTGATCGACCCCACAGCTACGCCAGAGCAAGTAGAACACTGTTGCCAACAAGCAGAGAGATTTGGCTTTGTCACAGTTTGCGTGTATCCCGCCTACGTCCGACAAGCAGTCGATCTGCTGCACGGCAAACGTCCCAAAGTCTGTACAGTTATAGGTTTTCCCACCGGTGCTTCGACTTCAACGGTGAAACTTTACGAAGCTCTAGAAGCTGCTGAGAATGGAGCCGTAGAGTTAGATGTCTCCGTTAACTTAGGATTGTTGAAAGCTGGAAGAATCGACGCATTCCACCGGGAATTAGCCCAAATTTGCGAAGAAACTAATCTCACCATCAAAGCAATTATCGAAAGTTCGCTGCTTTCGGATGCCGAAAAACAATTAGCGGCCCAGATTTGTATGGAAGCCGGTGCCGCCTACATCAAAACCAACACTGGCTTTTTTGGCCCGGCGAAAGTTGAGGATGTGCGACTGCTGAAGGAAGTTACGAAGGGACGGATTGGGATTAAAGCGGCCGGCGGAATTCGTACTCACGAACAAGCTCTAGATTTGGTAGTAGCTGGGGCAACTCGTTTGGGGACTTCTCGCGGCCCGGAATTAATCCGCCAGCGAGATAATCTAGATAAAAGTCATTAGTCATCAGTCATCAGTCATTAGTCATTAGCAATGGCTAATTGGTAATCGCTAATTGGGAATGGGTTCGCCCTTACGCACCCTACCACTAAAAGTTCTGCGTCCTAGACTGTTTTTGCTACTGTCTAATAACATTACTTCGGACAGTTTTTGATTGCCAACTGTAGAATGACTGTTCCAGGTCGATCGACCAACGAGGACAATGAAACTGTCCGAAGTATTGTAGTAAATCTAAAATCTAAAATCTAAAATCTAAAATCGAGTGACTCGAACTTACAAAGCAACTGGAATCAATCTTAAGAGTGCGCCGATGGGCGAATCCGATCGAGTGCTGACAATTTTGACGCGGGAATTCGGCTTAATTCGAGCCGTAGCACCGGGTGTTCGCAAACACCGATCGACTATCGGCGGCAGAAGCGAATTATTTGTCGTCAACGAATTGCTAATTGCCAAAGGCCGATCGCTCGACAAAATTACCCAAGCCGACACGGTACAATCCCATCCGGGTTTGAGCCGCAACCTCGGAAAACTCTCCGCCGCGCAATATCTGGCCGAATTGGCGATCGCCAGCGCCCTTTCCGACGAGCCCCAAGAAGAACTCTTTTGGTTGCTGGGCGAACATTTGAGCCGTTTGGAGCGTTTGTCCGATCGCACAGAAATCCAATCCGCCGCCGTGCTGATGGCTCACCTGTGCCACGGCATTTTTCACTTGCTAGCCTTAGCCGGCCTCGCGCCCCAAGTCCAAGTTTGCTGCGCCACCAGACACCCGCTCATCCCAAATTTCACCGATCCGAACTGGCAAACCGGGTTTAGTATACCCTCTGGGGGAACCTTCAGCTTGTCCGAGCTAGCTAACCTAGAGGCAGAACTCTCTTCAGAAATCGGTAGCTTGTACAAATCCGCCTCCCGTTCCCGGCAAACGAATAGCAGCAAACACTTGACAAATTTCGAGATCGATGCTAAGGAATTAGCAGCGCTGCAACAGTTGGCTAGTCCAGAACTAGGAGAGGGGATTGCCGATCGAACAACTTGGGTATCAGTAGAAAATATTTTGCGGCAATATGCCCAGTATCATTTAGGTTGCACGATTAGATCGGGAACCTCGATCGACACCTACCTAGAGAGTTTTGAGTTTTAAATTTTGAGTGTTGATTTAAATAGGTGAACGGGCGATCGTACATCCCACCCCCAGCCTGCGGGATACCCGAACCTGCCGGCCATTTTAGGTAAATTCTCAAGGTTGTTGCAACATCAGATAATAGATAAAGTTACGAGTTATTAATAAACTTAGGGGTTAACACCTCAATTTCAAATTCCCATCCCCCCAACCTCCACCATCCCAGGCCATCCACCCCAAATCCTATGATGCGACTGTCCGATTCTGATTTGAGAATATCTGTGTTAGCTGTGACCCACCACAAGATGGAAGAACGAGAAAATTTTCCAGATTTTGACTCTTATCCCCTGTTGGCCGATCGACAATGGAGCAACGTCCCAGACCCAGAAATGGATAAATACCCCACAACTCCAGCACCAGACTGGAACAACGGCAAAAGCCAAAAATCCGAAGCAATCCCCGCAGTGCCAACTGCAGACCTAGCAGCAGAACTCTCCGAAGCAGTAGCCGAAATTCCCGAACAAGAAACAGGATTTCTGCCAGTGCTCAAAAACCGAAATTTTTTAGCATTGTGGAGCGGGCAAGTTTTTTCCCAACTAGCAGATAAAGTTTATCTCGTACTGACGATCGCCCTAGTGGCCAGCCGCTTTCAAGCGCCAGATCAAACCATCAGCAGGTGGGTATCGGCAATCATGATCGCCTTTACCATTCCCGCAGTGCTGTTCGGGGCCGCCGCAGGCGTGTATGTCGATAGGTGGTCGAAAAAAGCAGTGCTGGTCGCCACAAACCTGCTGCGGGGAGGCTTTGTTTTGACATTGCCCGTGCTGCTGTGGCTCTCAGACGGGTGGGAACTCGGTCAACTGCCGCTCGGATTCTGCTTGCTGCTGCTAGTGACATTCCTAGTTTCGACTCTAACTCAATTTTTCGCCCCAGCAGAACAGTCAGTGATTCCCCTAATAGTGGAACGCCGCCACCTGCTATCGGCAAACTCCCTCTACACCACAACCATGATGGCTTCGGTGATTATTGGCTTCGCAGTCGGAGAACCCTTACTAGCTTTAGCCGACACCCTATTTACCAACCTCGGCGGCGGACTCGGCATCGGCAAAGAATTAGTAGTAGGCGGAAGTTACGCCTTCGCCGGAGTGCTGTTGCTGTCGATGAAAACAGGCGAAAAAAACGAAGTCGAACACGAACCGCCGCACCCCTTAGCAGATTTGCGAGAGGGGCTGCGTTACATCAACGATCAACCGAAAGTCCGCAATGCTTTAATCCAACTAATTATTCTATTTTCCATTTTTGCAGCCTTAGCAGTTCTAGCAGTTCGGCTGGCAGAAATCCTCCCCGGTATGAAAGCATCGCAATTTGGCTTTTTGCTGGCGGCGGTGGGCGTTGGCATGGCTGCTGGGGCGACGACAGTCGGCTATCTCGGCCATAAATTTTCTCACTCCCAACTGAGTTTAATCGGATCTGTTGGCATGGCATTTGCTCTGATGGCCCTTTCTGCATTTACACACCATTTGTGGCTCTCGGTGCTGTTCATTACCCTGTTGGGTTTATTTGCCTCATTGGTGGGAGTGCCGATGCAGACTACAATTCAAGCAGAAACTCCAGAAGAAATGCGCGGAAAAGTCTTCGGGCTGCAAAACAATGCCACTAATATCGCTTTGAGTTTACCGTTGGCTTTGGCCGGGGTAGCGGAAACATTTCTGGGTTTGCCGACAGTATTTTTGGCTTTAGCAGGATTAGCGATCGCTGGGGGTGTCTTAACCTGGTATATTTCCCGTAGCACTAATAGCAAAGTCGATCGAATCTAAAAAATAACAAACTCTGATTTACTGGAATGCACATCGCTTGGCTAGGAAAAAAATCACCCTTTTGCGGTAACGTCACTTACTCCAGGGAAGTCACCAACGCACTATTAGACCGGGGATACCAGGTCAGTTTCCTGCACTTTGCCCAAGAGGCGGACTCACTCGACAGGAACAGTACGGGGTGGAACATGGCAAATGGTTCGTGGGGAAAGGGAATTGCTCAAACCTCATATACCAATTCGCTCTCGCCCGCCAGTTGCAACGAAGTCTCTTTACCCTGTCACTACAAATCGCAAATTTATACGATTCCCACTCTCAAGTCCCGCACAGTCCTGATGAAATCTCTGCGGCGGCTGAAACCGGATGTTGTTCACGCTTCCCTGACGCTTTCGCCTTTAGACTTTCTGCTGCCGGAAATTTGTCAAGAATTGAATTTGCCTCTGGTGGCGACTTTTCACCCGCCGTTCGATCGCAAATTGCGGAATTTGACATCGGGAACCCAACACCTGATGTATCAACTGTACGCCCCGTTTTTGGCGAATTACGACTCGACGATCGTTTTTTCTCAGATTCAGCGGGATATATTGGTGAAGTTGGGAGTGCCGCAGGAACGGGTGGCTGTGATTCCCAACGGCGTGGATGCTGTTAAATATTCTCCAGGGCCTTCGGGGTTGAAGTCGGAATTAAAGGCCGATCGAATTTTTGTTTACCAAGGCCGCATTGCCCAGGAGAAAAATGTCGAGTCGATGCTCAAGGCCTGGAAACACTGTAATTTTGGCCCTGGGAACGTGTTGGCGATCGTAGGCGACGGGCCCCTAGCCGCCTCGCTGCAACTGTTTTACGGCGAAGATGATGGCATTGTGTGGCTCGGATTTGTTGCCCAGGAGGAACGCCGGATCGAAATTCTGCGGGGCGCAGACGTATTTATTTTGCCTTCTTTGGTGGAGGGACTGTCGCTGTCGCTGCTGGAAGCGATGGCCTGCGGTTTAGCTTGTTTGGCAACGGATGCCGGTGCTGACGGCGAGGCCTTGGAGGAAGGCGCGGGGATAGTTTTGAACACTCAGCGGGTACGGAGTCAGTTGCAAACCTTGCTGCCGCTGTTTTGCGACCATCCTGAGTTAGCAATGCTGCTTGGTCAAAAAGCACGCCAACGGGCGATGGAGCGATACACTCTGAGTCAGAATATTACTGAGTTGGAAAAGCTTTATGCAGAAATTTTGCAAAAGCAGCGCGTGCCAGTTCGGGGTTTAGCTTGATAGGGGAAGGAAGGCGCTACACGGATTTTGACACGGCCGTTACATCCGTTACAAAATTCGTTGCCTAACTTCCCGGGCGCAAATAATCCAAAAGCCGATCGCCCGAATCGGCCCGAATCAAAGCAACCACAACATCCGGCAAACTTCCCAAACTCGGATAAACAAAATAACGCGGTTCCCACCGCGGCCCAAACTTATCTTTAAAACTGTGCAATCCCTTAAAATTATAAAACTTGCTCAAGTGATCCGAAAGATAAATCAAAACCTTTTCCAACCGCCCTGATTTCTCAGCTTCTCCCACTCCCGCCAAAGCCGACAAACCCAAATCAAATTCTTGATATCCCAATGCTTGACAATGCTGCAACATCGAAGCAAACAAACACTCCATCGTGCCATTTTCCACCTCAGTGCGACGCCGCATTAAATCAACTCCAACTACCCCATCTCCCGCCGATATCATATTAGCAAAAGCACTAATTCTACCGTCGGGAGTGTAGATGGCTACGGCCCGAGTTTCCCGCACATATGCCTCGTCAAACCAACCCACCGAAAACTTTTTTTCCGCACCCTGAACCATTTGCAGCCACTCGTCGCTCACGAGTTTCATTTGCCGCATCAATTCGGAACTTAAAGGAGGTTCGTAAAATTCGATTTGATAACCGGCTTTTGTCAGTCTGTTGATAGCAGTTCTCAAGTTTTGATTGCTCTTGCCTTTGAGAGTAAAAGTTTTGAGATTGACAATAGCTTCTTCGCCAATTTGCACCACTCGAAAACCGAGAGTAGAATAGATTTCTAGATCCTGGGGCAAAGTTTGATAAAATGCTGGATACCAATCATTGCGCTCGCAAAATTCTTGAAACCCTAGAATAGCTTCTTTGCGGTCTTCTGCGGGCCCGATGGGGTCTCCCAAAGCGATCGCACCTCTACCTTTGGGCACATAGGCGATCGTACTTTTTCCCGAAGGACTAAAATAATAAGATTTATCCTGAAGCAACGCCAGTCTCGCTAGCGTTGTCCGCCCGTATTTTGCTACAACTTCTTTAGCTTTATTCCGTTCCGAAATACTTGCCGAATCTCGCAGCAGCACCGGCCGCAGCAGCATTAAAAGTGCGTAACCAAGCGTTACCGTACCCACAGCATAAATCGAATCGGCAAAAAAGTTAGCAAACCGAGTTTTCGGAACCAACCCCGCATTGTCCGCCGTAAAAAACATGGCAAAAGTTTGGAATATAGCATCGTCCCAATCGAAATTAACCGCTCGTTCGTTAACTTCAAAACCCCGATCCAGAATGTAAAAACCCGCCGTCCCGTAAGCCAGCGTAAACAGCAAAGCCCCCAGCAAAACCCGGATTCCTTGAGCAATTGAAGGGCGATCGGATTTAGCCGTAAACGTCTTTCGCATCACCAACAAGTGAAACAGCAGCACCCCAGAAAGCAAGCTTTCTTCAACATCCAATCCCTTGACTAAATGAATTACAATAGAAACGATTAACAATCCCACAGTCAGCAACCAAGCAATCCGCTTGCGCCGCCACAAATTAGTTGCCAGAGTTAGCAGCATAAATCCGATAACTGCTGCAAAAAAATGCCCGCCCGCACGCACGGGAAAAGGGAAAAATGGTTCTAGCCAATTTCGGCGATCGGGTAAACTGGGACTTACAGCCGACAGCAGGTTAATAACTCCTACCAATCCGGTTAAAAATGATGCAGTCCAGAGTCCAATCCTAGTTTTTTGGGGTAACACTGTTGACCTTTCTAATTTTTCTGTGTTGCCAGTGATATTTTAAACTGTTTTCCCACATAACTCAAAGAATCCGCTAAATGCTTGTGCCAATAATTCCAACCGACATCCGGGCCAACAATCCCGTGTCCTCCCGGAAATTTGTTAAACTCGTTGGCTATACCCAAACCGTTTAATTGCTCGTGAAACTTTTGAGTGGAACTCAGAAAATTTTCGTCTGCTTCCCCTGCATCCAAATAAGCGCGCAACTGCTGTTTATCTTTAACAGAAAGTGTTTCCACTAAATATTTAGGACTGTTAGCCTTGCCGCTTCGATCTGTAAAATAACCGCTGTGGCTGAACAGAATATTAAAATTATTCAAGTAGCGCAAACCGATATTAAAAGCTCCCCAACCCCCCGAAGATTGTCCTCCCATTGCCCAGAATTTGGGGTCTTCCAGCGTTCTGTAGCGCGATTTTACGATGGACACTAACTCGGAGCCGATCGCGCTTCCCACCTTACCGTTGGGCCCGTCAAAATACTGCGGGTCCCACAAAGGACTCGTACCCCGCTTGTCGTTCCCGTCAGGAGTAATTACAATTGATGGCGGCAATCTTTTGCTTTTATATAAATCGTGAAGCACAGAAGTAACAGCAGCTTTGTCCTGATAAGCGCGCGCGTCTCCGTGCCCGCCGTGCAGCAAAAAAATCACTGGATAGCGCTGTTTGGGATTTTTTGCGTACCCGGGCGGCAAAATTAAGCCGTAGGTGCGCTCTGAATTCATAGCTGCACTTTTATATGTTTTGAGTTCAAAATTTAAGTTGGCATCTACTACTACTTTCGGAGGGTCTAACTGAGGTGCTCCGGCAATAAAAACGTACCAGTATCCACTCGCACCGAGGAGGAGGATTGTACCGGCACCGATACCTAAAACTTTTCCCAGCCACTTAGGCATAATGTTAGTTGACAGTTGACGGTTGACAGTTGACGGTTGTTGATTATTTGTTATTTGTTATTTGTTACATATAAAATCATTAATATCCAATGCCCTGCGCGGGCCCAATTCCAGATTCCCTGTTTGCCCAATGCCCTGTTTGCCCAATGCCCTGTTTGCCCAAGGCCCCATTCCCAACAAAATGACTTATCGAAATCCCGCTCCTACAGTTGATATTATCATCGAATTAGCCGATCGCCCGCATCGGCCGATCGTGCTCGTCGAACGCCGCAATATTCCCTACGGCTGGGCGATTCCCGGCGGCTTTGTCGATTACGGGGAAGCGGTAGAAACGGCGGCCAAACGCGAAGCTTTAGAAGAAACTAGCTTGAATGTAGAATTAATTGAGCAATTTTACGTTTATTCAGACCCCAATCGCGACGCCCGCGAACACACAATCAGTATTGTATTCTTGGCTTCTGCAACCGGGGAACCTCAAGCCGCCGACGATGCTAAAAATTTACAAGTTTTTGAATCTTGGCAGATTCCCGATCGATTGTGTTTCGATCACGATCGCATTTTACGAGATTATTGGCGTTACCGTCATTATGGATTGCGTCCGCGTTTGTAGGAGGGGAGTTTTTGTTTCGTTCATCTCACATTTTTCACCAATTTCAGGAACAGGCTTTCCGGGCTGTTCCACAAAAAAACTCAATGTTATTGTGGAACGGGCTTCTAGCCCGTCAGGAACAGGCTTTCCGGGCTGTTCCACAAAAAAAACTCAATGTTATTGTGGAACGGGCTTCTAGCCCGTTCTTGAGAATGTTGCAGCATCTGAGTTCATCCAACTAAATTTTATGACAATCTTGACAATATTAGGCGGAGGTGCTTGGGGTTCTGCCTTGGCAAATCTGGGAGGCAAAAAAGGATCTCGAGTTAATTTGTGGTCGCGCAGCAGTTCTGTTAATCTAGAGTCTGTGATAACGGGTGCGGATGTTGTTGTTTCCGCAGTTTCGATGAAAGGAGTTGGAGCAACGGTCGATCGACTGCTTGCCTTAGAGTTAAGTCCCAGTACAATTATAGTTACCGTCACCAAAGGTTTAGACCCCGCGAGCACGCGCACTCCGTCTCAAATTTGGCAAAATGCCTTTCCTAACAATTCAATAGTCGTACTTTCGGGCCCTAATCTTTCCGAAGAAATTCAGCAAGGATTGCCGGCTGCAACGGTAGCGGCGAGTTTGGATTTAGCGGCGGCCAAGCAAGTGCAAAATATTTACAGTTCAGATATTTTTCGGGTTTATGTGAATGAAGACCCGCTGGGGACTGAGTTAGGTGGAACTTTGAAAAATGTATTTGCGATCGCCGCCGGTGTTTGCGACGGTTTACAATTAGGAACTAATGCTAAATCTGCTTTGCTGACTCGCGCTTTGCCGGAAATGATTCGGGTGGGAGTTCGTTTGGGAGCTCGCGCCGAAACTTTTTACGGTTTGTCTGGTTTGGGAGATTTGCTCGCTACTTGCAACAGTCCTTTATCGCGCAATTATCGGGTTGGTTTCGGATTGGCTAAAGGTAAATCTTTAGAGCAAATTTTGCAGGAATTGCAGAGCACTGCTGAGGGAGTCAATACTACTAATGTGTTGATTGATTTGGCTAATCAACGCGGCATTGAAGTGCCTGTTTCCCGTCAAGTTTACCGCTTGTTGAATGGGGAAATTACTCCCGAACAAGCTGTTTTATCGCTGATGGAACGCACTTTGAAACCGGAGTAATATCAAAATAATTACCAGATATTTAGAGCAGCATCACTGAGAATGAGTTTATTAAAAAAGGCGCTCTAATTTTTTGTACACTTCATCATCGTTACGCTTACCAACTAGAATGATTTCTACCAAATCTTCTTCGGGATTAAAGCTGTAAATAATCCGATACTCGCCACTATCTACCCGATAATAACCCGGATATCCGATTAATTGCTTGCTATCATTGGGTAAAGGATCGACATTCAGCGCTAACACTTTTTTAGCAATTTGAGCCGCTATTTTAGGTTGCAAACCCTTGAGAAAGTCGAGAACTGTTTGTAAACCATCAAGTTTCGCCATTTGCCAGTTGTTGTAGTGTTTCTACAAAGGTTTTAGTACCAACCATTTGAGACTGACTAAGGGCAGATTTTGCTGATGAACCTAAAAGCATATCTTCTAATTCCATCAGACGCTCTATCAAGCGCTGATAGGCATCAGCGGACATAATTACGTGGCTGGGCTGCGATTTATCTGTGAGTAAAACTGGCTCCACAGCAGCTCGGTTAAAGACTGTCCCCTGTGGATTACATACTTCTGCGAGGGTGTAACTTTGCATGACAGATGTTATGAGCGTGGGTTATGTCTATTTTAGGCAAAATCAGCAGGGATTGGGAGGTCGATCGATATTTGGGATTACAAAAAGTAGGACTTACGCAAAAAACCCGGTTTTCGATCAAAATCGTCCACATCTGGGATAAATTTCGCAGCAGTCGCCAGCCGTATTTTTCCTGCATTGCGTAATACCGCTTTCTAGAGTGACCCTACCATCTAAGACTGTTCCCGATCGTCAGGGGCGGGTTTCACCAACCACAATTGTTGAAAACTAGGGATTTCATAAACCCGCCCCGCCCCTACATGAAGGATGCCACCGGACATGATATAAGCGGGATAAATACGATCTATTTACCGCCGTAATAAAAAGCGATTTCTTTCTCTTTCAGCGGTGCAAAGTTGGCCGCCACCAGCATTTTATCCAGTTCCTCTTGTCCGATGTGTTTGACACCGATTCGGACAATGCGCGATCGCATGGTATTTGACACGCCACTGCGCTGTCTGCCGGCTTCTAATCCCATCACTTGCTTGTAGAGGTCTAATTTTGCTTGCGGAATCGGAGTGCCGTCAAAGTCGATTCCAGAGGCGATCGCAACATCGATCGCATCTGCACCAGTTGTAGATTGAGCCGCTGAGTTTGTTTCTGAAGACATTGTGCAAATTAAATAAAAAGGACGATCGTCATAAAAAGTAGTTTAGAGCCAAAAGTACCAAGTTTGAGCACCCAACCGCAGTACAGCTCAAAATAACGTAAACTCATGAAACAGGCTAAGCTGTTGCGGCATTTAAATTGGATATCAAAAAAAAATCAAACTCTTGTGGGGTGGGCGTCTCGCCCGCCCTAAATATACAATTCAAATGAGCGACAGCTTATTCGATTAAGCACAGTTTGGCCGGGGGGCGATCGCATTGAGCATTTCTTCAAACAACGGATTGCCAAAACTCATCAATTGCAGCGAAGCATTTTCGTCAAAGATATCGGGGTAAAATGTTACAGCATAATCGCGACTTTTATAGTTAAGCTGCCAAGTGCGATTTTCAGAGCGATCGAATGTAGCGCCAATCTGCTTTAAAATCAAAGAATTGACAAAAAAATTTTCGATGGTTTCAGGAAACAGAGAAGTCGGCTGCAGAGGTTGACGGATTTCTTGCAAGTCTGATTCTACATCCATCGCTACCATTTCATCGAGGGCCGGGCCGGGAGGCGGCGCGTCTAATACTCGATCGAACTCTCCCAACAAAACGCCCTCTTCTTCGGGATCTGCACTCATCACAGCCTGTTCGATGAAAGTGGGAACTGTTGCGAGAATCGGTTGCAAATTGCCGACTACGGTTTGAAAAGCATCAATGCGATCGCGCAATTTCTTGTAAACCTTCGCCTCTACCGTTCCGTCATAGTAAAAATTGTGTATTCTGACGGTATCATAAATCTGGCCGATGCGATCGAGTCTGCCGATGCGCTGTTCGACTCGCATGGGATTCCAAGGCATATCGTAGTTGATTAAAACGCCGCAAGTTTGCAAATTTAGCCCTTCCGATGCGGATTCGGTACAAAGTAAAATTTTGATGATTCCTTCTCGGAATTTGGTTTTGATTTGTTCTTTCGGAAAAGTTCGCCATTCGCCATTTTGATACAACTCTCCGCCGCGCCCGGAATAGCAAGCAATCTGAGCACCATATAATTGTTGTAAAGCAGTTCTGAGATAATCCATTGTGTCGGTGTACTGCGTGAAGACGATCGCACTTTCGCGCTGGATTAGCTCTTGACGCAAAATTGTGATAAAATGCGAAAGCTTGCTATCTTCGCCAGTATTCTCGAATTGATACAGCAAATCTTCTAAATATTTAATTTCTTCAGGATCTGCTGGTTCAAAATAAGATTCCATCCCTGCCAAAATCACATCATCCGCATCATCTAAATCGTTGAAATCATCCTCAGTAATGCTAATTCCTTCGAGGCGGCGCTGCAAGGATTCGCGAATCGCATAAAAGGAACTTGTCAGGCGTTTGCGGTAAAGAGTCATCAAAAAACCTAACGCTTTGCGGTTGTCTTTTTGCGCTAGATTGTAAAAGTGGCGCACGTAATTGCTGACGGCGAGATAAAGCGGCACTTCGCGGTTATTTTCTAAACTAATCGCATTGTCTCTGACTGCGCGGTGGGGAATATCGCGATCCAACAATCCCCGCTGATAGTATTGGCGCAAAGTGTCGCGGGTGTGGCGGAACATCAAATCTTTGAGGGGAGTATTCACTGTCAAATATTGGCGGGAAGCGGCGATAAAATCCGTGTCTTCAGCAACTTGTTTTGGGTTGAATCGCTGATTTTTTTCCCAGACATCTCTCAGTTTATAATATAGTAGCCGATCGCCCTTTTGGAGATATTCCTGCAACCGAGCACAGGGCGAACCCCCTTGCTGGAAGTAATCCACAGACATCTGCTGCCAAAAATTCAAGGTTTGGCGATCGGGCTTGTCGGACAGCGTGCTAAAATAATTGCAGAAATTCTCGCCGTAAGACCAATGTCCTCGCATTCCGAGAAGTTGCAATAAATCGAAAACTTCGATCGCGTCAATCTGCATCGGCGTGGCGGATAATAATAAGAGCGATCGACTTTTTTCTCGCAACTGCTGCATTAACTGTAACAACCGATTCGGAGTTTCCTTGCGGTTTTGCGGGCTTTGGCGGCGGGCGTGATGCGCTTCATCCAGAATCACCAAATCCCACGGCTGCGCGTCTAAAAGCTGTTTTGCGCGATCGCTCCGACGGACTAAATGAGATGATGCTAAAATCAGATTTTGGGAATTCCAAATATTCTCTTCCCCTGACTGACTCCTCTCCCCATACGCATTTTTTAATTCACCTTTGCTGTAACTCCAAAAATGCAGATTAAATTTTTCGCGCAATTCTTCGTGCCATTGCGGCTGAATGCTGGCTGGTGCTAAAATTAACACGCGCTTAACTTTTTGGCTGACAAGCAAATAACGCAGAATCAACCCAGTTTCGATGGTTTTTCCCAATCCAACCTCATCCGCAATTAAGAAACTTTTCGGAAAATTTGCCGCAACTCTACGCAGTATCTTAATCTGATGCGGCCAAGGCTTGATCGGAACCGATTTCAAACAATAATCGAGACAACTCGGCGAAGCGTACAAATTGAGAAGCGGTTCAAATTTAGCATAATCTGCGGATAATTCAGGGCAGGGCGGGCACGGGGGCACCGCCCCTACGGAAGGTTTTGTAGGGGCGGTGCCCCCGTGCCCGCCCATCCCCCCGTGGTTGCCCCGAAACAGCCCTGCCCTTGGGGGTAGGGGGGCGTTGAATTCTGACTCCCGATTCCACACAGGTTTACTGCTGGGCGCGTATTTTAGCAGCTTATTTTTCACCGCTTCCGGCACTTCAAAAACGCGCACATTCGGCGATAAATTGTTCCACAACTGTTCAAACCGAAAAATCTCTTCAGAAACTCGTTCAGCATCTCGACCGCCTTCCCAAGCACAATAAACGTGGAAAGATTCAACGTTGCTTTCCCAACCGCTGAGAGATTCGTTATTGGAACCGCTAAAAGCTAATTGCGCGCCGTTACAGTCGGTAAAAATGCCGACTTTTTCGTGAAAAATATGCTGCCGATCGAGTAAACTTGCAGTATCTATTGGTAAGCCGTTAGATTTGAGGGGAACGGCGATTTTAATATCGAGATAACTGTTTTGAATCAGCCAACTGAGAATTTCAAAATGTTTGAGTTGGGCGAAGGTTTGGGGCGGCTGCAAATCGGTATCGAGGCGCATGGTAACTGCATCTCGGAGGGCGTAACCTTGTTGGATTGCTTGCAAGTCTTGCGGGCTGAATTGACAGCCCATGATTAACCGCATCCGCCCTTGATTGTGCAGCATCGCGCCCAATCCCTGCGCTACTTTACTGAGGATGGCGCTGTTGAAAAAGCCGGATTTGCGATCGTACTGTAGAGCACATTCTAGCGCGGGAATGTAGAAATCGGCGATCGGGTTATTTTCGTTGCTAGAATAGCTAATCCGCCAGGGATAATCTGTTAAATTCATTTTCCTGAATCTGGGTAACTTATTTTGGTATTTGTTGTGGTGGAATCTCATCAGCCGAAAGTGTCACGACTTTTCCATCTTGCCAAATACTAATAGATTGTCCGAGTCTGCGGTGTTTCTCGATCGCCTGTGCGATCGCCATTTTAACACCAGCATCGATTTTTTGATGCAGCGGTGAGAGGGCGGGTTGTTCAGGATTCATCGATACCTCCAGTAATTTGGTTCCAGATTTGCGATATGTAAACAATTCGATCGGTTACAGCACTATTATAATTAACCACAGAGAGCGCAGAGAGTACAGAGAGAGGGAGAGAATATATTGCAGGATACTAAACTCAGATTTAGTATTATTAGTTATTCATCCTTAAATTGACCTAATATCAAATCCGGCTGCATCATAATTATTCATCTCTCTCTTCTCTCCCTCTGCGCCCTCTGCGCCCTCTGCGGTTAAATCATTCCAATGCTAACGGAAATGACCTAACCCAAATCTAAACTCAACTGTCCCTCAAACGGAATTTCCATCTGTTGATAAACAACCTTGGCCTTAATCTCATCCATCGCCAACCACAAATCCAACAAAGCCTTCTCCTCCGGTATCCGCTTCTTCTCATCCCCAATACGCGGAATCACTTTCAGCGCCACCTCAATCGCCCGCATGAAATTCTCGTTATCAGTCAAAGCCGTTTTCTTCATAAACTCGCGCACGATTTGAATATCTCCGTCCTCCTGATACAAACCGATAATCGCGTGCAATCCATCCACTAAATAGGTAATCGAAAAATCTTGCGGATTGACGGAAAAAGCTGATTTTTTCAGCCGCTGTTTCGGTGTCAAAAGTTTGCAAGTGCCGCTAGTCGAGTCAATTAATTTGTAGACTTTTGCTAAATCAACAACGTTGAAACCGCCGACGGCGAGGGCGAGTTGTCGCGCTTCATCGAAGGGGAACTCGACAGCGCCGAAGGCATCCCACGCGAGGAAATACCACTGCGTCAGGGCGTCAAATCCGGCGGTATCGGTTTGTGCAAGTTTGCGGAAGCGATAGTTTGCAATGGCTTTTCTGGCTTCAGCAAAAGCAACTTCCGGGCGCACTTCTTCGCCGCTGCTGTTGAGGATGGGATAGGAACGGCTGAACACATTTAACGCCGGGCCAAAGGCGCTTAAATAAAGGTCGATTCCTTTGATGTCGTTGGCTTCAAATTCTGGGGCGCGTTGTTCGACGAGATTGGCGACTTCCGGGCGCAAATCATCCCACCAAGCTTGGGCTGCGTTGGTGTCGCGTTTGCGACAGACGAGGAGCACTGTACTAGAAACGGAGTTTTTCTGGGCTTGGTGCAAGTTTTGCGGGTTTTCGGTACTGACGGCCCAAGATGCGGTAATCTCGAAACCGGCATCGATGAGGGATTTTGTGAGCACGTCCCACGCGCCGGATTCTTTGTGGTTGAATTGGACTGTCATCACGCCGTCATCGCGCAAAACTCGGTAATATTCGCTAAAAGCTAGGGCCATTTTTGCTTCGTAATCTTGTTTGGCGAGTTCGTCGGGGGATGCGCCCATGTTGCGGAAGCGAAAAGGATTCGCTACAGCTTCTCTCGCTTTTTCAGTAAGTTCTGACCAGAATAAATCGGGGAATATATCGCCTAATGTGCGCTTCATCCAGACATAGAAAAAATCGGAAAGATCCGCATACGGAATTGTGGAATAGTAGGGCGGATCGGTGATAATGGCATGGACTGAATTCTCGGGAATATGGTAGAGGCTATCGGCTGATGCGGCATTGATTAGAATGGTTTTGGGGTCGTATTTTTCGATGCCGGGTAAGCCCGTTGAGTGGGGTTTTGTACCGAATAAAGCACAGAGACTTTTATATTCTGATACAAAAGCATCAGCACACCAATTCCATAATTCTCCTGTTCCACTGATTTCTGGATAATTCCAGGTTAAATTTAGAGCATGAGTTTTAGATGCTCTATCAACTACTGCACGGCTTGAATGCCAGCCTGATAATCGAGAATTATGGTCTATACATCTATCTAATACTAAAGCCAAATAAGTGCTTATCGCCTCTACCTTCTCCGGTTCGTACTCAGCCTGTAGCAGCGCCTTAGCTTCGTTGATAATTTCTACATAGGTGACAAGCGTTAGAAGCTGACGGGAATTGAATAAGTCTTCATACTTTCGTAAGCCATAGTCATAATTGCCCGGTGAATTGTGCAAGTCGGTACTGGTCGCTTCATTGGGAATTAATCCCTTAATAATAAATTCAGCATAAGTTTGATTTAAATAATCTTGTGCTTTTTGAAGACCGTAAAAATCTAGATTAGCAGGAATTCGGAATTCTAATACAGATTGGTTTTTTTTATAAGCTACTGCATATAGCTGATGTCCAAAATTATTAACAGATGTATAAAGTTTGATCTCTTGCTCTGTGATAACAGCATTACAATTGCAGCATTTGCCAACTGCTCTACTTAAAGTAGATAAGGTATTTGGATCGTATTCACCCGCATCTGTTTTAATCGTCGTATCCTTGCCTTTCTTCCCCTTCACCAACTCAAAATCAAGCCGCTTCTGTTCCAAGTTAGGAATGGGTTTCACCGCACACCATTTATGTAAATTCTGCTTTTCCGGGCGCTTGTACAACCACCAATTCGGACTCAGCGGCACAACCGACTGACAACTCGGACAAACCACCGTATGAGCCCACAAATAATTCTGCACGGTTTCCCCCGGTAAAGATGGGAAAAACTCAGCTAATCTTTTCTCGGCTTCATCCCCCACCCATTGCACCCATTTATCAATATCCTCCTGCAAATCCGGGCCAAATTTCAGCGGATATTCCATCGCCGCCTTCATCGTCACCACCGCCACCGGATTGAGATCCGACGCCAACACATTCAACCCGTACCGCGCCGCCTCAAACGGAATGCTTCCCCCACCCGCAAACGCATCTAAAATTGTCGGCGTGCGATTCCCCCACACCTTCTCGCAATAGTCATGAACCTTTTTAATTCGCACCGAAGACGGGGGAGTTTTGTAGAGTTTAATTTCCTTCCCCGGTTCCAATCCCAGCAAATATTCAAACTCTTCTAAAGAGATATCTGCGGGTAAAATCGACCCCAACACCGAAGCGCGAGAAAACGATAAAGGTTTGCGCGAATACCAGCGATGCAATCCTTTAAATGGATTGCCGCCGTGTTCGTAATAAACCTGCTCGTTGAGCAGATTTACGGGCATGATTTTCTCGATGAAGAGGTGAGGGCGCATGATTTTTTGGTTGTTGGTTGTTGTTTTTAGGAACAGGCAAGATGCCTGTGAAGCGAAGATTTAATTTGATTGTGGGGTGGGCTTCTAGCCCGCCCCCAACAGGCAAGATGCCTGTTCCACAAAGATTTAATTTTATTGTGGAATGGGCTTCTAGCCTGCCCCCAACAGTTGGATTGTTCGACATTCCCGCACTCCGACAGTCGGATTTTTCGAGAGTAGGATTGTTCGCTAGTCCCACAGTCCGCCAGGGGTTGAAACCCCCGTCTCAAAGCTGAAGTCGTCTGAAGACGACTGAAGAGTTAATTATATCAAATCTGGGTGCATTGCTTCGCTCGTAATGACAGAAATACGTGGTTTTTGCGTAATTCCTATAAAGAATAGATCGTGTATTAAAGCCGGATTTATATTAGTCGTCTTCAGACGACTTTCGCTATGAGGCAGGGGTTTCAACCCCTGACGGACTATCGGAATCACGAAATTTAATCTGAGTCGTCTTCAGACGATTTTAGCTATGAGGAAGACTGTCGGATGATTCGACATTCCCGCAATCCGACAATTGGATGATTCGACATTCCCGCAATCCGACAGTCGGATTTTTCGAGAGTCGGATTGTTCGCTAGTCCCACAGTCCGCCAGGGGTTGAAACCCCTGTCTCAAAGCTGAAGTCGTCTGAAGACGACTGAAGAGTTAATTATATCAAATCTGGGTGCATTGCTTCGCTCGTAATGACAGAAATACGTGGTTTTTGCGTAATTCCTATAAAGAATAGATCGTGTATTAAAGCCGGATTTATATTAGTCGTCTTCAGACGACTTTCGCTATGAGGCAGGGGTTTCAACCCCTGACGGACTATCGGAATCACGGAATTTAATCTGAGTCGTGTTGTCTATAGGCTCTGGCTCGTTTATGGCTGGGAAAGATGGAGGGAGAGCCTCCTGATATGCGTTACCAGGCAGAGCCAGGGAACGAGTAGATACGTCAAATCAGCAACTTTCATCAGATTAATCTCCCAATAAAATTCGCAAAGCTTTCAAAGCATTTGAACGATTGCCATTGGCAATTTTACCAAACCAATAATGTGCCTCTTCATTACTCATAGCCATAATCCCTTCGGCAATATTCGCAATTCGTTCGGTTTTCGATAGCGGTTGCAGCGATTGAAATAAAATCGCCAAACTCACCCCCGATTCTTCTGATAAAATATAAGGCGTTTGTCGCTGCTGAGATAAAGTTTTTGGGTCGTAATTATTGGCTTTGAGAGTTGCATAAATTGTCTGTCTCGCCAAAACCAGCGCATTTCCTTTTAGCCGACCCAATTTTTTAGCAGCAGGACGTTTTTTCTCTCCCGCTTTCTTGTAAGCACATTGATACAATTCTAATGCGAAGTTGTTATTTTCTAAAGGCAAAACTCGTAATTGAAATTCTTGCATGAGCTATGGGCGGGGCGGGTTTATGAGATATTTTATTTGAGGCGTAGATGGTTGGTATAACCCGCCCCTACATGGCACTAATTATACAACAATCAATCTACATATCCGATCGTCTCCGAGCGATCGCGATTCCTGTAGGGGCGAGTTCACCAACCATCTACGCAATCAACCAACCATCTCAAAAACCCGCCCCGGCCTATGTATTATGCTGGTATGTTAAAAGAGGTAGATTGCGATTTACCGTGGGGTGGGGGCGGGTTTTTGAGATTGTGAATTTTTGCCCAATATTTTAGGTTAACCCGCCCCTACATTTCAATATGTCACCCTTGTCATTAAATTTAAACGTTCTACTGGATTGCGATCGAGCGTTTGTTTTATACTGCTAATATCCGAGGCGTTTGCTGGCAAAGCTGGCTGGAATTCTAAGGTGATTTTCAGACTAACCTCTGCTTGCGCGTCGGGACTGTTCAACAAATTGTTAATAGTCGAGAAAAAGCTCTGAAATCCCCGCAACGCCCCTTGATATTCCAACCGCACAAATTGGTCGCCAGTTTGAATGGTTGCGGTTTGGTCGATTTGCGGTTGCCAGCGCTGCAATAGGGCAATTGCCGTTCCTAATTTGCGATAATCCATTACTCGATCCACAGACAATTCTAGCACTTCGATGCCTTGCACTTTGTAGTCGCTAATGCGATCGCCCAATTCCGCAAATACCCTATTAATCGTGCCGTCTAGTTCGATAATCGGCGGTTTCGCCTCCCACAAAGTCCCCTGTAGCCCTTCCACAACATAAGCAGAATTGCCACTATCTCGCACGGTAGAAACTTGAGGATTTAGATTGACATTGGTTGCTTTTTCTGCTGTCTCACCGTTGCCATAATCGGCCACCACACGAAAAATAGTGTTATTAACAATGGTGGCGTCATACTCATCGGAAGGGCGGAAATTTCCCGGCACTAAAATATTATCTTGATACAAACTAACCGTCAGTGCTCCTTTGGCTTTCCACCTCACCCGCACGTCAACGGAAGTTGCAGGCGAGACGCCCGCACTACTCGGCATCAATTGGGCGCTGAGTTCCACTTCTTTGGGCGCTGGAGGTTCGAGAATGCCCCGTCTGTACAATACAGCGCGATCGCTAAATTCGATCGTCTCCGGCAGCGCCAACACGCTATCATCGGTTTTGATAAACAGTCTCTCCCCGACTTTCATATCCCAATTGCCCATTTTCAAACCTTGGCGAATCGTCTCCCGCAGCATCGAAACTTCCGCATCAAGGAGAATATTCAAACTCAAATCCTTAGCAAAAGCATCGCGCAGCGCCTTCGTCGTCCAACTGTCCAACCCCGCAGGCCACACTTTTTGCAGGATAAAAGCCGGGGCGAAAGGTTTAGCTTCTTCCGGGCGAATCTTGCCGCAATCTTTGAGGGCTTTAAGAATCACATCTTGCTGGTTGTTTTTGCCTTTCACCATACTCGCATCTTGCGCGGTAAAAGTGTAGTGCATCAATCCTTTCGGTGCTTTTACTTGGTCATTTGACGGATAAAATAAATGGCGGTAAGTATTAGTTAAAGATACTCTCACAGCCATATCTTTTGCGCCTTCCCGTTCCTTCAATTCCTTTTGCTGGCTTCCCGATAAATCTGCCAGCCGATTCTGACTTTTGAGAATATTTTGAATGGCTTTATATTCTCTGGCATTGTCGATCGCGCTTTCTAATTCTAGCCGATTGGCCACCAAAAATAACAAGCGATTGCGGTAGGTGCGAAACTTCCCCGATTCGCCGCTATTGTTAAAAATTCTCTCGATTAATTCCGGGGCTGCGTCGGTAGAAGCATTCACAGTCGCATCGTCAAAGTCGATCGCGCACAGCGCCACATCATCCGGGTTATCGTCTACATTTCCGGGACTTTCGATATTAGAAACTAAGGTAAAGAATTTTTTGGCAAAAATGCTATCCCGACGAATTCTCAAATCATCTTTCGCGAATCCCCTCCCAACTTGTTCCTTCTCCTCGGTGATAATTTTGTTGATCGAAGGTTCTTCTTTAAACCTGGCTAAAGATGTTACCGGATCGAAGTCTAAATACCACGCTACCTGCGTCAAAGTTTTTAAAGCGCGATCGACAAAACCGCTGTCAACCCCCGGAGTCAGCAGCGACAAATTCAACTCAGCCAGCCGAATACCCGAAGAATTTCCCTGAGTCAGAGAATGCAAAAAGATCGATCGGGCTACCCAAGTCGAAAACGGCGGTTTTCCCGCTGCTATCCATTCCCCATCTTGCAATTGTGCGTAAGCCGGCCTACCGTCGGGATTGTAGATATCAGCGCCGATCGCATTCCGCAGGGGCGATCGTTGCAACCGAGAAGTCAGATCGTTAGTAATTTCGCCATCCATCCCTATAGGAATGTGATGCGTGTGAATCATCGGCATCCAACCGTCGCGATTTTCCCACAAATGCCGCACGACTTGCGCGAACAATCGCAAAGCGCCCCGCGTCTTCTGGAATTCGGGAATAGAAGCAATTTTTTTAGTAAGAAGATTGAACAATTCCGGGTGAAACGGATAACTTTGGGCGATCGCTTTTGAGTATGACGCATCTTTGCACCCATCGGGCAAATTAACGCGGCAATTGCGATAAGCCGCCAAATATTCCGATGCCGCTTTTTGCGCCGCTTCCTCGCTAACTCTGGCAAACACGCGCTGTTTGACGATGTTGTAAATTTCGATATCTGTAGAAGGACTCAACACCCTTTCTTGTCTTGCGGAAGCGCGCATCGTTTCTTGCAATTCTGCCGTTTCTTCCGCAAAAGTATCTGCTGTCGAGGCGAGGGAATAAACCAATACTAAATTATCGCAAGCTGCCGCCAAATCCATCAGGGAAAATAGAAAGGCTACCACTTGTTCGGCTAAATCGCTTCTGCCAATTTGTTTCGCTTTTGCCGATCGCAAATACCGCGCAATTTCATCTAAAATAATCACAGTCGGCTGTCCCCCCGTCAACCGTTCCAACACCGAAGTACCGGGACTGACACCGCTTTGATCGCTGCCTTGCAGTAACTGATAGCCTGAAATCCCGCCAATTTGGTAAGCAATTTCGCCCCACAGAGTGTAGGTTGTCAAGCCGCTGTCCGAGTGATAAACTCCTTGTTCTGGGTCTAAATCTCGACCGTCGATCGCTGCAACTTGTAAAGGGCGATCGGGAATAACGCTAATATCTGTAAAGCGTTCCAATCCGAGAATTTCTCGCCCTTGCTTGCAGATATGCCAGAGTGCAATTTCATCGTGAGTTTTGCCGCCCCCAAAACTCGTTTCCAAACGAACCACCCCAGCCCCGGCGCTTTGCTTCATCAAGCGGCCAAAAACTTCCCGGATTAGAGTTTTAATGCCATCAGTTGCGAAGGTATTGGCAAAAAACTTATTAGCATCTTGATAAACTTGAGGTGCAGTTCCTTCGACTACCAACCGCAATTTTGCTGCAAATAAATCTAGAGACAAGTCTCCCGATAAAATCTCATCTCTGGGCAAACAGGTATCAAAGATTAATGGCAGCATATCAAAGATCCTTAACTAATAATATCAATTCCGCACTTCAGCGTAATTATTCATCTCTCACTTATCTCCCTCTGTGTTCTCTGCGTTCTCTGCGGTTAAAACATTCCGATATCCAATAACTAATGACTAAAATCGACATTTCCCCCGCTGACAATTACCCCAACTCTCGCATTTTCTGCTTTCACAACACCTGACAGCAAAGCCGCCGCCGCTAACACTCCCGTCGGTTCAACAACTATCTTCATGCGTTCCCACATAAAAAACATTGTGCTGCGAATTGCCTCTTCGGAAACTGTTGCCATATCGTCCACATAATGCAGTACCAAAGGAAAAGTTAATTTCCCCAAAGATGGCGTGCGCGCACCGTCAGCAATCGTATCCGGGTTAGTAACAGTTTGCAGCGTTTTCGTGCGGAACGATCGCGCCGCATCGTCTGCTTGCTCCGGTTCTACCCCCATTACTTTACACTGCGGAGACAAAGTTTTTGCCGCGATCGCGCATCCCGACAGCAAACCCCCGCCACCGCAACAAACTAACAGCAAATCCAACTCCCCAACTTCTGCGATTAATTCCAGCGCCGCCGTACCTTGTCCCGCAATCACCCGCGCGTCATCATAAGGAGGAATTATTGTCAAGTGTCGCTCGGCGCCAATTTTAGCGGTTAACTCTTCGCGGGAAACTTGAGTGCGATCGTACAAAATAATCTCTGCACCGTAGCCGCGAGTCGCTTCTTGCTTAACTTTGGGCGCATCTGCCGGCATGACAACAGTAGCAGGAATTTCTAGCAACCGTGCGGCAAGGGCGATCGCCTGCGCGTGATTTCCCGACGAAAAAGTCAGCACTCCCCGCTGTTTTTCGGCTTCAGATAGCTGCATTAAAGCATTGCAAGCACCCCGAAATTTAAACGAACCCGTGCGCTGAAAGTTCTCGCACTTGAAAAATACCTGAGAATTTGTGCGTTTGTTGAAAGTTTCCGAAGTCAGCACCGGCGTCTTGAAAGCTTTGCCATGCAAGCGATTTGCCGCCGCCTCCACATCCGCGAAACAGACTGATAAAGGATTTTGGGCACAGAAGTGGGCACTCATAGATTTTAGATTGGGGCGATCGAGGACTCTATTTGTAGGATGGACATTGCCCGCTTCACTCGTACCATTCAACTATAAATTTTTACTAACCACAGAGGGCGCAGAGGGCGCAAAGAAAGAGAATAGAAGAGATAGAGATAGAGATAGAGAGAATGGCTTTTCTCTGATTATTCAGTCGGACGATTATTCTCTTCGTTTGTTTAGACGCGGTTTCAACCGCCGATTCTTCTCTTCCCTTCTCTATTCCTAATCGCTTTCCAGAATGCTTGCGAGCAAAGCTTGCTGAGCGTGCATCCGATTTTCTGCCTGATCCCAAACGCGCGATTGACTGCCTTCAATCACTGCATCGGTAATTTCTTCATCCCGGTGTGCGGGCAAACAGTGCAATACAATTGCATTCCGATCTGCTAACTTCAGCAATTGTTCATTTACCTGATATGGCTCAAACAAAGGAATCCTGAGCTTTGCTTCCTCTTCCTGTCCCATACTCGCCCAAACATCAGTATAAATCACTTGAGCATCCTTCACAGCAGCTTCTGCGTCCGCCGT
The DNA here is from genome assembly GCF_000317475.1 of Oscillatoria nigro-viridis PCC 7112. Classification (NCBI taxonomy): domain Bacteria; kingdom Bacillati; phylum Cyanobacteriota; class Cyanophyceae; order Oscillatoriales; family Oscillatoriaceae; genus Phormidium; species Phormidium nigroviride. The sequence goes on from NC_019729.1 coordinate 5,839,958, forward strand.
CACAGTAACTTCTGTTTTTCCCTTAGCAATATTCTTAGCTTTTTCCACTATCTCAGCATTCGGCTGGAAATCTTGAGGGCAAGCAATTCTGACATTCATTCCCGTCATTGCACAGCCCAACATCAGCGAATTAGCCATATTATTGCCATCGCCCAAATAAGTCAAAGTCACCCCTTTCAACTTGCCAAAACACTCTTTTACTGTCATTAAATCCGCCAGCACTTGGCATGGGTGTTCGTCATCTGTCAGCGCATTAATTACAGGAATTTTCGCATAATTAGCAAAAGTTGCTAAATCCTTTTGCTCGAAAGTCCGAATCGCCAAAATGTCTAAATATCTGTCTAAAACCCTGGCTGTATCTACCAAAGGTTCGCCGCGGCTGACTTGTGTAACGTTGGGATTGAGGTCGATCACTTGCCCTCCCAATTTATACATTGCTACCGTAAAACTTACCCGCGTTCGCGTTGAAGCTTTGGAAAATAACAAGCCGAGAACTTTATTGCGTTTCAGCTTGACCATTCCCGATTTTAAACTGGCTGCTAGATCTAGCAAATAATTTAATTCGTCAATGCTTAAATCTGCCAGACTTAATAAATCTCGCCCTTTTAAGGAATCCATGCTTTCCCCCACACACAAATTTTTAACTGTGTCTTAAATCTTAGCCTGCAGAGGCTGGTTTTGTTTATTTTGGCTTGCACCATTTTCAAGAACAGGCAAGATGCCTGTTCCACAAAGATTAGATTTTATTGTGGGGTGGGCAGGAGAGCCCGCCCGTGAAAGGCTTATTAACAATGGTGCAATATCTAAGTTTATTTCAACTTGCGGGCAATTGCTCGATCGCGCGATCGATCGAATCGCAACCTTGTTCAACCGTTTCTACCACAGCCAACACGCCCCGCAATTCCCCAGCGCCGGGGAAACCCTTAGCATACCAGGTTAAGTGCTTGCGCGCTTGGGAGACACCGCTTTCACCTTTATATTCCCACAAAGCCCGCAAATGTTCCTTAGCACATTCGAGCCGTTCAATTGGTGTCGGAGCTATCTTTTCCACACCAGTTTTCAAGAAATAATCAACTTCTCCAACCAAAAAAGGATAGCCCAAAGTTCCCCGCGAACACATCACTCCATCGGCGCCGGTTTCTTCCAGACATCGCATCGCTGCTTCCACTGAAAAAATATCCCCGTTAGCAATAACTGGAATCGATAAAACTTCTTTCACTCGGCGAATCCACTCCCATTTTGCCGGGCCGGTGTAACCTTGCGATCGAGTGCGGCCGTGCACGGTAATCATTTTTGCTCCCGCATCTTCCATCCGCTTGGCAAATTCCAAAATATTAATTTCTTTGTCAGTCCAACCGATCCGAGTTTTAACCGTGACAGGAACATCTACCGCTTCCACAACAGCCCGCACAATTGCCTCGGCCGTTTCCGGATCTCGCAGCAGGGAAGAACCGCCGCCGTTTTTAGTAATTTTGTTGACCGGACAGCCCATATTAATATCAACAGTATCCGCTCCTTCTGCCACTGCTTTCTGCGCCGCTTCTGCCAAGAAATCCGGCCGGCAGTCAAACAATTGAATGCTAATCGGACGCTCGTTCGGGTCAACTTCCATAATTCTCGGCAGTTGCTTCACGTAGTGCAAACCCGTAGCGTTCACCATTTCCGTGTACATCATCGAATCCGGCGCGTAGCGGCGCACCAGGCGGCGAAATACCAAATCGGTAACGCCGGATAAGGGCGATTGCAGGACGCGACTTTTAACTTCAAAATCGCCGATTTTAAGCGGAGTTGCTAACCTTTCTTTTAATTCGGGAGATAGAGCAAGCATAGTGGATCGTACTTTAATTCTAATATCTGTATATTATACTACACTTCCGATAGTTGATAGTTGTTAATTATATTTTTAGCCGATGATTGAGTTGAAGCTAAAAGTATATTTAACCTGACCGCAATGCCTATTTTACAGATGCCGATCGCCCGAATTTGAATATTGTGAAACGAGATCCCAAAGGGCAACCCCGACCGCAGTTAAATCTCTGTGCCACTTCCCTCTATCTATGGGGTGCGGCCATTAATGGGGGATCTACCTACTAAGAGTGTTGCCCAAGTCATATTTTTCTTGTTTAATTCTACCGAATGCTCTGGCTGCCGAATGCTCCGGCTGCCTTCAGACGATTAATGCTTAAATTTATTGGGATTCTGCAAAAGCCGTACATCAGATCGTTTTAAACTACAATTGGTGGATTCCTGACGACGCCGATCGAACATTAAAAAAATTGTAGAGAATTCCTATGGACGCCGCAGCACTCTGGCAACGCTATCAAGACTGGCTTTACTATCACTCTGGATTGGGACTTTACCTCGATATCAGCCGCATGGGATTCGACGACGCTTTCGCAGCAGCACTGAAGCCCAAATTTGACAAAGCTTTCAAAGACATGGCAGCTTTGGAAGCAGGTGCGATCGCCAATCCCGACGAAAACCGCATGGTGGGCCACTACTGGCTGCGAAACCCCGATTTAGCTCCCACTCCAGAATTAAAACAAGAAATAGTCGCAGGCATAGCACAAGTCGAAGAATTTGTCAAAAAAATTCAAAACCGCGATATTAAACCGCCCTTTGCTCCGCAATTTACCGACATAATTTCGATCGGCATCGGCGGTTCCGCCCTAGGCCCCCAATTTGTCGCCGAAGCTTTATCCCCAGACATTCCTCCCCTAGCAATTCATTTTATCGACAACACAGATCCGGCTGGGATCGATCGAATCCTTAACAAAATCAAAGACAAACTCGCCAGCACCCTAGTAATTACTATCTCCAAATCCGGCGGCACCCCCGAACCCCGCAACGGGATGATCGAAGTTCAAAAAGCCTTCGCCGCGCAAAAACTGGATTTTGCCAAACAAGCAATTGCCATCACCGGAGTTGACAGCCAACTAGACAAATTAGCCAAATCCGAAGGCTGGATTACCACTTTTCCAATGGCAGATTGGGTGGGAGGACGCACTTCCGAATTGTCAGCAGTCGGACTTTTGCCAGCAGCTTTGCAAGGCATCGACATTCGGGCGATGCTCGACGGCGCTAAAGTCATGGACGAAGCTACCAGAACCACCGAAATCAAAGATAATCCCGCCGCCTTGTTAGCAATGTCCTGGTATTTTGCTTGCAACGGACGTGGCGAGAAAGATATGGTAGTTTTGCCGTATAAAGATTCACTGCTATTGTTCAGCCGCTACTTGCAGCAATTAGTCATGGAATCTCTAGGCAAAGAGCAAGATTTAGACGGCAACACAGTTCATCAAGGAATCGCAGTTTACGGCAACAAAGGCACCACCGACCAACACGCCTACGTCCAGCAACTGCGAGACGGCGTGCCGAATTTCTTCCTAACATTTATCGAAGTTTTGCAAGACAGGCAAGGCATTTCCCCAGAAGTAGAAACCGGGGTCACTTCGGGAGATTATTTGTCTGGTTTGTTGCAGGGAACTCGACAAGCTTTGTACGAAAATCACCGAGATTCCATTACTGTCACAATTCCCCAAGTCAACCCGGAGACAGTAGGAGCATTAATCGCCCTCTACGAAAGAGCCGTAGGTTTTTACGGTTCCTTGGTGAATGTCAATGCCTATCACCAACCGGGCGTCGAAGCAGGCAAAAAAGCGGCCGCTGCTGTATTGGATTTGCAGCAACGGGTACTGCAAGTGCTCAAAGATGCCCAAAAACCTCTGTCTGTAGCAGAACTAGCAAAAAAAGCAGGAAGGCCAGAGCAAATCGAGACAATTTACAAAACTCTGCGGCATTTGGCAGCCAACGGGCGCGGCGTAGCTTTGGAGGGCAAATTAGGACAACCGGCTACTTTAACTGCAAGTTATCAAGAGAATTAAACAGTAGAATTAAACATTAAAAGTGAAATTAGTCACTTTTAATGTTTAATTTTTAATTCCCCCATGCCATTAACGATTCTGGTTGCTGACGACGATTTCGCGACTCGCTTGTCAATTACCGATTATCTAGAAATTACCGGATACTCTGTAATCGCTGCTGAGAACGGCAAACAAGCTTTAGGTTTGGTAGATGAATTTCAGCCGCACTTGATTGTTACCGACATTACAATGCCTGAGATGGATGGCTACGACTTCGTGCGGCGAGTTCGGACTCGTCCCGCTTTCCGCTTGCTGCCGGTGATTTTTTTGACGGAACGCACGAGCACAGAGGAACGGATTCGCGGCTATCAGATGGGGTGCGACAATTATCTGGCTAAGCCTTTTGAACTCCAGGAATTGGGGGCGGTTATTCGCTCTTTGCTCGATCGCTACGCTCTAATCGCTCAGGCCCCCTCTCGTACCCCCGAACTCGAACCAACGCCAACAGAGGCACGCAGCAGAGCCAATGACAAGCCAGAAGCAGATTTTTTAACTCAAAAGTCAAACACAGGCGATTCCCTACGGGATAGCTCCGCTTCACGGGCATCTCCCAGCCAAAATGCTCCGACTTTGACTCAGCGAGAGCGACAAGTGCTAGATTTGCTGACAGAAGGTCTTTCTAATATTCAAATAGGCTCCCGACTCAACCTCAGCCCTCGAACTATCGAAAAGCACGTCAGCAGCTTGTTCAGAAAAACTGACAGCAACAACCGAGCAGAACTCGTTCGCTTTGCGATGGAACACCATTTAGTCAGATAACCGCCAACGCTCTCGGCAAGAAAATTACCTGCACTTACCCCGCTCAACAAATAACATCATGGTCAACAATTACTTAAAAAATCAGAAAATTCTATATGCTGCCGCACTAGCAGCTTCCATAATTTTCTGTATTGCCATGACATCAATGGGAATCACCAAGTATTACAGCGTTTTACAGGGTGGAGAAAATTATAACGATTTCCCTACAAGTGGTTTCAGTCTCATCCGACTTATAATTAACGGTTCCTACTTGATAGCAACAGTTACATATATTATCTGGTTAATTCAAAAAAAGCAGACAAGTTCCAGCTTTCTAGACATTTGTAAGTATGCAATCCCCTTTCTGGGACTTGCGCTCATAGCTTATCCCCAAAGCAGTGACATTTATACGTACTTGCATTACGGAGCGATGAGCTTACATAACATCAATCCTTATCTTAATAGTTCCGACACCTTCGTTTCTAACTTATCTCCCTTTCTCCACTGGTTGCAGACTTCTACCTACGGCCCAGTTTCTCTATTATTTTTTTGGGTATCAGCATTGGCTTTACCAATTAGCCCTTTACTAGCAGTTTATATTTTTAAAATCATCTGCGTCTTGGTACACGCGCTCAATGCTTATTTAATTTGGCGGTTGCTAACAAGTTATGAAAACCGTCACCTCATAACAATGGCATATTTAGTCAATCCCATGCTATTGAACGAACAAATAACTAACGCTCACCTTGACGTTTTAGTTGCTAATACATCGATCGTTTTAATAGGATGTATTTATTACCAACGTTATGTTTTTGCAATTTTAGCAATTTGGGTGGGTTTTCTAGTAAAAACTTTACCTATAATTTGGTTGCCTTTAGTTTTTGCTTTCCTATGCAAGGAGCGTCGGTGGAGAGATTTAGCAGCATCTGTCTTGCTTTCTTTATTAATTGTCGCCGTGATAACTTATACATTTATGCCAACAGTTTCAGCTTGGAGAAGTGTGTTAAATCCGGCAACCGCCGGAGCGACAGCTCGATCTTTTCACCATGCTCTCAATTTATTTCTGAATTTTTGGCCAAATGTAAGTGTTGAAACTAGGGAAAGTATTCTATCATTCCTCAAATATTTTGCGTATTTAAGCTGGATTGTTTACTATACAGGGACGTTAATTAAATTATTATTCCGCAAAAAATATTCGGAAATTAATTTGGTATCAGATATTGGATGGACGACTCTCACTTTGTTTTTGTTTGCTACACCTTGGCTAATGCCTTGGTATCCATCTATTTTGCTGCCAATTGCTGCTTTGAGTATCAATTCTCCCCATTTTGTATTGACAAGTTTAACTTTTTCTTTGTCACCCAGTCTCATTTTGGGAGCGGGATCGGGAACAACTGTGATATCCCTAGTTACGAGTTTTGTTAGCGTTGTCCCCCCTACAGCATTGCTAATATTCGGGCGGAAAAAGGCACTGTTTTAATTTAAATTGATTGCTGACCGCCAACTGTTAATTTTTTTAGACTGACAACGTACTCCAACAAACCCTCGGAAGCGTCCAGCAGCAAATCAATTACTCGATCGAATCCCTCCGGGCCACCGTAGTAAGGATCTGGCACTTCTTTAAGGTCGTATTTCTGGCAAAAATCGCACATCAGCCGCACTTTATCTTTATACTTTCCAGCCGGGTCCAGGGCAAGAATATTGCGATAATTGTCCCGATCCATGGCCAGAATCAAATCAAAATTTTCAAAATCTTTCCTGGTAAATTGGCGGGCTTCACCTAGCAATTCAATGTCTCGCTTCCGCGCCGCCAATGCCATCCGCCTGTCAGGGGGGCTGCCAACGTGATAGCTAGCAGTTCCCGCCGAATCGCAGGTGATGCGATCGCTCAAACCAGCTTGTTCAATTAAGTGATTCATAATATTTTCTGCTGAGGGCGATCGGCAGATATTTCCGAGGCAGACAAATAATAATTTAGTCATTAGTTAGTAATTATTAGTTATTAGTTATTAGTTATTAGCTATATCAAATCCGTTAGCATCGGAATAGTAAATTCGAGTTCACGGCGTTGACGGTTGACTGTTCACGGCGTCAAAAGTCAACATCATTCCGGTGTAACCGGAAAAGATGTTATTAGTCAGTCAACAGTCAACCGTGCTAATTTTTAGGGTGCGTCGCTTTCAGAGTCAATCTACAAGTTCCATAGAACATGGAGCAGCGACGCACCTTACTATAGCGGTTTTCCAGAAAGTTTAATCAGTCAACAGTCAACAGTCAACAGTCAACTATTGACTGATGGCTGATGACTAACCGAAACCGGGGAGATTTAGTCCACCGGTGAGTTCTTCCATTTTCTCCCGCATCGTCATCGTAGACTTAGCGTAAGCATCCTGCATCGCCACCGTGACGAGTTCAGAAACCACCTCAGCACCTTCACCGAGGGCATCCGGCGAGATTTCCACGCGGCGGGGTTCTTGGTTGCCGCTGAGAAAAACCTTGACCAAGCCGCCGCCGGCAGTTCCCTCAATTTCCATGACATCCAACTCTTCTTGGAGCTTTTTAGCTCCTTCTTGAACCTGCTGAGCTTTTTTGAAAGCTTCAGTCAGTTCTTTCATTTTTCCCAGGCCGAAGCCAAATCCTTGTCCTGATTTCGTCATAACTACTTTGTGATGGTGTGTGGGCTGGCAGTCTGCCGTTTCCGTATTACTTCAATGATGCCTTAGAAGGGAAACTCTCCCAGTATTCTAACTTCTGGCTCCAACAACAGCGACCACCGCTGCTCGACTTGCTGTTGAACGTGGCGGATCACTTGAAAAATATCATTGGCCGTTGCCGACCCGCAGTTAAGAATAAAATTAGCATGGCGCTGAGCTACTTGTGCCCCGCCGATCTGATATCCCTTCAGTCCCGCTTGTTCGATGAACCAACCTGCCGTCTTGGGGCCGGGGTTGCGGAAGACTGAGCCGCAGCTCGGTAAGTGGTAAGGTTGAGTTGTCCGCCGCTGGCTGAAATGGTCATTAGTTTCTGCCATTACTTGCGATCGGTCGAATCCCGGCTGTAATTGGAAAGTCGCTTCTGTTACTAGCCGATCGCCCCCTTGCAGCACCGAAGTCCGGTAGCGGTACTCCAACTCTTGGGGAGTCAGAATTTCCACCTTGCCGCCAGGGGATAGGACGCGAGCGTTGACCAGAATATCAGCAGTACAGCCTCTGTGAGCGCCTGCATTCATCACCACAGCCCCTCCCACGGTACCCGGTATGCCGACGGCCCATTCTAGGCCTTTCCAGCCCCGTTTAGCCGCCAACCAAGCGAGGCGGGGAATTGACTCCCCAGCCCCCGCTGTAAGTTGACCTGTTTCTGCATTAAAATTCACCTGTTTGAGGTAGCGAGTGCCGACGACCAAACCGGACAAACCCCGATCGCTCACCAACAAATTAGAACCGGCACCCAGCAGAGTCACCGGCACCCCTTCATCGTGTGCCCAGGCAAAACTCGCTTGCAAAGCCTCCATACTGCGGGGAGCAACGTACCACTCGGCCGGGCCGCCGACTCGGAAGGAAGTCAGCCCCGCCAGGGAAACTTGGGAGTTAATCTTGCAATCAGTTCCCCGCAAAGAAATAGGAGAATACACTCGCCGATTGTCCTTAACAGAGGAGTCATTCGAGATAGTCACCATCTTGAAAATCCTTAAAAATACCTTCGCTCGAAGACGTGGTTTAAAATCCATTTAGCTAACTTATGTCGCCCCTTTGAGCGAGCCGCCCGACGGAAGTTTCGGCACGACGTGCAACGCCATAATGTCGATCGACTCTACTCAGTTCGCGAGCTAATCGGGGCGATCGGCTTGTTGATAAAAAGCCATAACTTCTGGAATAATCTGATTCAGATTACCAGCGCCCAAAAACAGAGCCAAATCCCCCGGTTGCAGATTTTTGGTTAAAAACTGAGTGACTGACTCCAGGGAAGGCGCAAACTCAACCTTTCCGCCTTCTTTAGCAATCAAATCAGCAACCTGCTGCCCGCTAATCTCTCCTAAATTCGGTTCCCCAGCACTATAAATATCGCAAGCCACAACCAAATCAGCATCCCCAAAAGATTGAGCAAATTCTGGCAAAAATGTCAGAGTCCGGCTGTAACGGTGGGGTTGAAAAATTGCAACCACTCTTCGGGATCTGGGATTTTTTTCGCTACCTTCGATACGCAAGCGAGCCGCGGCCAAGGTGACACGAATTTCGCTAGGATGGTGGGCGTAGTCGTCCACAAACAGGATGTCATTGTGAAAACCCCGCACCTCAAAACGGCGGCGAGCTCCTTCAAAGCCAGCAATCGCTTTGGCAATCGCCGAAAACTCTAACCCCAACAATCGGCCCACTGCTACCGCAGCTAGTGCATTGCTGAGATTGTGTGTGCCCAACAACTTCAACTCCATTTCCCCCAGGAAAGCTCCTCGCTCCCAAATCCGGGCCTTGGTGCTTTCGGCCCCGTACTCCACGTCCGAAGCCGTGTAGTCAGCACCGCTGTCCGGCTGCAAGCTATAACTGACATGAGGGTGAAGGCAGTCTTTGACGATTTGGTCGTCTATGCAGCCCACCAAGGTTTGACAGTTTTGGGCAAACACCTTAAATGTGTCTATTACCTGGTCGAGGGTATCGTAATGGTCTGGATGATCCAGTTCGACATTCGTCACTATGCCAATTTTGGCTACCAGCTTAACGAGAGAACCGTCGGACTCATCAGCCTCTGCCACTAAGTAGTGGCCTTCCCCCAAACGGGCATTGCCTTCCCAAGCATTTACTTCGCCTCCTACTACGATGGTCGGGTCTAGACCTGCTGCCATCAGCATGAAACCGATTAAGCTGCTAGTAGTAGTTTTGCCGTGAGTCCCGGCTACGGCTATGCTTTGGTAATCTTGAATTAACGCTGCCAACACATCCGATCGATGAAAAATCGGACAGCCCAAATCTAAAGCTGCTCGATATTCGGCATTGGCTGGGTGAATAGCCGTCGAACATACTACTTGAGGCAATCCCGGAATTGCTTGGGCGCTTGAACCGTTGCCGTTCAATTGCAGAGCTTTGGCTGTCGCAACCGAAGTCCCTACCGTACCCGCCACTGCCGAGGATACGGCCCTTTCCTGTTGCCCGCAGTCGGGATTGCTACCGTTAAGGGCCGTTTGAAATAGTTCAAAATTGCTGGCGTCTTGACTCCAAAAAATATGAGCTCCCATTCCTTGCAAGCGCTCGGTTATGTGACTCGATTTAATGTCGGAGCCGTACACAGGCAACTTGCGTTTAGCTAGAATGTAGGCAAGGGCTGACATCCCAATCCCACCAATGCCGATGAAATGAAATGGTTTACCGCTAAAATCAACAGAACTCGGCATCTTTGCTCCTCACACACCACACCACGCCAATAACACGCGATATCATATCAAGAATTGTTTTTTCCGGATACAGTTCGCTAGATATTTTGTACAAAATTCTCTGCGCGTCCCTAGATTTGAGGGACTTGTAGAGATGTTTGTCTTGTATCCTATATGACTTAGTACCGAGTAGTTTTCCGGAACAGTCACAGCTCGAAAATTGCAGGTCAGAGAAAACGGGGTCTGGGGTCTGTGCCAATAGACTAATTTTGGGTGCTTGCATACTCCTGCATTCTTTCTATTTCGATCCGCCTGCTGTGCTTGGATACGGCAGCAAAAGCCCCACAACCTTTCTACCAAGATTGAGGGTAAAACCCATAAGGATTTACAAACACTACCACGAACCACAAAATTTCGCTCCTTTTATAGTCATTTATCTACTCGTACGGTCATTTTTTCTTGAAAGTCAGAGATTGACACGACCGTAACTATAGTATGTATAGCGATTTTCAAGCGTTGTGAGGTATGGGGCGAGTCCTATGCCCTATTTGGCCGATGCCCTATTTGGCCGATGCCCTATTTGGCCGATGCCCGATGCCCCATGCCCGATGCCCCATGCCCCATGCCCCATGCCCCATGCCCCATGCCCTACGAGCACCTCATGTTACTGAGAAATGCTATATTCTTACTTTCTTGTATATATACAAGTTATGCAGTTAGTCGAAATAGTCGCGAAGCCATCGATCAAACCAAATCATTGGTTTGATAGAGAAGCCGATCGACCCTCTTGGCAGCCCTTAAAATTTTTACCACTGCGCTAAGTATATCTACCCTCAAAACTTTTTCGGTCGCCGACCAACGAATGCTCAGGGGGTCGATCGCGCACTCAAAACAAGTTGGGATTAATATTGGCAAGGTTAATCATCCAGTCCCGAACCCACTCCGACGCTCAGAACCGGGTTTTTTAAGTCTTATTGAAGGTTTGAACGAATTAAGGGGGTTGAAAAAACCGGTTTCAGCGTCCAGGACGATCGTCGAAACTAGAGTCGTCCAGGGGTTGATCGCCGATGTGAAGCGAGGGTTTTCTAATAAACGAGCTTATGGTTAAAAGTGTATAAACATAAAATTGGCGCGATGTCTGTTGTGAAGCGAGAGTTTTCTAATAAACGAGCTTATGGTTAAAAGCGTACAAACATAAAATTGGCGCGATGTCTGTATTAATCCTGATTTTGGGGAAATATGGGGAAAATAGCGATTTTGGGGGGGACTTTTGACCCGGTTCACTGGGGTCACGTGTTGGTAGCCGAGACGGCTGCGAGTCAATTTGCTCTCGATCGAGTCATTTGGGTACCGGATCGCTCTCCTCCTCACAAGTGGCGCCCGGATTTGGCAAGTTTTGAGCAGCGGCGGGAAATGCTCGCTTTGGCGATCGCCGATCGCCCAGACTTCCTAATTTCGCCACCGGAGGCAAATCCCTCCGAGAGTTCTTTTGCGATCGACACCCTGCTGTATTTGCAAAAATTGTATCCCGGCGATCGTCGCTGGTACTGGATTATTGGCAGTGACGCACTCCTTACTCTCCCCAAATGGCACCGGTGCGGCGAAATTGCCCGGTTGTGCGACTGGTTGGTGGCCCCGCGTCCGACTCAGGGAGATCGAGTGACAGCAGAAAGCGGGGAGATTGGGGGACTGTCCGAGTGGGGAGATAGTCCGGGTGGAAAACCCCTTGATGCCGCGGGCGACAGGATGCAGGTTCAGGCAAATGCTGTGGGCCGGCGAGTTGCCGAACAAATGGCTCTTTTGGACGTGGAAATTCGCTGGGAGGTGCTGTCGATGGCGGCGATCGAGATTTCGTCGAGCCACATCCGCCGCTGCTGCGCCGAAAGGATCGACCTCCGCTACTTAGTCCCGGAAGTTGTCGGGACTTATATTGCAGCCCATCAGCTTTACCAGTAACCAGCGGCAGAAAGCCTAATGCCTTCTGCCTTGCAATTTCAGCCTTCTAGAAAAGTTCAAGCTTTTTTGATCGACACAAAAAGTTAGAAAGGATCGACCTTTGCGATATGATCTTGTCTCATAAGTCAATTCTTAAATTTTTCCAAAATTTAAGCCTGAGCTAGAGGCTGCCATCATTAGGAGGTACAAGGTGATTAGAGTCGCGATCAATGGTTTTGGACGTATTGGACGCAGTTTTGCGCGCTGCTGGCTGGGCAGAGAAAACAGCCAGCTAGAGTTGGTAGCTATTAATGACACTTCCGATCCCAGAAGTAATGCTCACTTGCTCAGATACGATTCCATGATGGGAACGTTGAAGAATGTGGACATCAGTGCGGATGAAAATTCCATTACTCTAAATGGGAAGACAGTTAAATGCGTGAGCGATCGCAACCCGCTAAACTTGCCTTGGAAAGATTGGGGTATTGATCTGATTATTGAAGCGACCGGCGTCTTCGTTGACCAAGCTGGTGCATCGAAGCATATCACTGCCGGCGCTAAAAAAGTGCTAATTACCGCTCCCGGCAAGGGTTCTGAAGTTGGCACTTATGTGATGGGAGTCAACGACGACACCTACAAGCACAGTGACTACACAGTCATCAGCAATGCTAGCTGTACCACCAACTGTCTGGCTCCCGTACTGAAGGTGCTGCACGAAAATTTTGGCATCATCAAAGGCATGATGACCACTACTCACAGCTATACTGGCGACCAGCGCTTGCTGGATGCCAGCCACCGCGACTTGCGGCGGGCCCGGGCGGCAGCAATGAATATTGTGCCGACTTCTACCGGAGCAGCCCAAGCTGTGGCTTTGGTGATTCCAGAATTGAAGGGCAAGTTAAACGGTATCGCCATGCGGGTGCCGACTCCCAATGTGTCCGTAGTCGATTTTGTGGCTCAGGTAGAGAAAAAGACTTTTACCGAGCAAGTAAATCAAGTGTTCAAAGAAGCTGCCTCTGGCTCCATGAAAGGGATTTTGGAATACAACGATTTGCCTTTAGTTTCATGCGACTATCGCGGAAGTGATGCTTCTTCGATTCTGGATTCCAGCTTGACGTTGGTGATGGATGGCGACATGGTGAAGCTGTTGGCTTGGTACGACAATGAGTGGGGCTACAGTCAGCGGGTGGTTGACTTGGCTGAATTGGTCGCCGAACGTTGGGAAGCCTAGTACCCGAAGGCAGAAGGCTTTAGTCATTCGGCAGAAGGTAAAAATGCTGACCTGTTTGTACTTGTGAGTCGATTTCTAGCTGACGGGTTATTTCTGTTTTCGAGCGCTAGAGACTTTTGGCAGTCGATAGTTGGCGGGTAGGAGATGAAATATGGTAGGGAGACGGCAGTGGGCAATGGTGTCAACTTAAGCTTTGTGTCCACCAGTCCTCCCGCCCACCCGTTAGTCCGCCAGGGAATGAATTCCACGGGGCTTATAGCTAAAGTCCTCGCTATGAGGACTAATGAGTTTTTTAGTCCTCATAGCGAGGACTTTAGCTTTGAGGCAGGGGTTTCAACCCTTGCCGGACTATCGGTGGTACGTTAAGTTGACACCTATGGGCAGTGCGGTGTCCCTACCCTATATCTGTGGGAGACGGCAGTGCCGTGTCCCTAGGATATGCTTATGCTGCTACTCCCAGCTATCGATCGAACTTTTTGCAATCATACTTCGATCGGGCTTTCGGGTCTGCTTGATGATAAATTTGTTGTTTGTAGTAAGCGTTTAAAATTGCTTTAGTTAAATTCTCGGAAAATCCCAAATATTAAACAAATAAAAATTCTGACTATAAAAGTTAAAAACATGAAAAAATAGCAACAGCTACCGTGTAGTTTTCCCAGCAAAATCTGATATGAAAAAAGCGTTAATTAGCGGTATATCAGGTCAGGACGGAGCTTATTTAGCTAAACTTTTGCTCGATCGAGGTTATGAAGTGTGCGGCACCTCCAGGGACGCCCAAATGTCTAGTTTCGGAAACCTGACCCGTTTGGGCATCCGAGACAGAGTAAAACTAGAATCCATGTCTCTCAACGATTTTCGCAGCGTCTTGCAAGTGCTTGCTAAAATAGAGCCAGATGAAGTGTACAATCTAGCAGGTCAAAGTTCCGTCGCTCTGTCTTTTGAACAACCCGTAGAAACCCTCGAAAGCATCGCTACAGGCACATTGAATCTCTTAGAAGCAATTCGGTTTACAGGCGGTAAAATTAAACTTTACAATGCCAGTTCTAGCGAATGTTTTGGGGATACCCGAGGCAATCCAGCCGATGAAAATACGCCTTTTCGCCCCAGAAGTCCTTACGCGGTGGCGAAAGCAACGGCATTTTGGGAAGTAGCGAATTATCGGGAAGCGTACAATTTGTTTGCGTGTTCTGGTATTCTGTTCAATCACGAGTCGCCACTGCGGCCGGAGAGGTTCGTCACCCAAAAAATTGTATCTGTTGTGTGCCGAATTGCTGCGGGTAGTTCCGAAAAACTGCATTTGGGAAATATTTCAGTGCAGCGGGACTGGGGTTGGGCGCCGGAATATGTAGAGGCGATGTATTTGATGTTGCAGCAAGAAGAACCGGACGATTATGTAATTGCCACGGGTGTAAGCTATCCTTTGGAGGAGTTTGTGCAGACAGCGTTTGTTTCTGCGGGTTTGGATTGGCAGGAACATTTAGTAACAGATGCGAGTCTCTACAGACCGACGGAGATTGCAGTTGGGAGGGGAAATCCGGGTAAGGCGAAGCAAAAGTTGGGATGGGAAGCGAAGTATAAAATGCCAGATGTGGTGCGGATGATGGTGGAAGCGAGGATGGTTTGAGGGAAAAGTATGGGGTGAAAATATGGAGGCAGAATATCCAAGGGCTAATGAGTGGTATCAGGCTAATCACCGTGATTTAAAAAAATATCGAGGCGAGGGGATAGCTTATACTAACCGAGGGGTGATTAGTTGCGATCGGGATTATCGAAAGATGAAGGACAGGATTACGGCTGATATACCTAAATTGGGTTATGTGCTCGATCGTATATATGAAAGCGAGTTTGTTGAGCCTGTGAGGTTTTATCCTGTCAGTTTGATATAAAATTCAAACACGCTGAGGAGAGCATTCTTTTTAAGTATTGAAAAATTACTGGACAAAAAAGGTAGAATTTGTTTGCCTTTGGTGGTATTTTGTGATAAAGTTCAGAGCGGAAGCAGACTATTAAGATGCAGGAGGTGGTGCGGATGATAGTCTAGGCAAGGATGGGTAATGTTTAAGTTCTATAAAAATTTTGAGGTTTTATCCGTGAAATCATTAGTTATAACAACAATTAATAAACCAACTGCTGCTCTTTTTAAATACAGAGATATTTTGCTAGATTTAGGGTGGAAAATTATTGTAGTTGGGGATAAAAAAACTCCTAGAGATTTTGACTTGCCGGGGGCGGAATACTTTAATGTAGAGCAGCAATGCGAAGAGTTTGGCGAGCTAGCTTCTCTGATTCCTATGAATCATTACTCCCGCAAGAATTTAGGATACTTGTATGCTATGCGTATGGGTGCAGAAGCGATCGCGGAAACAGACGACGACAATATTCCCTATGATGACAAGTATCCCAATTTCCTCCCTTCCCTGGTTAAGACTCCAGCGGTAGACGTTAAAGGTGCTGTTAATGTCTATTCTTACTTTACCAGTAAAAAAATATGGCCCAGAGGCTTGCCACTTGACAAAGTTAATAGTTTTGTCGATGAGAATCTGGCAACAGAAAAAGAGGTTACTTGTTACGTCCAGCAAGGGCTAGCAGACTTAGACCCCGATGTAGATGCTATCTATCGTTTGACGGTTGGTGATGAAAATATTAAGTTTGAACCGCATAAAAAGTTGTCACTGTCGCCCGGGTGTTATAGTCCTTTCAATACGCAGAATACTTTATTTGACAAGCAAGCTTTTCCTCTAATGCTGCTGCCTATTGGTGTGAGCAGTCGTGTTACCGATATCTGGAAAAGCTACATTGCCCAGCGGCTTTTATGGTGCATGAACTCCAGTGTTCTATTTCTATCGCCTTCAGTGTATCAGTTGAGAAATGAACACAACCTGATGAAAGATTTTAGTGAAGAAATTCCTTTGTATACTCAGGTTCACAATTTAATTGACTTACTGGAGAATTTTACAAGTGATGCTAGCGATGCTTGCGAGTTAATGATAGAGATGTATGCTTATCTCAATCGAAATGGTTTTCTAGGCGAGATAGAGGTTCGTCTGTGTGAATTGTGGATTGAGGAAGTTAAAAAATATGTGTAGTCCTTAGCAATAAAAAATCTACTGAATTGAGCGATTGACTGCACAGTCGCTCAAGGTTCAATTGCAAGTATTAAATAAATCAACAATTTAAAAAAATGACTAAGAAGTTTTTGTATTTAGTTCAAACCGATGGAGAGTTACCCTCTCATTACAGTAACATTAATCATGAAAATGCAGATGTATTGTATTTGTCTTGGAAACATCCAAGACCGGGAGATATTTATTTTCCTAATAGCACCTGGACGCAAGGCAGAAATAAACTGCTAGAAGCAGCTAAACAATTACAGGGGGATTATTTATATTACATTTTTCTAGATGATGATATTGAATTTGTTGCGGGTGATTGGAGAATTTTTGAAGCATTATTGCTCGAATATCAGCCTGGGATAGCAACACCCCAAGTAACATTTTATCCAACAAAATTTGACGATTCTGTAGAAGTACAAATAGTATATGCCTTTGATGCGGTCTTCAATGCTTTTCATCGCGATGTAGTGGCTGACAACGTTTTGTTACCTTATCTGGAAAAATTTGATGAGGAATCATGGCTTTTGTCGCAGCTAATTTTAATACATATGGCTGGTGTTTGTTATCACGAAAAAGTTTGGCAGTTCAACCATGTAAAAGTAACACAAGTGAAACACCGCCCTTATCCGAAAGGTAGTGCGAGCGATATTATACAGAAGGAAATTTGGCTGAAAGAAAATATTTTTCAAGATAATGAGCTAGTCACTTCGTATTTTAAAGATTTCCAGACCGCTTTAGAAATGGAGGTATTAGTTGTTGAACCTCCGAGAAAAAACTACAAAATAGAAAAAAGTTTTTGTGTTAACAATCTCAAAAGCAGCGAAGAAATTTGGTTTAATATTCAAAGTAGTAAAGGAGAGCAAATGCTGGCTGACGATCAAAGGATTGTAGAAAGCAACCGTGATGAGGCTATGGGTCATTGCCAACTGGCAGAAGTCCACTATTCTCAGGGAAAGTGGGAGGAAGCAAGCGTTGCCTACCGCCGTGCAATTGAACTTTATCCCCATTGGGAGTTTTACTGCAAACTAAGTGAAAGTTTGGGGAAACAGGGCGATTGGGAGGACGCGATCGCAGCTTGCCGCCATATTTTTAAACTTAAACCCGACTTTTCTCAAAAGTGTTTTTTAGATAGCTTAGCAACAATAACATCTTTCCGAATAGAACCAGAGCAGTTAAACATCATTTCAGGGCAAAAAATTGCTCAAGAATGTCCGCCCCAGATTACGAGTTTGGCAGGGAATGAAGGTTTTGTATTTTACGGCCCTTACCTGAGCTTTCATGACGGGTTGTACCGAGTTTGTGTTGGCTTTGAGTTTCCTGAATTAAGCGCTCAACAAGGAATGGAAAATTCAGAAACTGTCGGATTCAAATTTGACGTAGTGACAGAAGCTGGAAATTGTGTTTGGTATAAAACTGATGTTTGTACCAGCCAGAAGCAACTTGAATTTTTTGTAGAGTTAATAGATGCTAAGCAGACAGAATTTAGGTTTTTGGCAACTGGGGTAACGTTTTCATTGAATTTTATAGAACTCAGCTTAGTATACCAGCCTAGGGAAAACTCCGCAGATTCTTACTACTTAAATTTAGGCAATACTCTCTTGCAAGAAGCAGATAAACTAGATAAAGCTCTTGCAGCTTGCAGTCGTGCTGCTGAATTGAATCCTGACTATAGAGAGGGTGCGATCGCTGCTTACCAACACGCTGTATCGAAGCGCTCGCAGGGAACGGACTACTTCAATTTAGGGATGCTCTTAGCACAGCAAAATCAACTCGATGCAGCACTTTCGTGCTACCAAAAAGCTTTAGAAATCCAGCCCGATCAGACACAAGCCTACTCAGAATTGCAGGGAATCCTTGCTAGAGCTTACCATAACTTAGCTATCCGCCATGCAGAACAAGGTGGGATCGAGGAAGCTCTAGCTTGTTTCCAGAAAGCACCGCAGAAGCAACCCAGTGCAGGGGAAATCTACGAGCAGATATGGAAGGGATTAAATAAACTAAGCCCGCTGGACGAAACGAACCCTTATTACCAAACCCAGATAGAACCAGAAACGGCTTATCAATATTTTAGCAAGACTTGCCACTACAAAAATATCATATTGGAATCATTAACTGATGATGACATAATATATCTGGAAAATGCAGGATTGTCTTTAGCGAATCTGGAATTAATGAAACAAGACAGTGCTGCACTGCAATCAATCTACATCAACAGTTTGGGCTGCGAGCAGACAACTGATTTAGGACAAAAAGTTACAAAGACTTTTTCAGGCGTCGATTACCAGCAAAGTATAGTAGATACAGGTTATATCTACTCAATTTGTCCTGTAACTGGCAAGATTCTCAGGTCTAATCAATCATTCTACGTTCAGCTATTCAATTTTCTGCCAACAGGTATTTATCGTTTCGCAGGCGGGGAAACATTTTATTTAATGTTTGGGTGCCATCACGGTGTCAGACTTGGTGTCTATTTCCCCAAGTTTGAACTAATTGTGAGGTTCTATAACGATCCTCTTTCGACGGACTATCCGGGGGTTGTGAATGAGTTGAAAAGCGGTGCTGTTAGTTTTTGGCGGGAATTTCAATCTTACATATCATCGAAAGAAAGCAAAAGAGAGGTAGCGGCTGTTGTTGGTTGGCTGAACAATTTAGGCCACTATTTCTGGAACGACCTTACAGGAATTCAACATTTATATGAAAATGGGACATTCCCGAAAGTAGATAAATACTTAATTAGGGATTGTAATTTTTTAGAAGTCGGCGATATCTTTCCAGAAATTCCAGCCAATGATATTGTGCGGATTTCGGATAGGTGGAGTCTATTCAAAACAATTTTGGACAATCACTACATGGCCGTCAGATTAACTGAGATGGTGGTCAAGGAACCACTGGCTAAGCGCATATATGAAGCTTCTATCAAGAAGTGTTCTCAAAGTTTTTTACAAGAAGTGGAAAAAGCGAAAACACATTTTCCGCTGCTGTGGATTAATATTCGCAGCCACAATAAAGTATGGAGTTCTCAGGTAGAAGGATATGCCAATATAATCAATAACCTCTACCAAGATTATCCAAATCTGGGGCTTGTGTTTGATGGCTTTTCTACTGAAAAAAATACAGTGGAGCAAATTTTAGCTCTCGTGCCGCCTACGGTGAAGTTTTATAATGCTCTTGACTGTGCTATTCATGAAACAATTGTTTGGGCTCATGCTGTAGATGTTTACATAGTGGTAATCGGTTCTGGACTTACCTTAGTAACGTGGCTTGCTAACAAGCCTGGGGTGGCCCACGGCAACACTGTACATTCTGAAAGTTCGGGGTGGTGGGCAAATGTTCGAGAAAATGCTGTACCGCCAGTCTTTATACCCGTTGAGTCCATTGTGGATTTGGATGCTTCGCACTGGGCTCACTGCGACTATGATTTTGATTGGAAAATCCTTGACGGCGAAGTTAATAAAATAGTAAAGGAGTTGACAAGGGAAGTTAAATCACCGCAGTCCGATCCGGCTCAAAATCAAAGTGCTGCGATTAATCTCCGCGAATTGGCAGAATCTTTTTTAGCGGAAGGTAAACTCGACGAGGCAGTTAGTGTTTGCAAGCAAGCTCTTGATATTCAACCGAAATTTGCCTTGGGGTGCAAGACTTTAGGGAATGTTTTCCAAGCTAAGGGTGAATTTGAGGAGGCAAAGCGTTGGTATACTCAGGCTATTGAAATCCAGCCGGATTTTGCCCAAGGTTTAGCGAACCTGGGAACTGTTTGTGCGCAGCAGCAGCAGTGGCCGGAAGCGATCGCGGCTTACCAAAAAGCGATCGCTATTCAACCGAATTTCGCTGGTTTTTACCGCAACTTGGCTAGAGTTTTTTCTCAAATTGGCAAGCCAGAGGATGCCGCTGATTGCTGGTATGCGGCGCTGATTTTGGAACCGTCTAAGGCAACGGCCGAGGAATATCTCTATTTAGGCAATACACTTGTAGAACAACAGAAACTAGATCGGGCGATCATATGTTACCGTCGTGCCATATATTTAAACCCAAATTTTTCGGAGGCTCAGGACAAATTAAGGAAAATTATGGCTGTTGTTGAAGAGTAGGACAATCCCAAAAGTTAAGCTTTTGGCTTCGGGTAATGGCTTTCTGATGTCAAAATATCTGTTAGCGTTACATCCCATCTAAATTTGTCTGAATTAATTTCAGCTACCTTTTTCGCAAGTATGGCAACTCCTCCAAAGGCGGCCTGAGTTGTTAGTGTTTCTTGACCTTGTATCATGGTGTCTAAGTGCATTCGTAACGGAACGTAAAGGTGAGATTTTATCACTTCAAATCCTAGAGCCTGAGAAAATAAAACTTTAAGACCCTCGTCAGAGAAGCGCCAGAAGTCCCAAGGTGTCTCGTGAAGAGGCCAGGCAAAGTGGGTAGTGTGGAAGGTTATTCCACCTACTGCTAGCAACTTATTAATTTCCATTGCTACTACCCAAGGCATTGCTAAGTGTTCAAATACAGATGTGGAAAAGATGGCATCAAACTTCTGGCTGCTGAAGTATTGAGAGAGTTTGTGAGCATCCCCAACTACATCTGTGTTGGCGTCTGGGTAGTAATCAAACCCAGTGTATGATGCTGCACCTGAAAATAAAGATCTTTTGCTGCTGGTGCCGGGACTTACGATTCGAGAACCAATTTCTAGAACCCGGAGATTATTGTTATTAACCAGGTTGATAAAATCAAGGAAAATACCGTCGTCGTCATTGGTGAAGGTTGCCAAATCGTATAGTGACGGCTGCGACCCGGCAAAGGTTACATTTTTGCTGTAGGTTATACCTTGAGCTTTCGCCTGGAAAGTAAGTTGATGTTTTGCAATCCGAGGTAGGTAGACAATGAAGCCGCAGTTGGGGTTGGGATTGTATTGCGGGTAGGCTGCGGCTACGTCTGGGCGAGGATACCAAGCGGAGATGGGGACGAAGGTATCACCCGCACCAACTACTACTTCATCGAGAACACCTTCTTTTTTGCCCACAATCCATCCTTGGATTCCGAGTCCGCAGTCATCAGACCACGAATGGTCGATCGCCAATATTAAGTTTTCGTTTTGTTCTAAGATTGCCATAAAATTGCCATAAATTTATAACATAACCTTATTTTCACAGGTTATTTTTTGAACTAGCGTGCTAACAGTATAAGATTTAGCTATACCTGGAAAAGCATAAAATTTAGTTAAATCCGGATATTCCTTCAAGCTGAACTGAGCATTACTAAAATATTAATATGGCTGTCAATTTGCTGTTTTCCTGAGAATTATAACAATTTCTTGAGAATTTTCTTGGAATAATTCTATAGTAAAATTAAACCCTAGCTGTTGCTGACAGTATTCGAGCAACTCAGGGAAAGTCTCAGATGTCCAGACGTGAAAATGAATGCTGTAATCTATGTCAAGTAGATGCTGTATCCGCGCAGCCACCTGTTCTTCAGGAGGTTTGGCAACTAGCCTGATAAATTCCTCGTAATGACCTAGCTTAGACCATTCCGGCCCTTCTTTGTAGTCCCGAATTAAATGGTCGAGGGAAGTGAGGGGGCGATCGATGTCAAATGTATGCCGTTTGTCTGGTACGCCCATATACACAAGTCCTCCCGGTTTAAGAACTCTCAAAAAGTTTTCCAGAGCGCCGATCGGATTTTCACAGTGTTCTATCATGTGATTGGCGATCACAAAATCCCAAGAATTATCAGCTATGGATGACAGAGTTTCACCATTATCTACAATGTCCGCCTCTACTAGATTAACCGTCGCTAGCTCTGGATACTGCTTCCTCAATTCGCTAACAGGCATCCGATCGACGTAATGAACCTTCACCCCGGCCGGAACTTCTAGAGGAATATGAAGGGCTCCTACTTCTATTCCCTCCCCGCTTAGGTATTGAAAAGCAATATCTCTCCGTACTTGCCAAGAATCCATAGTTAACCTCTCTCCTTAAAAATTTGCTTGCTCAAGATCAACTTTAAGTTAATTTGTGCTATCGCACAACCATAGTTCTCTACGGTGATACATACATTGGGCTTTGAGTCAAGGGCACGGGGGTGAGGCCCGATCGACCTTTCTAGTTTACCCGATCGCGCGTGTTGGTCGATCGATCGCGCGTGTTGGTCGATCGCTTGAGTGCGATCGTCTTCGTGTGTTGATTTTTGGGATAATATCTATTGTTAAGCTCGATGGCTTAGGGCTTGGGGGCGATCGGCCATCTATAATACCTGGTGCCTGCGGGAACATCCTCAGAGGGCTGAAGTCCAATATCATTGGGAAGGCAACGGCTTGAGTTCATTGGGAGTTCCTTGGGGGCGATCGGGCAAAAATTCCCCTCATTTGTGGTAAGCTTCTGAGAAACCTTTTTGGGAGTAGGTTGTCTTAGCCCCACTGGAAGTTAAAAGTAGAATATTTATTAGATAGTAATCTCTGGAATCACAATCATAAGGAGGATGGCTGATGCGTGTAGAAGCTTGTTGTCAAAGAATTTTAAGCTATGTTCTTCCTTTGGTAGACGAAAAGCGAGAAGGAATTTGTATAGATGTTGGGGTGGGAACATTTGCATTTTACTGCGAGATGTTTTCTATGCTGGGATTTAAAACTATCGCTGTTGAACCCCTCCCTGTGGAAGGAGTTCGGGTTTTGTGTCAATATGACAGCATCACTTTAATAGAAGCTTGCCTATCTGATGTCAACGGCACTAAGACTATTCATTTAGGAAATGTGGCTGCAGGATGTGATAGTAATTATGCTTCACTTGAAGCGGATTGGTTTGGTGTTTCTACAGAGACAAGAGAAGTACAATCATTGACATTATCTAAGTTACTGTTAAACTTCAATGCTCAAAAAGTAACTTGTTTAAAGCTAGACATAGAAGGTGCGGAGTCTACAGTTATTACTAAATTGGGGGAATTACCCAAAGCTTGGCTGCCCAGCGTAGTTATGTTTGAATATGGGGGTGGCGACTCTAAGGAAAAAGGTCAATATGGTTGGTCGCCCAAGTATGTGAGCGCTACTATGGAGTGTATCAGAGCATTGAAGGAGTGCGGATACAATTGCAGCATTATGATAGATAA
Organism: Oscillatoria nigro-viridis PCC 7112; assembly: GCF_000317475.1. Classification (NCBI taxonomy): domain Bacteria; kingdom Bacillati; phylum Cyanobacteriota; class Cyanophyceae; order Oscillatoriales; family Oscillatoriaceae; genus Phormidium; species Phormidium nigroviride. The sequence continues at coordinate 5,863,346 of NC_019729.1, forward strand.
TGCGCTGGATACAGAAGCCAAAATATTTGAGTTGCAGTCGTCCACTTTAGAACCAGATTCTATATTTTATCCGAACGGTGGCTATGGAAACATTATTGCTTTTCGTGATTTTAATATAGCCCAAGATGAAGTTGCAAAAGTTTGCGCTCCCTATAATGAAACCACCCCCCCAAGCGATGGTTCAGGAAACAATAAAAATGTAATAACAATATCGGGAACAGAAGAATTAGAGCTGTCTAAGTTTCAGTTGCACCAGACTAGAGAGGAGTTGGAACAGTGTAAGGCTCTGCTGCAACAGATTCAGGGGGAAGCGCAACAGTACCAAAGTCAACTGCATCAAACTCAGGAAGTATTGGAACAATTCCAAGATCGAATGCAACAAGCTGAGACACTGTTGCAAGAGTATCAAGGTCAACTGCATTCGACGCAGGCAGAGTTGGAGCAATCTCAGTCACAACTGCATTCGACGCAGGCAGAGTTGGAGCAAGCTCAGTCACAACTGCATTCGACGCAGGCAGAGTTGGAGCAATCTCAGTCACAACTGCATTCGACGCAGGCAGAGTTGGAGCAATCTCAATCACACCTTCACTCCACTCAGGCAGAGTTGGAGCAATCTCAATCACAACTTCACTCCACTCAGGCAGTATTGGAACAATCTCAGTCACAACTGCGCTCCACTGAGGCAGTATTGGAACAGTCGCAGTCACAACTGCATCAAAATAGAGCAGAGTTAGCACACAAGAATTCTCAACTGCATCAAAGTGAGTGGGAATTAGAGCGAACTCGTTTTCAACTGCATCAAACTCAGGCCGAATTAGCACAGTCTCAGGCCGAATTAGCACAGTGCAACTCCCAAGTAGAGCATATTCAGTTGGAAGCGGAGCGATTGGGTTCTCAAATTGGACAAGTTCAGGGAGAATTAGAACAGTCGCAGTCTAAACTTCGCAGCAGCAGCATGGAATGGAAGCGAGCGCACTCTCAACTTGTCCAGGTTATAGGAGAATTGGAACAGTCCCAAGCTCAGCAGCGTCAGACAGAAGCAATATTGCAGCAGTCACAGTCTCAAAACCATCAACTTCAACATGAATTGAAGCGGTTGTACTCTCAACTTGTCCAAGTTCAGGAAGAGCCCCAGCATTATCAGTCTCAACTTGTCCAAGTTCGGGAAGAGTCCCAGCATTATCAGTCTCAACTTGTCCAAGTTCGGGAAGAGTCCCAGCATTATCAGTCTCAACTTGTCCAAGTTCAGGAAGAGTCTCAGCATTATCAGTCTCAACTTGTCCAAGTTCAGGAAGAGTCTCAGCATTATCAGTCTCAACTTGTCCAAGTTCAGGAAGAGTTGGATCGATCGCATTTCCAGCAATATGCGGTTAGCTATCGAGGTGTCGAGAACCAGATGCCGTACACACTTCTAGTGTGGGATGCGTGGTATGCTTACCAAAGTGGCGATTTGAAGAAAATGCAAGAGCGTTTGCAGGAGTCTTTGAAGATTACACCTCTGTCACGAACCGAGTCTGTAGTCAACTGGTTAGATAGTTTTGCTAAATTTTCATCAGAAAAGGGACATGGTTTTGATAGCTACGCATTGACCAATTCAGAAGAGTGGAAACGACTGATGCAACAGAGAGTTACTGTAAGTAAGCGCTGAGGAATGTTGTGATTAGATAACTTCCTGATGACTATTTTTTTTTCTGTGTATTAGGCTATAGTGGTCACTGAGACAGCGATAACTATAACACAAAATAAAAGTTAACTAACAAATCCAAGGATTAGTGCAAAAGGGGGTTCTTGCTTTGGTTGAAATCATTTCAGTTCACTTGCCCAAAACAGCAGGCTCAACGTTCCGTCAAATCTTAATACAGGTTTATGGCTCCGAACAAGTTTTTTGTGACTATTTTTTAGATGGATTCACGGAAAAAGTTGAGTCCCGGCCAGTTACCCATGCTCTGGAGTGGATTTCCCCTCAGCATCGAGTGATTCACGGTCATTTTCCTGTGAGTAAGTACAAGGAATATTTTCCAGAGGCAAAATGGATAATTTGGTTAAGAAATCCTATATTGAAATTAATTTCCTATTATTTCTTTCAAAAAGGAATACCCGCCACGGATGATTCACCCCTAATACGCCACATACAAGAAACTCAAATGGATATATTTGAGTTTGCAGAGTTGCCTGCCATAAAATATTGGAGTGCGCCCTCAATAATTAGTGGGATGAAACTCAGCGATTTTTACTTTGTAGGGATACAAGATTTTTTTAAAGAGGACATGGAAGACCTAAAAAAAAAGCTAGGATGGTCTGAAATGGAAGTGTCGGTTTTTAATGAGAATCCATATCCCAAATATCAAAATCTTTTGCAAGAAATGTTGGATGACAGTAAGTTGATGAACAACCTCGAACATATTCTAAGTGCGGACATGGAACTGTATCAAGAAGCTCTGAATCTAAGAGAAAAGCGGAGAGGAGAGTCCAAAGCCGCCAGCGTGAATCAACATAAACTAGAATTGTCGAAGAAAGAATCTTCGTTAGAGCAAATTCAGATAGACTTGGAGCGCTCGCAAAGTAAACTTCAGCAAATTCAGGCAGACGTGGAGCGCTCGCATTTGCAACCGCCTCAGCATCAAATTAAAAAAGAAATTGAAATAGATGAGTACATCTTGCAAGGTCAGCTCAACGATCAAAAATTACTGACCGTAGTAGATGATCTTGTAAAGCAGAAATTGACAGACAAAGCTGAAGGTATTTTGAGCAAAATACTCAAACAAAACAGTAGTAACGGTGAAAAGCTAATAGAAGTTCTCAGTGGCAAGGGAGATTGGCAAACTTTGTGGTTGATGGCGCAGGCAGCCAAGAAGATTGGCAAGATCAATCTTGTTGATAAAGCCTGTGCCGCTGTAGAGTCAATTAACCCTCAATTTTGGTTTGCCAGAGAATATCCCAACCACGCTCGTGGCTATTACTCGCAATGCGAACAGGATAAGGTCATTGAAAAATTCTTTCTAGACTATCCGCCGAAAAATAAAATATTTGTCGAGGTAGGAGCTTGTGATGGCGTACATTACAGCAATGTACGCCGCTTATATGAAACTTATGGCTGGACTGGACTCTGTATAGAGCCAGTAAAAAGGAATTTTGAAAAACTGGCACAATCCTATCAGAATACCTCTGTCAAGTGCATCCGTGCAGCCGTAGGATTAGAAGAAGGAGAACTAGATATAAATGTTGGTATCAATCCTGACATACCAGAATGGCAAAGTGATGTTTCTACATTTTTAGAGTCGGAAACACTGCGTTGGCAAGAAGAGTATGGAATGTTATGGGAAAAAGAAAAAGTTTCCATCCAGAGGCTGACAACAATTCTTGATGAAAACGGTATTCCAGAAATAGATTTTATTTCAATAGATACTGAAGGCTTTGATTTTGATGTTCTAAAAAGTCTTGATTTCTCACGATTCCGCCCCTCAATGATTGTAGTCGAATATGGCAAAGATAGGCAACAAATTATATCATACCTAGCAGAATTAGGCTATTCGTTAATGTTTGATAACGGTCAAGATTTATTCATGGTTCGGCTCAACCACTTATTCAGCGAAATCTGCCCCTTTCTGCCAGCAACGAAGGCCTACACAGGTGGATCAGGTAATCCTCCTTATGCAGAAATTCAACATACGACTGAACACTATTTCCACGAGTTTATAGGGAAATCAGCCAATGAAGTTGGATGTATTGTTATCGTTGGCACTCACTTGGGATACGAGATAGATACATTTTTACAAAACTATCCAAATGCAGAGATTCATGCGTTTGAAGCAAGCCAGCGTTACTTCTCCCTACTGTTAGAGCGTTTTGCCGGAAGTCGGCGTGTTTTTTGTCACAACTATGCTGTCTCAGAAGAAAATGGAACCGCTGTTTTTTATGAAACAACGATAGACGGCACGGGTTCTCTCCTTCCGATGAAAATTCAAGAAGATCAAGACCAAGGACTAACTACTTTCGGTGCATCTCCAGCAGAAGCATACACAGTAGCCACAGTCACTCTGGACAGTTTTGCTCCACTAGCGGGAAAGAAGATTGATTTACTCTGGTGTGATGTGCAAGGAGCTGAACTAAAAGTTCTTGAAGGCGCAAAGCAAACGTTGAAGCGTTGTTCTTCTCTCTTTTTGGAAGTTTGGTTATACAGAACTATGTACCAAGATCAGTGCCAACTGTCTAATCTAGAGAAGTATTTGGCAGAACACAGTATCTATCTATCAAGTATCGGACTGAATCAAATTGGCGGAGGTCAGGGAGACGGTTTTTGGCTCAAAAGCAATGAAATTCAGCAAAAAGAAATTTTAGATGCCTTAAATTCTAGAAAAAAAATTGTCGCCCTTATCAGGCAAGAAAGTTACAGAGAGTTACAGCTTGAAGATGGTGGAACAGATGCCTTATCAAAAGAAGTCAGACAACTGGATTCTCAGCCAGAGGAAACCGAGGAAGAATTGAAGCGATCGCAATCTCAGACAAAACAGCACCAAAATCCAGGGGGATTTGAGCAATTTACAACTAAACTGCAACAAGTTCAAGAGGAACTACAACCAATTAAAGACGAGCTTGAACTTAGGCAGATTCAATACCAAAAAACTCAGGAGGAACTCGCACACACCAAGTCTCAGCTAATCGAAGCTCTGACTCAACTGCGAGAGATGGAGGGGGCTGCTGCTCCGTTAAATCAACTGGCAGAGTTGTATTTAGTTCAAGGAAAGTTAGAAGATGCGATCTCCGTTTGCGAGCAAGCATTAAAGATTAGACCCACATTTGCTCCGGCGTACAAGACTTTGGGGAATGTCTTCCAAGCTCAGGGTAAACTGGATGAGGCAAAGAGTTGGTACATTCGCGCTCTGGAAATTCAGCCTGATTTTGCTCAAGCTTTAGCAAACCTGGGGACTATTCACGCACAGCAGCAACAGTGGCAAGAGGCGATCGCATCCTACCAAAAAGCGATCGCGATTCAACCGCATTTTGCTGGTTTTTACCGCAACTTGGCTAAGGTTTTTTCGCAAATTGGCAAGCCAGATGAAGCTGTCGAGTGTTCTTATGCAGCCGTGATTTTGGAACCTCAAACAACGGCAGAGGAATACTTTAACCTGGGCAATACTCTGTTAGAGCAAGGGAAGCAGGAGCGGGCGATCGTGTGTTACCGCAGGGCTGTTTATTTAAACCCAAGTTTTTCTGAGGCTCATGATAAGTTAAAGGAAATTATGAGTGTGGTTGGGGAATAGGATGAAGCCGATCGCGCTTATTATCAACAAGCGCTAAAACTACAGCCAAGTCTCTCTTATACCTTCAATGCAGTGCGGTTTAGATGAACCACAAAGCCACATTTTTCGTTGTAGTATTGCGGTAGCGCTATCGCTATGTCAGGGCGCGGATGCCAAGAAGTAATTGGCACGCAAGTATTGCCCAGACAGATTTCAACCTGCTCTAAACTTCTCTTTTTGCTGACAATCCAGCCCCGAATCCCAATATCATAGTCATCCGACCACGACTCATCTACGCACAAAATTCAGTTCTCATCTTGCTCTACCATGTTGCTCATGTCGCTTCTCCTTAAGCTATTTCCAAAGTTTTATTTCCGAGCTACTTGTCGGATTTGATGTTAATTTGCTATCTATGGTGCAGTTGAGGCTGTTAGCTCTCTAGACTTACCTCCTTGTAGAAGTTGATTGCCTTTGTCGAATTTGGTCACAGCTTTTTTTGGGTTGATTTTGGCTTGTTTAGTTTTTGGATATATAATATTGTTCCAAGCTGAATGGCTTAGGGCTTGGCGGGCGATCGCCCATATATAATACCTGGTGCGTGCGGGAACATCCTCAGAGGCATGAAGTCTGATATTCTTGGGAAAGCAACGGCTTGAGTTCAGTGGGAGTTCATTGGGGGCGATCGGGCAAAAATTACCCTCATTTGTGGTAAGCTTCTGAGGAACCATTTTGGGAGTAAGTTATCTTAGGGCGACTGGAAGTTAAAAGTAGAATATTTATTACATATCAAAGTGGCGATTTGAAGAAAATGCAAAAGTGCTTGCAGGAATCCTTAAAATGCACGCCTTCTTCCCAAACAGAAACAATCGTCAACTTGTTAGAGAGTTTGGCAAATTTCTCGTTAGAAAAAGGGCGACACCTCGATCCCTATTCACTCACAAACTCAGAAGAGTGGAAACAATTGGTTCGTCAGGCAGTTGCGATTAAGCCAACAAGCAAGCTATAATGGTATACTGGCAGGACAGTTTTCCTAAGAAAAACTTCAGCGGTTGCTCTGCAGTTGCTGAGTAATTAAGAAGAAAAACGATGAATGATCTAGAACATATATTAATTAATGACATGGAACTGTATCAAGAAGGGCTGAATTTGAGAGAAGAGAAGCGGAGAGAAGAGTCCAAAGCCGCCAGCGTGAATCAACATAAACTAGAATTGTCGAAGAAAGAATCTTCGTTAGAGCAAATTCAGATAGACTTGGAGCGCTCGCAAAGTAAACTTCAGCAAATTCAGGCAGACGTGGAGCGCTCGCATTTGCAACCGCCTCAGCATCAAATTAAAAAAGAAATTGAAATAGATGAGTACATCTTGCAAGGTCAGCTCAACGATCAAAAATTACTGACCGTAGTAGATGATCTTGTAAAGCAGAAATTGACAGACAAAGCTGAAGGTATTTTGAGCAAAATACTCAAACAAAACAGTAGTAACGGTGAAAAGCTAATAGAAGTTCTCAGTGGCAAGGGAGATTGGCAAACTTTGTGGTTGATGGCGCAGGCAGCCAAGAAGATTGGCAAGATCAATCTTGTTGATAAAGCCTGTGCCGCTGTAGAGTCAATTAACCCTCAATTTTGGTTTGCCAGAGAATATCCCAACCACGCTCGTGGCTATTACTCGCAATGCGAACAGGATAAGGTCATTGAAAAATTCTTTCTAGACTATCCGCCGAAAAATAAAATATTTGTCGAGGTAGGAGCTTGTGATGGCGTACATTACAGCAATGTACGCCGCTTATATGAAACTTATGGCTGGACTGGACTCTGTATAGAGCCAGTAAAAAGGAATTTTGAAAAACTGGCACAATCCTATCAGAATACCTCTGTCAAGTGCATCCGTGCAGCCGTAGGATTAGAAGAAGGAGAACTAGATATAAATGTTGGTATCAATCCTGACATACCAGAATGGCAAAGTGATGTTTCTACATTTTTAGAGTCGGAAACACTGCGTTGGCAAGAAGAGTATGGAATGTTATGGGAAAAAGAAAAAGTTTCCATCCAGAGGCTGACAACAATTCTTGATGAAAACGGTATTCCAGAAATAGATTTTATTTCAATAGATACTGAAGGCTTTGATTTTGATGTTCTAAAAAGTCTTGATTTCTCACGATTCCGCCCCTCAATGATTGTAGTCGAATATGGCAAAGATAGGCAACAAATTATATCATACCTAGCAGAATTAGGCTATTCGTTAATGTTTGATAACGGTCAAGATTTATTCATGGTTCGGCTCAACCACTTATTCAGCGAAATCTGCCCCTTTCTGCCAGCAACGAAGGCCTACACAGGTGGATCAGGTAATCCTCCTTATGCAGAAATTCAACATACGACTGAACACTATTTCCACGAGTTTATAGGGAAATCAGCCAATGAAGTTGGATGTATTGTTATCGTTGGCACTCACTTGGGATACGAGATAGATACATTTTTACAAAACTATCCAAATGCAGAGATTCATGCGTTTGAAGCAAGCCAGCGTTACTTCTCCCTACTGTTAGAGCGTTTTGCCGGAAGTCGGCGTGTTTTTTGTCACAACTATGCTGTCTCAGAAGAAAATGGAACCGCTGTTTTTTATGAAACAACCCTAGACGGAACAGGCTCTCTTCTTCCGATGAGAGTTCAAGAAGAGCAAGCTCAAGAACTAACTACTTTCGGTGCATCTCCAGCAGAAGCATACACAGTAGTCACAGTCACTCTAGACAGTTTTGCTCCACTAGCTCGAAAGCAGATTGATTTACTCAGGTGCGATGTGCAAGGAGCCGAACTAAAAGTTCTTAAAGGTGCCAAACAAACATTGGAGCGTTGTTCTTCTCTCTTTTTAAAAGTTTGGTTGTACAGAACTATGTACCAAAATCAGTGCCAACTGTCTAATCTAGAGAAGTATCTAGCAGACCACAGTATCTATCTATCAGGTATCGGACTGAATCAAAGTGGCGGAGGTGAGGGAAACTCTTTTTGGCTCAAAGGCAATCAAATTCATCAAAAAGAAATTTTAGATGCCTTAAATTCTAGAAAAAAAATTGTCGCCTTGATTGAGACAAAGAACGAGTCAATACAGATTGCTTTTTGTATTCGGGCTGTTGCAAAGTTTGTTGATGCTATTTGCGTTCATGACGATGTTTCAGATGATAATACAGTGGAAATTGTTGAATCCCTGCGGAAAGAATATCCTATTGAGCGAATCATCAGAAAAACTGAGTCATGGCAATACAGCGAAAGCGGACGTCAAAAACCACTATTGGATGCTGGTCGAGAAATTGGGGGAACACACTTCATTTTTATCGATGCAGATGAAGCTTTTACATCAAACCTTATAGAAAATGAGTTCTTACGTAAGGAAATCCTGAAGCTTAACCCAGGTGATAGGCTGCAATTAGCATGGATTCAGTTGTGGCGTTCGGTAAATCAATATCGACATGATACATCAGTTTGGACAAATAATTATAAACAGATTATATTTGCTGATAATGGTAAATGTTATTACGGTGACGAAGCATTCCATGTAGGTAAAATGCCCCTGGGTCTTGAAGGCAACCTATATACGATTGAGGGAGATGATTATGGATTACTTCATTTTCAATTTGTAAACTGGCGCAATCTCCTTGTTAAGCAAGCTTGGTATCGTTGCTTGGAACACATTAGGCAACCGCAAAAATCAATTCAAGAAATTAATAGTATTTATGGACTTAGCAAAGATGAAACCAATCTAGGCTTACGTCCCTGTCCGCCTGAATGGTTTTATGGTTATCCTTTTTTTGATAAAACAATCTATAATTGGCCAGAGCAATGGCGAGAAAAACAGGTTCTACAATGGTTTAAGGAATACGGTTACGACTATTTTTCAGAACTTGACATTTGGGATATAGACTGGGGGAACGGTATTGCCGAATCACCTAGTACGCATCCATATTCACCCGGTGACGTAAAATATCATCGCCCAGTTATAAATTCGGAGTCCAAAGATGTATGTAAAATACTTTTTTACTATGCTGGCTTTACTGATACCAGCCATATTGCAGATGGCGGAGCCGCTACAGCAATTATAAGTTTAGCGACATCACTGGCAAAATTATATCCTTCTTTGTGTGTTGAAATCACAGGAGATCATATAACCAAATCGCATACCTATAAGGGTGTAAAATTTTTAGCATTTCCGAAGCCTCAAGATAGAGAAGCTTTTATATCAAAGTATGATGTTGTGATTTTGGGTGCAGTCATCAGAACGTTATTAAATATTCCTAAGCGACCAGGACAGATATGGATTTTACATCACCACTGCTGGTATTTTGAAGCTGAAGACATCAAACGATTTAATGACTTAGACGCTATCCTATGTCTTTCAGAAATTCACCGGGATGCAGCGATTTCCCAAGGTGCTCCTCCTGAAAAAACTCAAATATGTACAAACATGGTAGGAGACATTTTCACTCCACAGCCAGTAGCGCGAAGTAAACACTCTATCCTGTTTGCTGGAGCCATAGTTTCGGATAAAGGTCTCCACGTCCTATTAGAAGCATTACCCATTGTAAATCGCATTTTCCCTGACGCAGAAGTTCATGTTTATGGAAGTGCCGCGCTATGGCTGGATCACAGTGATAGCTATGAAAAAGATCTCAAAATTGTAGAACGGAATGGAGTATATTTTCAGGGATCGGTTCCTCGTAATAGAATGCCTGAAATTTATTCTCGGCACAGCATCCTTTGTTTACCGTCTTACCTAGAAAGTTTCAGCCTTGTATCAGTTGAAGCTCAAGCCTGTGGCTGTATTCCTGTAGTACACCATGTAGGCGGGGTAGCTGCAACTCTTATAGATGGCAAAACAGGTTTTCTATATTCACCTAACACTGAACAAGAGTTGGCAAAGACAATAATTAAGGCATTTAAAAAAATTGATTATGACGATTCAATCCGCCAAGTTTCGGCTGCGTTTGCTCAAAAATCCTTCAGTATTTATAAGGTCGTAGAACAATTAGTATCGGTCTTGCGAACAGCGCTACTCGATCAGCAATATAGCCAAGTAACTTTTTCCAGAACGTCCTTCCTAAATACGCAGTACGATCGCTCTCGTTTCAAAGTTTCAGCTATCGTCTCCACCTATAAATCAGAAAAATTTATTCGTGGCTGTCTGCAAGACTTGGTAGAACAAACACTATACCAAAAAGGAGAAGTTGAAATTATAGTTATTGATAGTGCTTCTCCCGAAAATGAGCAGGCAATTGTGCGAGAATTCCAGTCAAAGTATCCAAATATAGTCTACGAAAGGACAACAGAGCGTGAACCTTTATATACCTCTTGGAACCGAGCAATTAAGATGTCGCGGGGAGTGTATATTACAAATGCTAATGCGGATGATCGTCATCGACCTGATGCGCTAGAGATATTGGCTAACGATTTAGATACTCACCCTGACACAAGTTTAGTCTATGCCGACCAGTTAATCAGTACGGTTGCTAATGAGACATGGCTCACAAATCAAGCTACTCAGCGCTTTAGTTGGCCGCATTTTGACTACTCTGAACTGGAACGTCAGTGTATTTGCGGCCCCCAGCCAATGTGGAGAAAGGACATACACAATCGTCATGGCTATTTCCGAACAGATCTAATTGCCGCCGCAGATTACGAGTTTTGGCTACGTATTGGCAAAACTGAAAAACTTGTACATATTCCAGAAACACTTGGCATCTACTACCATAACCCTGATGGCTTATCAACATCTGGTAATGCACCTGTGGATGAGCCCATACAGATTTGGGCAGAATATGGCATATCCCGTGAGGGAGTTTCCCCTGTTAACGTGGTAGTGCCAATTGCTCCATCAGAACTAAACGCACTACCCTATCGCCAAATAGGGCAATCAACTGTTAACACAGGTAGCCCCCTTGTCAGTGTCATCATCCCCACTAAAGACCGCCCCGAAATGCTTACCCAAGCTATCCAAAGCGTTCTCAATCAAACCTTTACAGAATTAGAAATCATTGTTGTCAACGATGGGGGCGTTGACGTACAATCAGTCATCTCACGCCTCAATACCAAGGGTAACATTGTCTATAAAAAACACGATCGCGCTCTCGATCGCTCCGCCGCCCGTAACACTGGCATCCGCGCCGCCCGTGGTAAATACATCGCGTACTTAGACGACGACGATATCTACTACCCCAATCACATCGAAACCCTAGTCAAATTCCTAGAAAATGGAGAATATAAAATCGCCTACACCGATGCTGTCATGGCGCAACAGGAAAAACAAAATGGTGAATATGTGACAGTTCAGCGTAGTGTGCCCTACTCGCTAGACTTTGATAATGACAAAATCTTAGTGAGTAACTGCACTCCTAACTTATGTCTAATGCACGAAAAATCCTGCTTAGATGAAGTGGGCTTATTTGATGAAACCCTATCAACCCATGAAGATTGGGATTTAATAATTCGGCTATCTCGCAAATTTAACATAGCCCATATAAAGGAAACTACCTGCGAATTTACCCAAAGAAATGATGGCACTAACACCAGTAGCCATAATCGAGCCGATTTTACTCGCACTCGGGAGATTATTTTTAACCAATATCGCCAGTATGCAGAGGCTAACCCCGCTATTTTAGAGGCTCAAAAAGAGGCTTTTATTGCAGAAGCAAAAGAGTTAGCCCAGCAAGTACAGCAGATACAAGCACAATTTACCCAATCTCTGGATAGATTACAGTCTCAGTTAGAAGAAAAAGAGTCACACTTACAGCAAACTCAAGCAGAAAAATCTGACTTATCAGCGCAAGTGGAAACTTGGCAGCGATCGACTCAGGGGGTACAAGCTAAATTAGAGGCGACTCAATCGGAAAAGGACTGGGTAAAATCTCAGTTGAATAGTTGGAAACAAACGGCAGAACAAATGCAGAGAGAATTGGATCGCTCCCGTTTAAAACTGAAACAAGCGCAGTCACAATTAGCAACGCTCAACCCTAACTCTGATAAAGTAACGATAAATTAAGACCATTTTGCCAATGGCCAATAACAAAAACCATGACTACCTATTTTAAAACAGCTAACCAACTGAAACAAAAAGGTCAATTATCTGAAGCCCTTGCGTTTTGCGTTTCTGGCGTAAACCGGTTCATCCTCAATACATTCAGTAGCTTGAGTCTGACTCATCCACTTAACACACTTGTTGCTATCGCATTATTAAAATCGGATGTGGTTAGATCGAATGAATCTATAGTTTGCTAAAAAATAACGTAAGCTGTTCTGCATTTAAATTGTATGTCAAAAAAAATTAAAGTCTTGTGGGGTGGGCGTCCCGCCCGCCCTGAATATACAATTTAAATGCGCGACAGCTTACTCGTGAATTTTGGTCTCCCGTATAATATTTGACAGGTAGTTGATCGTATGCACCGGCTGTGCCTGCTCGATCTGAATTCTGCTCATTGGAGTAAATTGTTTGAATACTGGTTCAATACCAGGACTGGTGGCAAAGATAAAGCCATCGAAAGAAGTAGTGCCGTAATCGAAATCGGAGGATACTTCAATTCTATAATCGAAATTCTCAAGCCGTTTTATAACATCCTGATGCAATTGTTGGGAATGAGTTGAAATAAAGAGATAGTCTATGATTTTGGTTGCTAATGAATTGGAGCAATCCTCTAGCATTTCCATCTCATATCCTTGAATATCACAATGAAGTATGTCAAGTTTCTGTATTCTTCTTTCCTCTAAATATTTATCAACCCCAAACAGATTTTTACCGACAAACGCCTGTGTGAATTCGCCAACGAAGCCATTCTGCTCAAAATTATGCTTTCCTGCGTTTATATTTTCCAATTCTGGCTCTACCAGATGAACGGTTGCATTGGAACGAGCCATTTTTAGCCACATTGAGTAGTGCCCCCAGTATGCACCAAGTTCAAGCATTATTGGCGAAATTGGTAAGCGATTTAATGCCTCTTGAAATACAAATTCCTCTAATGGTTCATGTACCCCGCGATTTATGGAGAGAATAGAACTGAACGCACCGTAGTAGGCGTAAGGACCCGATATTGGCATCTTCAAACCGTTGTGAAGATAAACATAGTTGCCTTCCACAAATCCAGCACGGGGATCTCTCTTTATAAGAAGGTTGAGTGGGTCTGAGACGATTTCTCTGTATCGACCTATAAAATCCTCAGCATTAGCTTTTTGTCCCATGTGTTCTACCTTTTGTAAACAAGCGATTTTCTATAGTTTAGTGGATGTATGTACTTAAAATAGCTCTTGTCAAGAAAAGCTATAAGGGGACTTAAACAAAAAAACGGAAACCATCCCAATCAGAATTAGAGCGAGCAACCTTCCCCCTTGGCAAATCATAGCATAAGAAACCCGGTTTTTGGCAAAAACCGGGTTTCTGAAAAAAGCCCAAGTCTATTCCCCAGCCTTCTCCTTCAATTCCAGCCCCCGACGATAAGAAACACTAGCCTCCTTTTGTCGCCCCACCTTAGCGAAGGTATCACCCAACTTATCATAAACCTCAGCTAAATTAGGATTAAGATCGATCGCCTTTTGATAAAACTCGATCGCCCTCTCTGGGATTCCCTTACCGAGCCAAACATCACCCAAACCAGCGTAAGACATAAAATCATTAGGGTGAACCTTCACACATCGATCGTAAGCATCGATCGCCTCATCCCACCGCCCTTGTTTGGCCAAAGCTTCCCCTAAATAATGCTGCGCCTCCCAAGAGTCTGAATTTCGATCGAGAACGCGGCGGTATTGAGCGATCGCCCCATCAAACTGCCCTTGTTCTGCCAAAGCCTTACCTAGCTGCAAATAAAGCTCCGAGTCGTCAGACTTAATCTCCACAGCCTTTTGAGCCGCCTCCAAATTGCTGGGATTCAATTTGCTTGCTTTGCGATAACACTTTACTGCCTCTTCTAAATCCAGCTCAACATCTTTCTGAAGCGGTTGGACGCGAGCTCTTCTTTGCAGGGCTTCCCCTAAATGACAGTGAACTACATCGGAATCAGGAGCAATTTCCAAAGCTTTGCGATAGGCAGAAATCGCCTCATCGTAACGCCCCAACTGATATAGAGCAAACCCTAAATGGTCTTGAGCCTCCAGCGAATTTGGCTCGAACTCAACCGACTTGCGATAAGAGCCCACAGCTTGCTCCCACTTTTGCAGTTTCGCCAAAGCATCGCCCAAATGCTGGTAAATCACTGCCGCATTCGGTACGAGATCAAGCGCTTTCCGATAAGATGCGATCGCCTCATCCCACCGCTGCACGATCGACAAAGTATGCCCCAAATAGTGGTGGACGATCGCCGAACCCGGTTCCAACTCAGCCGCTTTCGAGTAAGCCGCGATCGCCTCCTCCCATTGACCCTGTGCCGATAAAGCCGTTCCCAATTTATAGTAAATCCAATGGAAATCTGGCTTCAACTGAATCGCCTTTCGGTAATAACCCACGGCTTCTGCTAATTCATTCTTACCTTGCAAAGCCTCGGCCAACTTCAGGTACAATTCCCCATCACCCGGATTTAGATCGATCGCCCTTCGCAAACAATCAATCCCTTCCTCAAGCCGTCCCTGTCTTGCCAAAGCCTCCCACAAATTTTGGTAAGGCAAAGCCGATTCCGAGTCAAGCTCGATCGCTCTTCGCAAACAACTTATAGATTCATCCAGTTGACCTTGCAAACACAAACCCTTACCCAAGCTGTTATAAAACTCATAAAAATCTGGATATATTTCCACAGCTTTGCGGTACGCAGCCACGGCTTCCTCTAGATTGCCCTGCTGTTCCAAAACCTCCCCTAAATTGTGCCAAGACCAAGCCGAATTCTGGTTAAGTTCGCAGGCCCTGCGGTAACTTTTTTCCGCCCCATCCCGCTGCCCCAACTTCGCCAAAACTTCACCCAAATTGTGGTGATACCAGGAAAAATCCGGGTTGAGCTCAGTACAGCGCTGGTAGGCGGCTGCGGCTTCCTCTAATTTACCAGACTGTTTCAGGAGGTTGCCTCTATGAAAATAATTAGAAGCAGTCTCTTCATTCACTTGTAATGAGTTATTCATAATTTTGTACCGTAGATTTCATTTTTTTTGCTTGGTCGATCGGGGTTGATGATCACCTTGTACTAATGTCAATATTCAGGATTCTCGCGCGGGGTGGGGGCGGGTTGTTTAGTCTTTGGGTATCCCTTGAAGCTATCGGCGAACCCGCCCCTACAGGTTGTTGACATTGGTGCCGTCTGATGAATTGTATCGGTCTTCTGTCTAGGTTACAATCCTTGCGATCCCCCCTAGCCCCCCTTAGCAAGGGGGGGACAAGAGTGTTGAAAGTCTTCCTTCTTGAGTCTGAGTCACAATTCTCTCGATTCCCCCTAGCGACTCTTAACAAGGGAAAAGAGCCTTAAAAGTCCCCCTTCTTAAGGGAAATTTAGGGGGATAGAGACTTGGGTACAAACCAGAAATACACAAGGTTTGAGACTTAAGTTGACACTTTAAACTCATAGGGATGTTCCTAATGACTCCCCCGCCAATTCTCGTCCTCCAATCTAATACCGCTGTCTTGACAAGCTCTGGTTAAATGAGGGCTGTAGTAAGGGTCATTCTCAATATATTTTTGCCACCGGCTTTCCATCAGCTTCGATTCCTGCTTCAGCCGCTCTTTCTTTTCAGGCGAGTCTTCGTAACCCCGGCTTTTAGATTCGTGGTGGTAGAGAACTACATGAGGCAGGTAAATATTTCGGTACCCTTTCTCTAGCATTTTCAAACACAAATCCACATCATTGTACGCCACTGTTAGCTCTTCGTCAAACCCCCCAATACTCTCAAATACTTCGCGGCGACACATTAAACACGCAGCAGTTACCGCTGAAACATTGTTCATGCCTACCACATTCCCGAAATACCCTGGTATGGAGCGAGGCATATGGTAATAACTGTGACCGGCAACTCCGCCGCCGAGCCCCATCACCACTCCTGCGTGCTGGATTTTGTTATCTGAGTATATCAACAAATTGCCCACAGCCCCGATCGAGCTTCTCTGAGCTTGTTCAACCATCCCGTCAATCCAATCGGGAGTAATTACCTCTGTATCGTTATTCAAGAACAGCAAGTAATCTCCCTCCGCTTTGCTAGCAGCGTAGTTGTTAATCTTCGAGAAATTGAAGGGAATGTCTAGTCGGTAACTTTTAAATCTGGCTGATTCCTTAGCCGTCCATTTAGCCAGAATTTTCGCCGTGTGTTGCTCTTGACTGCCGTTGTCGATGACGATAACTTCGTAGTTGGGGTACACGCTCTTAGTAAAAATAGACTCCAAGCAATTGTCCAAAACATCCCCCAAATCCCGCGTCGGAATAATGATGCTGACCCGCTTGTAATCCGCAATTTTGTAGCGTGCAATAAAGTGTCCCAAAAAGTATGGAACCCCTTCTATTTTCCCCGGTTCGCCCCGGCGTTCGATCGCCTCTTGCAAAGCTTTTTGCCCTGCATCATAGGCATAGGGTTTAGCATCTACACCGCCAGCAGCCGAACCCGCGTGCATTCTCCAGTGGTAAAGAATTTTAGGGATGTGAAAGATTTTGTCAGTTTTTTCTGTAAACCTCAAAACCAAATCATAATCCTGAGCTCCCTCAAAACCCGGTCTAAAACCACCGATTTCATTAATTAGCGATCGCCTATAAGTTCCCAAATGGCAAGTGTACATCCGAGACAAAAATGAATCCGGACTCCATTCTGGCTTGAAGAAAGGATTTATCAGTTCCCGATCCTGATAAATCTTATCTTCATCTGAATAAATCATATCCGCTTCCGGGTGGCGGTTCAGCAGCAGCACCACTTCATACAAAGCCTCTGGTGTCAGCGTATCGTCGTGATCTAGTAAAGACACAAATTCACCCGTCGCCAACTCCAAAGCAGAATTAGAACAGTGAGAAATGTGACCGTTTTTTGTTCTGTAAGCTACTTTGATCCGGCTATCTTTGGCTGCATATTCTTGCAAAATTTGCTTGACATGAGGCGCGGTTGATGCGTCATCCGCAATGCACAATTCCCAATAAGGATATATCTGATTGAGAACTGATTCTATTGCCTCCTGCAAATAATTTTCTGGCGTATTGTAAGCAGGCATGACGATGCTAATCAGCGGCTTGTAGTTAAAGATTTCTAATGTTTCAGCCATCTTCCGCAAGTCAGCTTCTCTGGGGCTGTTCTTAGCGCGCCACTTCGTGTAAGCTGGGTCTTGACCGAGGAATAGGGAATCTCGCAAGTTTTGATAATCCAAACCAAAAAGTTTCGGATCTAGTTTGCTCGCCGTCTGATAAGCTTCCAGAGCTTCCGAAAGCTTGTCTTGTTTAGCTAAAGTTTTTGCTAAATTGTAGTACGACCAGCCAAAGTCAGGAGCCACCTCGATCGCTTTCCGATAAGCAGCAACAGCTTCATCAAGCCGACCTTCTTGTTGATATACATCGGCTAAGTTGTGGTGGGACCAAACAAAATTTGGATTCAGTTCTGCTGCTTTATGATAGCTTTTAATAGACTCATCAACTTTACCGATCCATTTCAGGACATCGCCTAAATTGTGGTGAGTTCCAAAGTAATTGGGATTAATTGAAATTGCTTTGCGGTAGGCGGCCACAGCCTCGGCAAATTTACCTTCTTCTTGCAGAGACGCCCCTAATTCGTGGTACTCCGCAGCTATCCCAGGGGTGTGTTCGATCGCATTTCCAGAGTTTCCGTGAACAGCGCGATCGCTCTTTTCCGCCCCCCTACTTACACCCTTTTTTTTTAACACCTCTTCTAACAGCCCAGAAATAGCCTTGTCATCAGGCCGAATCTGCAACGCCATCTGATAAAAGACGATCGCCCCATCCGGCCAATTCTTCCGCACCAAAGCATTAGCCAGCTCAACATAAAGGTCAGCATCATTCGGCGCAATCTCCAGCGCCTTGTGATACAACTGCACGTCATCACGATTCTCCTGAATCGCCCGCCGGTACAAACGCATCGCCTCCTTCAAATCCCACTGCGATCGCATCCTCAAAGCATCAGCCAACTTTTGCGAAAGCCACGGCAAATCCGCCTGAATTTCCGCAGCGCGGCGGTAAGCGGCGATCGACTCATCCCACCGTTCCAGCTTCTCAAAAGCCGTTGCCATGTTGTAATAAGTCCACGGAAAATCCCGATTTAACTCGGCCGCGCGCCGGTAAACATCGATCGCCTCCTCCCACCTTTCCATTTCTAGCAGCGCGTCGCCTAATTTGCTCTGCGACCAGAAGAAATTCGGGTTAACTTCGTTAGCACGCCGGTAGGCAACAACCGCCTCATCCCACCGTTCCAAATTCACCAGCGCTTCTGCTAAATTGTTGTGCGCCCAAAAATGGTCGGGATTGAGTTCGATCGACCTTTGGTAAGCCGAAATTGCCTCATCCCACCTTCCCAGCTTAATCAGCGCGTCTGCTAAATAGTTGTGCGACCAACTGAAATCTGGATTTAATTCTGTTGCTTTCCGGTAAGACTCTACAGCTTCTTCCCACCGTTCCAACTTCAGCAACACATCGGCTAAATTGTTGTGAGACCAGCTAAAATCTGGATTTAATTCGATCGCCTTGCGGTAAGCATTTACAGCTTCCTCCCACCGTTCCAACTTAACCAGCGACTCAGCTAAATTGTTGTGCGACCAAGAAAGATTAGGATTGTTTCTAATAGCATTTGTGTAAGCATCTACCGCCGCTTCCCACTGTTCTTGACCCTTAAGAATTTCCCCCAATTCGTGATAAGCTGCGCCAGCATTTGGGTTCAACTCAACCGCGCGCCGGTAACACTCAATTCCCTTATCTACCTTACCTTGCTCGATCAAAGTTTTGGCTAAATTCTCGTGTTCCTCGGCGGTGCAGGATTTGGGGTCGATCGCAAATGCTCGATACCAAGCCTCAGCCGCCTCCTCCGACTTGCCTAACTGCGTCAAAAGTTTGGCAAAATTGCGAAAAGCACCTGCAAAATCCGGTTTCAGGGCGATCGCCTTTTCGTAAGCTGAAACCGCTTGCTGCCACTGTTCCTGCTGCGCGCAAATGCTGCCGTAATTAGCGTAAGCTTCGGCAAAATTTGGGTTAATTTCTATTGCTTTGACATAGCAACTTTTAGCTTCATCAATTTTGCCGCCAGCTTGCAGGGCGTTCCCCAGCATTTTGTAAAGCGGCGCTTCCGGCTTAATTTGCAGCGCCTTCTTGCAAGCTGCGATCGCCTGTTCCAATTTGCCCTGAGCAAAATAGCCTTCTGCCAGTATTTTGTATGCTTCTGGATCTTCTATATTAATTGTAGAATTAACTGGCTGCTGCACTGGCGGCTTAACTGCCTGCTGAACTGGCGGCTTAACTGCCTGCTGCACTGCGGTTGCTGCGGGCTGCTGCTTAACTGCACCGTTTGTCGCCGTTGCACCCGCCAAAGTTTGCTGTCCCTCGCTGCCGTTTCTGGCATTAGCTGCGTTCAGTTCAATAGCTTTGCGATAATATGCTGTCGCTTCCTCTAACTTGCCTTGTTTTTTTAGCGCTTCGCCCAAATTTTGGTAAGCAGTAGCCACATTAGGATTTAATTTTATTGCGCGATCGTAACAAGCGATCGCTTCGGCGAATTTTTCCTGCCGAAAAAAAGCGTCGCCCATATTCAAGTGTTCCCCAGGCGCTACTTTTTCCGGTTCCAAACTAAATGCTTGATACCAGCACTGCTGCGCTTCTTCCGGTTTGCCAATTTGTCCGAATACTTTTGCTAAATTCCGGTACACTCCAGCGAAATTCGGCTTAATCGCGATCGCCTTTTGATAAAATCCGATCGCCTCCTGCCATTTTTGCTGCTGCGCGCCAAGGCTGCCCAAATTCGCATATACTTCCGCAAAATTCGGTTCTATTTCAATCGCTTTAGCGTACCAGTGCCGCGCCTCTTCCATCCTGGCTTGAGCTTGCAGCGCGTTGCCCAAAGTCTTGTAAGCTGGTGCAAAATTGGGGTGAATCTTCAAAGCTTGCTCGCAGGATGCGATCGCTTCTTCTATTTTTCCTTGGGATAAGTATATTTCTCCCTGTTGGTTAAATTGAACCGCTGTTGATTCTGTATTCACTGTTGATGGCATAGGGGCGGCGGCTCCAGAGGCAGGAATTAAATAGGGTAGTCAAAACGTTTCACAATTATACTCGCGTTTGACACTAAGAGTAGCGGGCTTGTTCCCCTAATTCTTAATTTTTTTGATCCCCGGTGCTGGCGAGGAACCGGGATTCTCGGCTGATTTTTTGATTTTACGGCTAAATATGTAAGAATCAGTACGGTTTCTGGGAGATTTGCGCGCCAGTCCCGACTCTTGTACCTTCGGGTCGATCGCCCGTGTTGTAAAGGAAAGTAAACCCTGCAGGTTCTTCCTGGTGGGATGCTTTCTTGTGGACTGGGCAAGGGAGATTGCACCCTTTTCTATAGGCTTTTTAGCGGCGGGCTAGAAGCCCAACCCCTACTCCCCACAAGAAAGTCATTCACTATTTGTGGAACAGGCATCTTGCCTGTTTTTGAGCAGGGTGCAAGATGTGCGATCGAACCAAAATTAGAATAGCCTTTTTAGCAAAAAACGATCGCCCTTTTAGGAGAAAGCGATCGCCCTTTTTTTCAACCATTAGTTAACAACTATTAGCAATTACTAATTAAGCTGCTGCGGCTGCGTCTGCTTCTGCGTCTTCTGCTTCAGAACCTGCTTGAATTCCGAGCACGGTAACAACCACCTGATCGGGTTCGCCGAGAGCTACCACTCCTGCAGGCAAAACTAATTCGTGAATGTGCAGCGCATCCCCAACCTTTAAATTAGAAATATCTACTTCAATTCCTTCAGGAATGCTGTCAGGTTTGCACTTCACTGCTAGTTGTGTCAGCACGGTATCCAAGATGCCGCCTTCTAGCTTAACGCCGACAGCTTCGCCGACAAAATTCAGCGACAATTCAACTTCCAGGCTGTCTTGAGTCGCCACGGAGAAAAAGCTCAGGTGGTAAGGATAGCCCTTCCAAGGATGAACTTGCACTTCCCGGAGCAAGGTTTTTCCGCTCCAAGAGAGGTCGGGAATGCTGAGGTCAATTAGGGTATTGTTGACTGCGTGCTTTTTGAGCAGGTGTTCAACTGTTTTGGCTTTGATGGTAAGGGAAATGGATTCAGAGCCTTTGTGGCCGTAGAGGACGGCGGGAATCAATCCAGAGCGGCGGAGGGCGTTAGGTTTGCTGCCTTCGGCCCGCTTTTGACATTCTACTGCGAGTTCCATTTTATGACTTTCTGCTGATTGTTTTCACATTTTACCAGAATTGTGATATTGCGATCGCGCTTAATTAAATTCGCTGGAGGTATTGATAATTTTCATTTTCCACACACTTCAGCAGTTCGTGCAATTTCCTCAAACGGTAGGTTCCTGCTTGATACTCTTCTTTGGAAGGGCTATCTCCTAGTTTAGTGATGACAGCCTCGCTTTCGCGGACAACCTCATCGCGAAAAAATTCTTTTAACTTCTTACTATTACCTTTACTTAACTGCACTACAGATAAGTTATCCTCTTCCCCATCTATCTGTATTTTTCTTCTTACTGATTTGCCGATTTGGGAAAACTTTGACTTTGCCAACCACAAGTAAAAATCTTCCGTCAGTTCTACACTGTTGGTTAAACTACCATCATTTGAAATAAAGCTGATGTCTAACATTATCCTTCCTCCTTGGCTTCAGATTCCATAAATTCACTTTCTGGGACTTTCTCAGCCCAAGCTATCCCTGCTTGGTTAAACAGTTCTTTGGCGTCTGGAGAAATGGTTCCTGTAGTAATAACTGCAACAACAGTTTGTTTGTCGATAATTTTCCGAGCGTCACGTGGATAGATATTCTGTAGGCTCTTGATTTCAATGTGTGTCATGGGACTCTCTAACCATTATATTTACTTTGAATCTGCCGAATTATGTCTTTTACTCGTGAAGCGTCTTCAGGCTTAATTATCAAAATATCACCTTTTGGACTGTTTCCTTTTGTTCTTTCGCAGGGAATACCTTCTTTAGCCATTTGTTCGATTACCCACTTAATCAGATCTCTGTGGACTTCGTAATGATAAATCATCATATCTTCATCAGTCTCAAACTCTTTCTTAGGCATCTAATAACTCCTTGTATGTTTTATCTAAGTGTTGACCGGTCGAAAATCCCTGTTCAAAAAGCTCCACAAGCCTTTCAGATATAGAGATATCTTGATCGCCGCATATTACATCTATTAGTAACACTTTATACAAAGCTTTGATATCCCCTGCTGTAAAGGCGCGGCGCTGGTAGATGCCGTACAACTTTGGCAAATCTTCTTGTTTAGTATTATGTTTAATTGGCTTATTCAAATAGTCAAGATAGGATTTGAATTCATCCCGCGATAAACTGGGATCGACAGTTTGTTTTAAAGAAAATCTACGCACTACTGCTGTATCCACTAGATTAGGCACATTAGTAATGCCAAATACTAAAAAACGCTGACTTATTGACGGTTGAAGATTGTCAAGTTGTAGCATTAAAGTTGTCATAGCTCTGCGAACAGCATCGTGTTCCTGTGCGCGACTGCGACTCATGCAAAAAGCATCTAGTTCATCCAATAATAGAAACACTGATGAACCATCTGAAGAAATTTTACGCAAATCTTGAAATATTTGCTCTAGATTTCGTGAAGACTGCCCTAAAGCGGGGTCGAGCATTCTCCCAACGTCAACAGTATAGAAGTTGATTTCATTAGTAACTTCTTGCTTGATTTGGTCGAAAAGTAAGTAACAGAGTGTAGTTTTACCAGTATTAGGCGGCCCGTAGAGCAGAACAGACGGTACGAGATTGTAAATGCTAAACTGCTTGAGCAGAGAGTCATCAGCCGTTAGCATCGTCTTGCAGAAACGAAACAAATATTTCTGCAATTCATCTAATCCGAACAACTTTTGGTGGGCAATAATGCGTTTGATATCGCCGTGGGTCAGTTGTACTAATCCGCTGTCGCCTTTAACTAAATTGGTCATGCCGACACCGCCAAAAGTTTCAAACTGTACTAATTAAGCTTTCTCATCATTACATTTTAGCTTAAACTCTCATGATTGTGCTGCTACAGGCATACCGTCAGCAGAGAGCAAAGCGCGCTTCGGGCCGTGAATCGGGTCTTCTACAATAATAGTTTGGTCGCGGCTGGCACCGAGAGAAACGATCGCGATCGGCACTTCCATCAAATCTGCCAAAAACTTCAGATAATTCAAAGCTTGCTGCGGCAAATCTTCCAAATTCCGGCACTCTTCCGTAGACTGTTTCCAACCGGGAAGGGTTTCGTAAATAGGTGTGCACCGAGAAAATATCCGGGAACTTTTGGGGAAATCAACACATTTTTCGCCGTCAATTTCGTAAGCAACGCAAACTTTTATTTCTTCTAATTCATCCAAAACATCTAGTTTGGTAATTGCCAGACAGTCAAGCCCGTTGATGCGGACTGCGTAGCGGCCGATTACCGCATCGAACCAACCGCAGCGGCGTTTGCGGCCGGTTGTCGTGCCGAATTCTGCACCTCGATCGCCCAAAATTTGGCCTATTCCATCTACCATTTCGGTAGGGAATGGGCCTTCCCCGACGCGGGTTGTATAAGCTTTTGCTACGCCAATTACGCGATCGATCGCTGTCGGGCCGACTCCGGTTCCCACACAAGCCCCACCAGCGATGGGATTGCTCGAAGTAACGTAAGGATAAGTACCGTGGTCTAAGTCTAATAAAGTGCCTTGCGCGCCTTCAAACAGAATATTTTTCCGCTTGTGAATTCCCTCATAAATCTTCAGGGAACTATCAACTACGTGCGGCCGCAAACGTTCGGCATAAACTCGATATTCATCAATTACGTCTTGCGGATTTAAAGGCGGCAAATTGTAGAGTTTTTCGAGAAGGACATTTTTACAATTAATCGTCCATTCCAATTGTTCTTGCAACCCGTCCAAGTCCATTAAATCTAGCATCCGGATCCCAGTGCGTTCCGACTTGTCGGCGTAAGTAGGGCCGATGCCGCGTCCCGTCGTCCCGATTTTATAATTTCCCCGCTGCGTTTCCGATGCTACATCAATTAATCGATGATAGGGCATCGTGACGTGAGCCGTCTCCGAAATCATCAGCGAGGTTGTTGAAATATTCAGTTCCTCTAGCTGATCTAACTCTGCAATTAAAACTTTAGGGTCGATGACCGTACCGCAGCCGATGATACACTCTTTATCAGGGTAGAGAATCCCGGACGGAATTAAATGCAGCTTGAAAGTCTGACCGTTTACTACCACGGTGTGACCGGCGTTGACGCCCCCTTGGTAGCGGACAACGATATCTGCGGATTTGCTGAGCAAATCGGTAATTTTGCCTTTTCCTTCATCGCCCCACTGGGCGCCGATCACAACTACGTTAGCCAAGGGTTTCTCGCGTTCAGTTCAGGTTGACACAATCTCCGATTATGTATGAATGCGTCCTAAATGTCAAATAAATTTTTGTTACAATTGAGAGACTTGAGGCTGTATTGCTCTCAAAAACCAACTTCCAGCCCTATCGGGGGACTTGGGAAGGGAGAGTAGGAGAGGGGAAGAATGGGTGAGGATTTGACGGGTTTTTAGGGGAATCCCACGTGCAGCTTAAATGTGGAAGAGTTTACCTGCTGGAGGTTGTTGGCTAGTATTTGGGAAAACCCGGTTTCTGGCCGCTGATGCGTACAGGACTAAATTACAAATTCTTCAATCCTTCAATTCTTCAATCCTTCAATTCTTCAATCCTTCAATTCTTTCAATCTAAAATCTAAAATCTAAAATCTAAAATCCCATGACTTTACACGCTGAGTTGCACCGCCATCTGGGTGGTTCTGTCGTTCCTAGGGTGCTGTGGCGGTATTTCGACCGCCACAATGCTGAGATGGTTAATCGATTTCAAGAATACTCGGAGTTTGAGGAGTTCTACACTCGTCCGCGCAATACTCTCAATGAGTATTTGGAACTGCACACATTGGTAGAAAGCGTTCAAACTGTTGAAACTTTGCCTTATTTCATCTATCGGTTGATGCGGGGCGCTTACGTGTTTGAAAATCTGGCTTATTTGGAGTTGCGCTATACGCCTTATTTGCGGACTCCCGAACATTTGGAACAGTCAGAACGCATTGATTTGATGGCAGAAATTGTACAAGTTGTGGGCAAGGCAAGTCAAATTAGCGATTGTCCGATTGTTACCAGCCAAATTTTGTGTATGCACTCGCGTTTGCCTTATGAAGTGAATCGGGCGATCGTAGATTTGGCGGCCGGGATGAGAGAATATGTTTGCGCGATCGATATAGCTGGCGGCGATGATTGTATTGGCGAGCGTTTGGAGGAGTTTGTGGGATTGTACCAGTACGCGAGGTCGATCGGCATCAAAACTACCGGCCACCTCTACGAAACTACCTCTGGCTGTTATCCCGAACTTTTGCCCTATCTGATGCGTATCGGCCACGGGATTCAAATTCCGTTAAAATATCCCGAACTGCTGCCAGAAGTCGCGCGCAGGGGTCAATGCTTGGAAGTTTGCCCGACTACCTATCTCAAAACGGGGACATTGCAAGATATGCGCCAATTAAAGGTTGTGTTCGATCGATGTTTTGAAGCTGGTGTCGATATTGCGATTTGTACCGACAACGCAGGATTGCACAACGTGCGATTGCCTTTTGAATACGAGAATTTATTGACTCTAGATATCATTGATTTTCGGCAATTGCAAGCGTGTCAAAATGCTGCTTTCCGCCATGCTTTCGCGTGGCCTTACGGGGAGCAACCTGCCCAAATGCTGAATGGTTTGTTGCAGCATGAGTCTGTAGGGGCGCTCGTTAATTAAAGAATATCTATTGCATGAGGCGCGAAGGAAGAGAAAGAGGAAGATAGGCAGATATTTTCAGGTAAAAACTCTACTCGGAAATGATAAAAAGCTCTTTCTTCTCTTCCTTAGCGCTCTTTGCGTCTTCGCGGTTCGTTTAAAAAAGATATTTGTAAAATTATAATAAGCATCTGGCGATCGGCAATCGGTAGCAAGTTATAGTTTGAAGGCAGAATCATCAATATACAAAGATAAAAAAACATGACAAATATGGACGCTTACTGGATGCCCTTCACTGCCAACCGACAGTTTAAAGCGAATCCGCGAATATTGGTTGCGGCAAAAGATATGCACTTTACAACTGATGATAACCGCTCAATTTTAGATGGTACTGCGGGGCTGTGGTGCGTGAATGCAGGACACGCCCGCGAGACAATTGCCGAAGCAGTTAAACAGCAGGTTTTGCGTTTGGATTACTCCCCAGCTTTTCAGATGGGACATCCGGGGGCTTTTGAATTGGCGGAACGTTTGGTAAAGATGATTCCGGGCAATTTCGATCGCGTTTTCTTTACTAATTCGGGTTCGGAATCTGTAGAAACAGCGTTAAAAATTGCGATTGCTTATCACCGGGTGAAAGGTGAAGGAACTCGCCAAAGATTGATCGGCAGGGAACGCGGCTATCACGGCGTTGGTTTTGGAGGAATTTCTGTCGGCGGTATCGGTACAAACCGCAAGTTTTTTGGCAGTTTGCTCGCGGGAGTCGATCATTTGCCTCACACTCACAGTCTCGAACACAATGCTTTCAGCCGCAAACAACCGGAATGGGGAGCGCATTTGGCGGATGAATTGGAGCGGATTGTCGCTTTGCACGATGCGTCTAATATTGCAGCGGTAATTGTCGAACCGGTGGCTGGTTCTACAGGGGTTTTGATTCCCCCGAAAGGTTATTTGGAGAGGCTGCGGGCGATTTGCGACAAATACGGAATTCTGCTGATTTTTGATGAGGTAATTACCGGATTCGGGCGACTCGGATCGAGTTTTGCTACGGAATATTTTGGGGTGGTTCCCGATATTGTGACGGCGGCGAAAGGGATAACTAACGGTACCGTGCCGATGGGGGCGGTGTTTGTGAAAGAAGGCATTTATGATGCTTTTATGAATGCTCCTGAAAATGCGATCGAGCTTTTTCACGGTTATACTTATTCTGGTCATCCTCTGGCTTGTGCGGCTGCTTTGGCGACGCTGGATATTTATGAGGAAGAAAGGCTGTTTGAACGGGCAGATAAGATGGCTGGTTACTGGGAAGATGCGGTGCATTCTTTGAAGGGCGTGCGGCACGTAATTGATGTTCGGAATCTGGGACTGGTGGCGGGTATTGAGTTGGAATCTATTGCTGGGAAGCCGGGGAAACGGGCTTTTGATTGTTTCTTGCAGTGCTATGAAAAAGGGTTGCTAATTCGCACGACTGGTGATATTATTGCTTTATCGCCGCCGCTGATTATTGAGAAAGAACATATCGATCGCATTGTGGAAATTTTGACAGGGGTTTTGCAGGAGATGGAGTAGGATTTAATGAACCGCGAAGGCGCGAATACCGCCAGGGACTGAAGTCCCTGTCTCATAGCGAAAGTCCTCTTAAGAGGACTGAACAAATCATCAGTCCTCTTAAGAGGACTTCAACTTTGAGGCGGGAGTTTAAACCCCTGCCGGATTGTGGGAAGGTCGGTTAATTTGACTCTCTTTTATTGCTTCGCGCTCTTTGCGTCCTCGCGGTTCGTTCAAATAATTAAAAAGCGCTATAATAATTGACAAGTAACGACGAATGACGAATAACTATGGTACTGTTAACTGCAAAAATCTCTGCTAACGAGTTAGCAAATTTGGCTGTAGATTTGATTCGGAAAACAGGTTGCGAGTACGGTGATGTGCGTTTTTGCAGTTATCGAAGGCAGAATCTTTACGCGCGCGATCGATCTTTAAGTCAACTGTCAGATAATGTAAGTTCCGGTTTTGGCGTGCGAGTGCTTCTCGACGGCGCTTGGGGGTTTGCCGCCAGTCACAGCAAAACGCCGGCAGAGGTTGCAAGAATAGTCGCTTTGGCTGTAGAAATCGCTAAAGGCAGCCGCTTGACTCAGAAGGAACCGGTGCGGTTGGTGCCTGTGGAAAAATATGTCGATACCTACATTACTCCCATCGCCATCGATCCTTTTTCTGTACCAGTTGCTGAGAAAGCCGAACTGCTGCTAACTATCAACGAGAAGCTGCTAGCACACGCCGCACAAGGCATCAAAAAAGCTGATTCTTTTTTGCAGTCCAGCCGCGAAGACAAGGTTTTTGCTTCTACAGAAGGCTCGCTAATCGAACAAACAATCTACCGCAGCTATGCTGGTTTTGACTGTACTGCAATTGCGGGCGGCGATGCCCAAAGTCGCAGTTACGAACGCCCGCCGCTGAATATCGGTTACGAACATATTAATCCCGATGATTTGTTGAGTCAAATCGAAAGAGTTGCCGCTGAAGCTATTGAGAAAGTGGCTGCTCCCAAACTCCCGGCTGGTATTTGCAAATCGCTGATTCTCAAACCGACAAATTTGTTCTTAACTATTCACGAATCTGTCGGACATCCAACTGAATTAGACCGGGTTTACGGCTACGAATCTAATTTTGCTGGCACGAGCTTTGCTACTACCGATCATTTAAATAAACTGCAATATGCTGCACCTTGGGTGAATTTTAAGTGCGATCGCACTCAGCCGGGCGGTCGCGGTACAATGGGTTACGATGATGAGGGCGTAAAATCACAAGAGTGGTACGTTGTCAAGGATGGAATTTTAGTTGATTATCTCACTGACAGAGAGACGGCTTATCGCCTCGGACGCGGTAGCAGCAACGGTTCTGCTTGCGCTGACAGTTGGTCGAGCGTGCCGATGGTGAGAATTCCCAATTTGGGATTGGAGCCGGGCCCGGATGGCGGCAGCCATACTGCTACTTTAGCGGAGATGATTGCGGATACGGAAGACGGGATTTTAATCGACGGTATGGGTAGTTATTCGATTGACCAGCAGCGGCGGAATTTTCAATTCGGCGGCGATGCTTTTTGGAAGGTGGAAAAAGGTAAAGTTGTCGGTATGTTG
The DNA here is from genome assembly GCF_000317475.1 of Oscillatoria nigro-viridis PCC 7112. Classification (NCBI taxonomy): domain Bacteria; kingdom Bacillati; phylum Cyanobacteriota; class Cyanophyceae; order Oscillatoriales; family Oscillatoriaceae; genus Phormidium; species Phormidium nigroviride. The sequence continues at coordinate 5,892,593 of NC_019729.1, forward strand.
AAGGATGTAACTTATCAGGCGATGACTACTGATTTCTGGAATCAAATAGATGCGATAGGGCCGGCTTCGGAACGGGTGCAGTGCGGCACGAATATGTGCGGAAAAGGCGAGCCGATGCAGGTTGCTCAGATGACTCACGCTTGTGTGCCGGTGCGAGTGAGGGATATTCAAATTGGGGGAAATTCTTAATTAGATTGTAGGCTTTTAATGTGAAAATTCCAGCGGATGCTATCATACCCGAAGCAAAGTTGACGCGCTATTTACTTGTTCCCAAAGCACAAGATGACAAGTCAAAATTTCTCGCTCAAGGGGGTTTTAGTCAAGATAACCCAGAAGCTTTGTTAGCAGCCATCCAGTTTTTGATAGCGTCGGCTGAGGCTGTAGAAGATGGTGCTAATGAATTCGGAAAGTTCTTTCGCGCTGAAGGTGAGCTGCCAGGAGTTAACGGACGTAATTTAGCAGTTGTTACAATTTGGTTGCAGTGGCAAATTGACGGAAGTTTTCATTTTATTACTCTCAAACCGAAAAAGGAGTCTCGACGTGAAACTTGAACTTTACCAGCGTGTAGCATTGTGTCGGGATCTACCGCTATATCAGCTAAAAAAAGGCGATGTAGCGATGTTAGTCGATCGCGTACCTCACCCAAACGAAGGCGAAGATGGCTGCGTTCTAGAAATATTTAATGCTTTAGGAGAATCGATTTTAGTTGTGGCTGTCTCCCGTTCTGATGTGGAACTTCTGCGAGCTGATGAAGTGTTAGCAGTTCGCTCTTTAGTACAGGCGAGTTAACCGCTGTATCGCGGTTCAAAATGTTTTCAAATACAACAAATTTTCCTAGCATTTTAGCTTATGCTCGTAACATCCCCCCCACTTTTAAGTGAAGACCAAGCCTTATCTTTACTAGAAAAAGCAGTCAAACAATCGGAAGCCGAAGCAGTATTTGTCAGTCTCTCTACTGGCGAAGAATCTCTTTCGAGATTCTCGGAAAATCAAATCAGCCAAAATATTAGCAAAGCTGTATTTAGCCTGAGCATTACTAGCTATTTCGGCAAGAAAAGCGCCTCTGCATCTGTTACAGAATTTGATGAAGATGCGATCGCCTCCGCAGTCAAGCGATCGGAAGAATTGGCCAGAATTGCGCCGGCAGACCCCGAATGGATGCCGCTGCTGCCGCCTCAAACCTACGATTTGCGCTCGCCCGCCTTCGACGCAGCAACGGCAACTGTATCGCCTCTAGCGCGGGCCAAAATGGTGCAGCAAGGTGCGATTCGTTCAGTCGAAACCGAGAAATTGGGGGATGACTGGCTTCTACAGGGTAATCCATGAGGATTGAGTTCGCACTTTAATCCCTTGTAGATGACAACTTCATAACCTTGCAGGTGAGCGTTAGTATCCTAGAAAACGATAAGTCCTGCCCCTCAGACGTAGAGGTGAAAGCATATCTCCCACTGTAGAGACTAGCCATCAATCGGTGAAGCGGAGATAAAAGCGGAAAGAGCCACTAGCCTAAAAGTGGTATCCCGTGAGCAAGTTCCTACGGATAGCAAATGCGAAGTCACTGCCTGAATCACCGTTACGGCGAACCAGCGAAATAAGGCTTTATGCGCTGGTAGTCCCAAAAGGGCATTAGTACAGGGTGGTATGAGAATTTTGCCCGACATACCTACGTTACCCAAAAACTCGGTGAAGAGGTGACATCCTAACGGAACAGACCAATGGTTATGAGGAACGAAGTAACCCACCTGATTACTCTCGAAGAGGTCGAATACTTCGAGCAGTCAGCTAAGACGAAACATCTGGACTTCCAGGTAACAGGTGGTAGAGATTGAGTCAAAAGCCAACGCCTCACTGCAATGGTGAGGATATGCTAACGGACTTACGGTAATACGGATGGTATAGCTACAAGTAGCAATGAATATGTTATGAACACGGTAGAAAAACCGATGTATGAATGGAACGATATCAACTGGCGAAAGCTAGAGCGTAACGTTTTAAATTGCAAAAGCGGATATATCAAGCGTCTAATCGTGGTGATGTCAAGCTAGTACGCAGACTCCAGAAACTGTTGATAAGTTCTTGGGCAGCAAAAGCATTATCGGTTCGTCGGGTAACACAAGATAATCAAGGAAAGAAGACGGCAGGCGTGGACGGTGTTAAATCGCTGACCCCAAAGCAACGTCTCGCACTGATAGATAAAATATCATTGGGTTCAAAGGTTAAGCCAACACGCCGAGTTTGGATACCCAAACCAGGGACAGATGAGGAAAGACCGTTAGGCATACCGACAATGGAAGACCGAGCCTTGCAAGCGTTAGTCAAACTGGTGTTAGAACCAGAATGGGAAGCGCGATTTGAACCTAACTCATACGGGTTCAGACCAGGACGCTCGTGCCACGATGCAATAGGAGCAATATTCAGTGCGGTAAGTCAGAAATCAAAATATGTGCTGGATGCCGATATCAGTAAATGCTTCGACCGCATTAACCATGATGTACTTCTCTCAAAATTAAATACCTATCCTACCCTACGGAGACAAATCCGGGCTTGGTTAAAAGCTGGTGTTATGGATGGAAACAAGCTGTTCCCAACTGATGAAGGGACACCACAGGGCGGGGTGATTTCACCTCTACTTGCCAATGTCGCCTTACATGGGATTGAGGAATTGATTATGGGTTTAGCCCCAAAATTCGAGATGAGAGACTCTCGTGGTCATACTTATGGATTACGAGACAAAATCAAATCGATTTCACTGATACGATATGCGGACGATTTCGTAGTTCTCCATGAGGATGTAGAAGTTGTGAAGCTGTGTAAGGTTGAGATAGAGAAGTGGTTAAGTGACATTGGGTTAGAATTAAAGCCGAGTAAAACAAGATTAGCCCACACCCTGAATAAACTAGATGATGAAAAACCTGGATTTAACTTTCTAGGATTCAACATCAGGCAGTTTCCAGTAGGAAAACACAACTCAAGTAAGGGAACTAGAGGCACTTTATTGGGCTTTAAAACTATTATCAGCCCTAGCAAGGAAAGTCAGAAAAGGCACTACAGAAAAGTTGCGGAAGTAATAAATAAATCGCGTGGGTTAAACCAAGCGACTTTAATAAAAAATCTCAATCCTATCATTAGGGGTTGGTGTAACTACTTCTCAACAGTCGTCAGCAAGAAAATATTTGATAGGCTGTGGCACTTAGTGGTTTGGAAGCTTCTCAAATGGGGTCGCCATCGTCATAGGAACAAGGGCAGAGGATGGACACGCCTTAAATACTTCAAAACCGTAGAAGGCAATAACTGGGTGTTCGCAACCGGAGAGGGTAACAATCCTCTAAAGCTCATACAACATAGTTCCACTGAAATAAAGCGCTATGTAAAAGTAAAAGGGATGGCATCACCCTATGACGGTGACTGGATATATTGGAGTTCAAGAATGGGAGTACACCCAGAAATACCCGTAAGAGTAGCCAAACTACTCAAGCGACAAAAAGGGAAATGCGCTCACTGCGATAACTACTTCAAAGATGGAGATTCGATAGAGGTTGACCACATCGCCCCCAAATCGAAAGGTGGAAAGGAATCGTATGATAATTGGCAGCTACTCCATCGACATTGCCACGACACAAAGACTGCCAATGATGGCAGTCTTGGTAACAAATCTAGCTGCAAAAGTGCTAAACCTAAGCCACCAGTGGAACCAAGCCTTTGGGCTTGGGAAAACGATATGTTGGTAATGACGTACTGATGACAACAGCCGTTTTATTGAGGAGCGGAATGATGGGAAACTATCACGTTCCGTTTTGGAGAGCAGTGGAGGAGGCGACTCCTTCACTGACTTTAATCTTGCGCCATTGCCGCACAGGGGGGGGCTCACGGTTCGGGTACTTTGAGCGCTGAGGCGTCGCTGTACGCGATCGCCTCGTCAACCGGACTCCGCGCCTGCAACCAGTCTACAGAGGCGGATTTCAGCTTGACTGCTCGCGTTGAAGACGGTTCTAGCTGGGCGAAGAGCACTGCTTGGAGTATCAACGAATTGCCGATCGCCCAATTAGCAGAACAAGTGCTCGATCGGGCGATCGCATCTCGCAACCCGCGCCCCATCACTCCCGGCGTTTATCCGGTAATCTTTGACGGCGCTGCTTTTGCGGGCTTGCTACCGTGGGTGATTTGGGGGCTGGATGCGAGGGCGGCGGATGAGGGGCGATCGTTTATGTCGATCGCCGATGCAGAGGGAAAACCAGCGGGAAACCGCGCGGGGGAACAACTTTTTAGCCCGTTAGTGCAAGTGCAGCGCGATCCGGCTCATCCTTTGCTGCGATCGAATACTTTTTTCGGCGACGGATTGAGCAATAACTATTTGGAAATCATCAAAGATGGCGTACCTCAAAGTTTGTCTTATTCCCGCTACTGGGCCGCACAAAAAGGCAAAGAGGCAAAAGGTGCTTTTTACCCGATCGTGATGACAGGTTCCGACCAAAGTTTAGCAGATTTAATTGCTCAAACCGAGCGCGGAATTTTCGTCAGTCGAGCTTGGTACGTGCGCTACGTTAATCCGAAAACATTGGAAGTAACGGGAATGACTCGCGACGGTACTTTTTGGATTGAGGATGGCAAAATTGCTTATCCGATTAAAAACCTGCGTTTCAATCAAGTTTTACCTGATATGTTGCGCGATGTGGATGCAGTTAGTGCGGTGAAGCGTTACGGCGGTAGTGTCGTGCCCGGAGTGCGCGTGAAAGCTTTTAATTTCACGAGTATTACTGACAGTTTGTAACTCACACATTTCTAACAATCTGTAGGGGCGGGTTTCACAAACAATCACAGCCAACAAAGAACAATCTCTCAAACCCGCCCCCACTGACAGTTTGTGACTCACACATTTCTAACAATCTGTAGGGGCGGGTTTCACAAACAATCACAGCCAACAAAGAACAATCTCTCAAACCCGCCCCCACCCAGATTAATGCGAGTGATTTATCGTGAAGGTAGAGTATTTATTTTGATAGTTAGGATTAAAACCAGCTATTATAGTCATCAGTCTGGTGTCTGTTGTTAGTAACAATTCCCAATTCCCAATTCCCAATTACCAATTCTCAATGAATCAATATTTTGCTACAGTTGCGCGCGGTTTAGAAACTATTGCCGCCCAAGAATTAGAACGTTTAGGGGCTCAGGATGTCAAGCCAGATTTTACTGGGGTTTACTTTGCGGGCGATCGCACTTTATTGTACCGCGTCAATCTGTGGTCTAGAACAATTTTTCGAGTGTTAATGCCGATCGCCGAATTCCGGTGTTACAACTCGGATATGCTCTACCGCGAAGTGCAGAAAATCCCTTGGGACGAATACTTATATCCCGAAAATACGTTAGCAGTAAACTGCACCGGCGGCAACGAAAAGTTGAACCACACTCACTTTACAGCTTTGCAAGTCAAAAATGCGATCGCCGACCAACAGCGCCTTCAATTTAACAAGCGTTCTAATGTCGATGTAGATCATCCCGATTTGCTAATTAACATTCACATTCATCAAGATAGAGCTATTTTAAGTTTAGACAGTTCTGGAGGCAGTTTGCACCGCCGGGGATATCGACCGGCGATGGGGCTTGCTCCCCTCAAAGAAACCCTAGCTGCGGCTTTGTTGGAGATGGCAGAATGGACGCCTGATTTGCCGTTTTTAGACCCGATGTGCGGTTCTGGAACTTTGCCTTTGGAAGCGACTTTAAAGGCGTTGAATATTGCACCGGGATTGTTTCGAGAAAAGTTTGGATTTATGACTTGGCGGGATTTTGACGAACCTTTGTGGGATAAATTGTGGGCAGAAGCTGAAAACAGCGAGTTACCGGAGCTTAAACAGGTGATTGCAGGGTGCGATCGCGATTTTGATATGTTAACTCAAGCTCGCACGAACGCGCAGCAAGCCGGTATTTCCGGTAAGATTCAGTTTGCTCAAACCGAATTGTCTCAGTTGGAAGCCCCCGCAGACAGAGGCGTTTTGATTTGCAATCCTCCCTACGGAGAGCGCCTGGGAGATGCTAGCGAATTGGGAGATTTGTACAAGATGTTGGGGGATATTTTCAAGCATCGTTTTAAAGGTTGGAATGCGTTTATTTTAACTGGCAATAAGGAGTTGGGTAAAAAGGTGGGACTCAGGACATCGCGGCGAATTCCTGTTTATAATGGATCGATTCCGTGTACGTTGCTCAAGTATGAACTGTATTAAATATTTATAGAACATATCTCACTCAACTTGGCAATAGCCAATATTAATTGGAAGAGGTTAGGCTAAATGAAAATCTTTGAAATTGACGAGCACAAGCTCATTTTAGGAGATGTGTTAGAAGTGCTTGGCAGTGAAATTCAAGACAACTCAATAGATTTGATTTTTGCCGATCCCCCCTATAATATTGGCAAAAATTTTAATGGTTTTAAAGACAAGTGGGAATTTGAAAATGATTATTTAGAATGGAGTTATAGTTGGTTAAACTTATGTGTTAACAAGCTCAAGCATAACGGCAGTTTGTATCTAATGGCGTCAACTCAAAGTATGCCCTACTTTGATTTATATTTGCGCGATCGTTTAACAATCCTTTCTCGAATAGTGTGGTATTATGACAGTTCGGGCGTACAAGCAAAAAAATTTTACGGTTCTCTGTACGAACCAATTTTATATTGCGTCAAAGACAAACGAAATTATACATTCAATTCCTCAGATATTCTGGTAGAGGCAAAAACCGGATCTGTTAGAAAGCTAATTGACTACCGCAAGGCTACACCATCAGTATATAATTCTAAAAAAGTTCCAGGTAATGTGTGGGAGTTTCCGAGAGTGAGATATCGTATGCGTGAGTATGAGGAACATCCTACCCAAAAACCAACATCATTGTTAGAAAGAATTATCAAAGCCAGTAGTAATGAGGGCGACGTTGTACTAGATATATTTTCGGGAACTTTTACAACATCATTTGTTGCCAAGCAGCTTAACAGAAAGTCAATCGGCATAGAATTACAAGAAAAGTATCTACAAATAGGATTGCGGAGGTTGCAAATTACCCCCGATGAGAGTGAAGAGGCTCTCATGTCTGAAGTCAAATCCGGTGAAGTTTCGCCACAGCAGCTAACAATAAACTTACAGCTATAATAAAAATGGAACATGAATTTACAAAAATAATTAAGGCCATTTTAGAGGAGAACTTTGGCGACGAGGGGGATCAAATAGTCCGTGAAAGTCAGCTAATTTCATATTTGAATATCAAGACTAAATCTTCAAATAAAGGCTCAAAATCAAGAGGAAGTTTTGCCAACTTATACGCAATCTATGTTTTAGTGGAAGATTATTTGGGGAAAAATTTCGATCGGACAGGAATGTATTCAGATTATGAAGGTGCAGTTTATACGAATCTTTTTAAGAGACAGCGTGAATTACCATTCGGGCAAAAGCTTCAAAATCATGGCTTGAACCATAGGATGAATGAAGAATTTAAAAAATATTTTCCCACTTGTGAGTTCATCCCTATTTTGAGAAATCAGAAAAATAACAGGTATTGGTTTAACGAAAATTTATTAAAAGTCAAAATCAATGAGAATGAACACAATATAGCAGAAACAGTAATCCACATAATTGATGCTTACGTTGAAGCTAAGAGAGATAGCTTTGAAAAGTTTATTCAAATCTGTAAAGATGCTCAAAGATTGACAGAGGTTCAAGTCAGAGAATTTATAAAACAAATGGTAGCGCCAAATGTAGATGCTCGAATTTTCGAGATAGTCAGCTACAGTATATTAAAATACTACTACAATGACCGAGTTATTTATTGGGGTTATGCACTAGACAGACTCCAGCAAGAAAATTTAAAGCTGTTTAAAACAGGTAGGACAAATGCTAATGATGGGGGAATTGACTTTGTAATGAAACCCCTAGGACGTTTTTTTCAGGTGACTGAAACTGTAGATGTAAATAAATATTTCCTAGACATTGATAAAATTGAAAGGTATCCGATCACATTTGTAGTTAAATCTTTAGATTCAGATAGTGAAATTAAATCAAAGATTGAAGCACAAGCTCGAAAGCTGTATTCCATAAATGCTATAGTATCTCAGTATATGCAATGTATACAAGAAATAATCAATGTTCCTATTCTGATAGAAAGATTTGAACAAGCGGTTGCCAAAGGGTACTTAAGCAATGTATTGAACGAGATTATTAAGCAGAGCAGATTAGAATTTAATTATGAAGATGAGGAAGAAAGTCTGGAAATTGAACTATTAGACGTTGCTCTAGATGATGAATGATTCAGTCATTCGATTTTAGATTTTAGATTTTAGATTTTAGAGTGACCCCACGGATAAATCCGGGGGCTTGAGGATGCAAGGATTTTGGATTTTGGATTGATTCCACGGATAAATCACGTGGCGGGTACCATCAAGAAATTATTGGTCATAAATTCCGCCTGCTTTAGACAATTATTGTTTCCTTACCTTTAACATCTACACTGGCAACAAAGAAACGTGAGCCGAAACAATCTTCCACCCTTGAGGAAACTTCCGCCACATCTGACTCTGCCGCCCCAGCCGCACCACTCCATCCATTACACGGCGGAATTCCAGCGTCACAGCCGCCGTGTCTCTGTCGAATGTCACGACTTTGAGGTTGAACATTTCTCGATCGACATTTACAGGCGATCGTCCTTTGCGAAAAGCCCTCACCTCATCGCTCCCGTACAGGTTCTCCGTCACCCCAAACCGCACGACTTCCGGCGCATCCCAGAACAAATTATCGAGAGTTTCAATATCGTTCGTACACAGAGCTTTTTCGTATTTTAAATATAGTTCAGTTAACTCAGTCACCACAGCATAATCATTGATAACAGTCATTCGATTTTCGATTTTAGATTTTTGATTTTCGATTGACACCACGGATAAATCCGGGGGCTTTTCGATTTGAGATTTGAGATTTTTGATTTTCGATTGACACCACGGATCAATCTGGGGGCTTTTCGATTTGAGATTTGAGATTTTTGATTTTCGATTGACACCACGGATCAATCTGGGGGCTTTTCGATTTGAGATTTTTGATTTTTGATTTTCGATTGACACCACGGATCAATCTGGGGGCTTGAGGATGCAATGATATTGGATTTTGGATTGATTCAACGGATAAATTCCGGGGCTTGTACCATCAAGAAATTATTGTCATAAATTGTAGATTTTAAAACTCTTAATTTTCACAAGTTGTGTTTGCAATAAGGACGAAAATCCTTACTACAAACGCAACTAATTAGAGGAAATTAATGCTCAATTTTCAGCGAAATAATTTTGTCACCTTGGCGGATAGCATTGACGACAGACATATCCTCAGTTTTGCCAAAAGTTGTGTGAACTCCATCTAGATGAGACTGGGGAGAATGGCAAATAAAGAATTGGCTGCCACCCGTATCGCGGCCTGCGTGAGCCATCGATAAAGTTCCTGCCAAATGTTTGTTGGAGTTAATTTCGCACTTGATTTTGTAGCCGGGGCCGCCCGTTCCATTGCCTTTGGGACAGCCACCTTGAATCATAAAGTTAGGAATGACTCGGTGAAAAGTCAATCCATCGTAAAAACCTTTTTCCGCCAAGTCAACAAAATTCTTCACTGTGTTAGGCGCATCCGCATCGAACAATTCCAAATTGATTGTGCCTTTCTCGGTTTCCATAATAGCGCGGGTCATGATTTCTCCTGGCTTCCTAAAATGATTGTGTTGCCTGCGTGTTAATTGCGGACTTCGCTTTTATAGCGACAGGTTTCAAACTGTCGTTATATTGTGGCTTCCAGAAGTGTAGCATATTCCGGCAACTCTCATAGGACTTATGTGCGCTTTCTGAGGAAACCCGGTTTATTGCGAGATTTCTGGTTAGCAAAGCCAATATTTTCTGAGACACCGGGTTTGTTACCCTCTGTCATATTTTAATTGTTTGTCACTTGCGGGCGATCGGGTTCTTCCTGAATATCGCTCATATTAAAAATGAAAGGAACCCGACTCGAACCTGCGCCCATAACCAGCACTTTTGGCATCTGAGCTCCCCCGCTTCTCCAAGCTTCGATCGCCTCTTTTTGCAGAACTAAATTGCCGCCCTGAGCCTTCAAAGTTTCAGCCAAAAGTCTTTGAGCTTCAGCCCTACCTTGAGCGCGGTTAATGTCGGCTTGAGCCTGCTGTTCTGCTTCCTGAGCCACATAAACAGCCCTTTGTGCCCGCTGTTCAGCAACCTGTTTCTCCTCAACCGCTTTCGCAAAATCTGTCGAGAATCGAATGTTAACAACGCTCGTATCGAGTACGATTACATCATATTTGGATAGCCTGTCCTTCAGCGCAGTATCAAAGTCTCGCTTCAGTTCACTTCTTTGAGTAATAGATTGTTCGGCGGTTCTCAGTGCAGCGGCTGTTTTAAATGCTTCTTGCGTCTGAGGAGCAATAATTTTTGAAACTATATTCTCCAATGTTCCTTGAGTCCTTCGGACATCAACTATTCTCGCAGGATCGAGGCGAAAGTTGATCGCAAAACTAGCATTTAAATCCTGAAGGTCTTTAGTAGCACTCTGGGCGGGAACTTCAAATTTTTGCACTGTTACATCGTACACATCTACCTTGGAGATCAGCGGGGGTCTGAGGTGAAACCCCTCTAACAATGCTCCATCTCTGGCTTTTCCTAAAACGCTGACTACTCCTGCTTCACCTGGATTGATGACGACAAAAGAGTTGAAGGCGATGAGTAGCGCGCCTACTAATAGAATCCCAGCGAATGCTGATGATATACTCTGGAAACTTTGACTTTTCAACTTACACGCTCCTTTGTTCTCATTCCATTATAATGGTTAAATGGATTTGGTTGCCTCTCAAGTCTAAAATCTCAAATCTAAAATTACTACAGTCTAAAATGGATCGGGTCGCATCTCAAATCTAAAATCTAAAACGGATGGGCTGATGCTCAAAATTGTTAAATATCCTAGAACTTATCACATCGAAGGTTCGCGCTTCCAACCGGGTGATGAAGACCTCGACAGCGTGCCATTTAGCGTTTTGACCGATCGCCCTCTAATTATAGAAGAAAAGGTAGACGGCGCTAATACAGGCATCAGCTTCGCACCAGACGGACAAATGCTGCTGCAAAGTCGCGGCCACTATCTCACCGGCGGGCCGAGGGAAAAACATTTTAACTTATTCAAACAGTGGGCTTTCAGTCTCAGCCCAGCCCTGGGAGAAGTCCTGGGAAATCGCTATATTCTTTACGGCGAATGGCTTTATGCCAAACACACTGTTTTTTATGATTTTTTGCCGCACTATTTTATGGAATACGACGTGCTCGACTTAGAAACAAATCAATTTTTGAGTACAGAATCCCGCCGCAATTTGTTAAGCGGATTGCCGTTGGTGTCCGTTCCCGTGCTGTTTTCTGGAGTGCTGAAATCTCCCAAGCAAATGATGCAGTTTATGGAAAAATCTAATTTTATTCAACCCGGACATTTGGAACGCTTGCGTTTGTACTGCGGGGAATTGGGATTAGATGAAGAACGGTGTTTGAAAGAGACTGACAAGAGCGATCGCATGGAGGGTCTGTACATTAAAGTCGAAGAAGATGGCATAGTAAAGGCGCGTTACAAATACGTGCGTGCCAGTTTTTTGACTGCTATTAAAAATGCCGAAGGACATTGGCTAAATCGCCCAATTATACCCAATATTCTGCGTCCCGGCGCAGATTTATTTAATTTTAGTTAACCAGCAGGTGAATTTATGAATACACTGTTATCGCCCTCGCCGCCTTGGACTTTTCCCTTTTGTCCCGAACCGCCCGATTGGTTCCTGGATTGGGACGGTATTCAAACGCATTTCGACTGGATTGACAGCCTCAAAGGATGTCAGCAAGACCCGATTTACCACGCCGAAGGAGATGTTTTTATTCATACAAAAATGGTCTGCGAAGCCTTAATATCTTCCCCAAATTGGCGGCAGCTTCCCGAAAAAGAGCGATCGATACTTTTTGCCGCCGCTTTGCTGCACGATGTCGCAAAACCAACCTTTACAAAAATAGAAGCCGACGGCAGAATCAGCTCAAAAGGTCACGCCCGTCAAGGTGCGAGAATGGTCAGACAAATTTTATCTCAATTCGAGCCGCCCGTGCAGTTTGAGATTCGCGAAACAGTGGTGGCGATCGTCCAATTCGGCAGTTTACCCATCTGGTTAATCGACAAACCCAACCCGCAGCAGTCCGTAATTAAAGTCAGTCAAGTTGTCCGCTGCGATTTCCTCGCACTTTTAGCCGAAGCAGACGTGCGCGGCCGCCACTGCGCCGACCAACAAGAATTGCTCGATAAAATAGAACTATTTCGGGAGTTTTGTCAAGAAAATTATTGTTGGGATTCTCCCCGACAATTCCCATCAGCACACAGCCGATTTATCTACTTCCGCAAAGAGAACGGAAACCCAGATTACGAAGCATTTGACGACACTAAATGCGAAGTAATTTTGATGTCCGGCTTGCCGGGAAGCGGTAAAGATTATTGGATTCAGAAAAATCTCCCAAATTTGCCAGTAATCTCGCTGGATGCACTGCGAAAAGAGATGAATGTCCCTCCCGACGAAACCCCTGGAAATGTGGTCGCAGCCGCCAAAAAAAGAGCGCGCGAATACATGAATGAGGGGCGTTCTTTTGTGTGGAACGCCACGAATACAACTAAACAAATGCGGCAGCAATTAATTGATTTTTTTGCGGCTTACCAAGCGCGCATTCGCATTGTTTATCTAGAAGTACCTCTAGAAGAAATATTGCAGCGGAATCGATCGCGCACAGCAACAGTACCGGAAGCAGTCATTCGCAAATTAGCTGCGCGGCTGGATATTCCAGACATCACAGAAGCGCATCAAGTCGATCGGATCGTTAACAATTAATCTCCCTTGTTACCTCCAACTGTTAGAGCCCCGACTTCTTTAAGAAGTCGGGGCTCTGGGTATTAGGTTGGGGGTTTCCCTTGAATCAATGAGTTTTATAATTTTTATCAGTCCAGCAGCGCGGCAAAACTTCGCCGGAGGGAAAAACTAATTTACTCTTCGGAAATTTTTCTGGATCTTGCTCTTCTTCACCTGCTTGATTTTGCCCCAATACCTCATTTTTGGTAGGGTTGACTAAAGCATCTACATCGAGAATTTTTATCAAGTCGCCTGATTCTTTTTCTTTTAAAAGCATAGTTTCTCCTTGTCAATTGAATGCAAGTTATGGTTTGAGGACAACTTTGATGCAGTTGTCTTTTTTGTTGAGGAAAATATCGTAGCCGTGGGGCGCTTCATCCAATTTCATTCGGTGCGTAATTACGAATGACGGGTCAATTTCGCCTTTTTGAACGCGATCGAGCAAAGGCCCCAAATAGCGGTGAACGTGCGTCTGTCCCATTTTCAGGGTCAAGCCTTTGTTGAAAGCTGCACCTAATGGCACTTTGTCTGCGAAGCCGCCGTAAACGCCGGGAATTGAGACTGTACCGCCCTTGCGACACGCGAGGATAACTTGTCGCAGGGCCGTAGGTCGATCGCTCTCCAACCGCACGGCTTGCTTAGCTTTGTCGTACAAAGCGTCGAGACCGGTGCCGTGGGCTTCCATCCCCACCGCGTCGATGCAAGAGTCGGGCCCGCGTCCCCCCGTCATTTCGGTGACAGCTTCCCCGGCGTCCATTTCTTCGTAATTGATGATTTCAGCTTTGGCCGCAGCCGCCATTTGCAAGCGTTCCGGTATGCGGTCGATCGCAATTACTCGATCGGCCCCCAGCATAAACGCGCTTCTGATCGCAAATTGTCCGACAGGCCCGCATCCCCAAACTGCGACAGTATCCCCCGGCTGAATGTCGCAGTTTTCTGCCGCCATGTAACCGGTAGGAAAGATATCGGTGAGGAACAATACTTGTTCGTCAGAAAGTCCGTCGGGAATTTTTAAAGGGCCGACATCTGCAAACGGAACCCGCGCGTATTCTGCTTGACCTCCTGCATAGCCGCCCGTTAAATGCGAGTAGCCAAACAGTCCCGCCGGCGAATGACCGAACATTTTTTCAGCCAGCCCAGCATTGGGGTTGGAGTTGTCGCACAGCGACCACAAATCGCGGTTGCAAAAGAAGCAACTGCCGCAAGAAATAGTAAAAGGAATGACGATGCGATCGCCCTTTTTCAAGTTCTTGACTTCGCTGCCGAGTTCGACTACTTCCCCCATGAATTCGTGTCCCAGAATATCGCCCGATTGCATTGTCGGGATGAAGCCATTGTAGAGGTGTAAATCCGAGCCGCAGATTGCTGTAGACGTGATTTTAACTATCGCATCGCGCGGGTTGATAATTGTTGGGTCTGGTACATGATCGACTCGCACATCATTTGCTCCGTGCCAGCAAAGAGCTTTCATTATTTTTTTCCTCTAGTTAACTAATAGCTGGCCGATTTTTGCTTCTCAATCTTAAATTTACTACGCCGATTAATTATCTGCTTGGATATTTTAATGTTAAGCATATAAAATATAGTTTATCTCTATCCTAGGTATAATTTATAAATCTATCTTCCGGCTGTTTCCAATAACAACAATGTCAAGTTAATCCTCTAACTAAAGTGCGGGATATTTCACATTCTTCTGTTAACCCCCAACAGTTATAGCAACCGCGCCCGACGGTGAGAACGTTCTTAATTGCTGAAACCGTTGCCGAAGATTGCTTCTGACTTCTCTTTTAGATAACTAAAGCCTTTTTCCTTTTTCCTTTTTCCTTCTTCTTTCTTCCTTCTACATCTGCTATAACAGCTAACAACTACATAGCTGAGATTGTTTTTGTCGATCGCCGCTCGCTCCCTTCTCACAATCAATAAACTTTCCGCATTTTGCCTCACTATAGCCGCTATTTTTACTCACTTGAGATAAACAGCGACCAAAAACTTCTCACGTAAAAGCGGGTTTATCAATTATTAAACAGGGTGCGCGGCTTTTGTATAGCTCAACACTTCACCCCAATCAGGAGAATTACGCACCCTGCTTAAGGAGGATTAATCGTCAAATATTGTATATTAGTTATAGCTAAAAGCCGAGCTTGCGCTAAAGTTGTTAAAGATTAAAATTTATCGATCGCCTTTTATGCCTTACACTGCATCTACCCCAACAGATCCCAATCAACCCAACATCCGCAATGCCGACTACCGCCTACTAGAATTCACCAAGCTGACACCGATGATGCAGCGGTATGTGGAAGTGAAAGAACAGTATCCCCACGCACTTTTATTGTTTCGAGTCGGAGATTTTTTTGAGTGTTTTTTCCAAGATGCAGTTACTATTTCGCAGGAATTAGAACTTGTTTGTACTAGCAAAGAAAGCGGCAAAGAAATTGGCAGAGTGCCGATGACGGGAGTACCGCACCACGCCCTCGACCGCTACACCTCAATGTTAGTAGAAAAAGGTTATGCCGTGGTAGTTTGCGACCAAGTTGAAGATGCCTCGATTGCTGCTAGAGAAGGTCGTCAAGTCAAGCGAGAAATTACCCGCATTCTCACTCCCGGAACTTTGACTGATGACGGAATGCTCAAACCCAGACAAAATAATTTTTTAGCAGCAGTCGTCATTGCTGGGGAACATTGGGGATTGGCTTATACAGATATTTCTACGGGAGAATTCGTCACTACCCAAGCAGACAGTTTAGAACAATTAACCTTAGAATTGCTGCGCTTGCAACCTTCGGAAGTCTTGGTACCGACTAATGCGCCGGATTTGGTGACTATGTTGAGGCCCGGAGAGAAATCCGAGCATTTGCCCGATTGTTTGCCGAATTCGTTTTGCTATTCTTTGCGATCGCAAATTCCGTTTAGTTTGTCCGAAGCAAAACAGAGAATCCTGCAAAAGTTCAAAGTGCGATCGCTCGAAGGCCTGGGATGCGGACACCTTTCCCTCGCAGTGCGCGCCGCCGGCGGTTTGCTGCAATATATCGAAGAAACTCAAAAGGAAAAAGCAGTTTCTTTGCAAAGATTGCACACTTACACTCTCACCGATTTTCTCATACTCGACTACCAAACCCGCCGCAATCTCGAAATTACTCAAACAGTGAGAGATGGGGTTTTTCACGGTTCGCTGCTGTGGGCTATAGACAAAACCAGCACCGCAATGGGAGGCCGCGCTTTGCGCCGCTGGGTGCTGCAACCTCTGCTCAACATTAAAGGCATTTGCGCCCGACACGACACGATTCAAGAATTAGTAGAAAATAACGGTCTGCGCCAAGATTTGCAGCAGTTGCTGCGCCAAATTTACGACATCGAAAGACTGACAGGCCGCGCCGGTTCGGGAACAGCTAGCGCGCGGGATTTGGTCGCTTTAGCTGATTCTCTCTCGAAACTGCCGGCATTAGCCTCCATCGCAGCCCAAGGGATCTCGCCCTATTTGAAAGCGCTGCAAAATGTACCGCCAATTCTAGAAGAATTAGCAAATACAATTCACGCTCACTTAGTTGATGAACCGCCGATTCATTTAAAAGAAGGAGGTTTGATTCGCTCGGGAATCAATCCCATGCTAGATGAAATGCGCCACACTGCATCAGCAGACCAAGAATGGATTGCAAATTTAGAAGCAACTGAGAGAAAACGCACCGGAATTTCTAATTTAAAAGTAGGCTACAATAAAGCTTTCGGCTATTACATCAGCATTACTAAATCGAAAGTAGACCAAGTGCCGAAGGACTACACCCGCAAGCAAACTCTCACCAATGAAGAACGCTACAGCACTGAAGAATTAAAAGAAAGGGAAGTGCGAATTCTGACAGCGCGGGAAGATTTAAATCAATTGGAATACGATATTTTTGCTAAAGTGCGATCGGAGGTAGGAGAACAGGCCGAAATTATTCGCAACGTTTCCCGCGCCGTGGCGGCTGCAGATGTTTTGTGCGGTTTAGCAGAAGTAGCAGTTTACCAGAATTACTGCCGCCCGACTATGACAGAAAGTCGGGAAATTAAAATTATTGAAGGTTGTCATCCTGTGGTGGAAAAGTCTTTGCCGCCCGGATTTTTTGTACCTAATTCGGCTTTTTTGGGTCGGGAAAAATCGCTAAACCGCCCAGATTTAATTATTTTAACCGGGCCGAATGCTAGCGGGAAAAGCTGCTACTTGCGGCAGGTGGGTTTGATCCAGTTAATGGCGCAGATGGGCAGTTTTGTGCCGGCGAAAGCTGCGAGTTTGGGAATTTGCGATCGCATTTTTACCCGCGTCGGCGCAGTAGATGATTTGGCGACCGGTCAGTCTACGTTTATGGTAGAAATGAACGAAACTGCAAATATTCTCAATCACGCGACGCCGCAATCGTTGGTTTTGTTAGATGAAATTGGCAGGGGAACAGCGACGTTTGACGGACTGTCAATTGCTTGGTCTGTGGCAGAATATTTAGCAACTGAGATTCGGGCGCGGACAATTTTTGCGACTCACTATCACGAGTTAAATGAGTTAGCTTCTATTTTAGATAATGTCGCAAATTATCAAGTGACAGTGAAAGAATTGCCGGATCAAATCGTTTTTTTGCACCAAGTTCAGCCGGGAGGTGCTGACAAATCTTACGGAATTGAAGCGGGCAGATTGGCCGGTTTACCGCCGTCGGTGATTGACCGGGCGAGACAAGTGATGAAGCAGATTGAGAAACATAGCAAAATTGCGATCGGGCTGCGGAAAGGTGTTAAAAAAGATGGCAAAAAAGAGTCTGAGGGCGAACAGTTGGATATTTTTGAGGGTTGAAAGTTTTCCTAGGTAAAAAATTGTAGTAACTTCTATATTGCACCATTTTCAATAAGCCTTTCAGGGGCGGGCGGGACACCCCACAAGAAAATTTAATTTTTGTGGAACAGGCATCCTGCCTGTTCTTGAGCATGGTGCAATATCTCAGTTACTACTTTTACTACAAATCAGGAACTCTCCAGCAACTCTAACGCCCATTTTGCAAATTTCTTACCTCTTTGTGCACGCTCATCCCAATTTCCAAAGCCTCATTTAGCAACCGCCCGTATTCCGTCGCCCGATCGCTCACATCCACCGCCATCAAAGCAGCCAAATTACTTTCAATATTAGCAAATAACTCGTAACGGCGGCCGATAAATTGCTGATTTTCCCTGAGAATCCTCTCTGTTTTCAAAGCACACACTAAACTTTCTCTAGTGATTTTTAATGCCTCAATTGCATCTGCTCGGTTAATTAAATTGGCTTGTAAATTGCCAGCAGCCGTTAGGCGATCGATAATATCTAAAGCCTGAATCACCTCATGATACTTCTCAACTTCATCCAGCAGACCCGCTAGCGTTTCCAGAGGTTTTGCCTTCACCCATTTATAGACATTCCAAGCCACAGTAATCGCCAGCGACAAACCCAAAGTTATTTGTAAAACCCTGACAAATATCTCAGCATCGCTAAATGAACCAACATTATGTTTATTGACCAGCAAAGCCACAGGCAGCGAGACAACAAGCGTCACGCAAAATATCAGCAACTCATGCAACAACAGAGCAAACAGCTTTTTGCGGTCCCGGAGTGCAGCAGGTATATAAAAATTCCCTGCAAAACCGTCGCTCAAAGCTATTCCGCTCAAATCCTCCAACTCCTTCTCAGGAATTCTCAACTCATCCAAATCCGCTTGTATCACTATTTAAAATCTCCTTAAATTGGGATTAATTACGATCCTCCCAGAGACATAATTGATTGCCACAGACTAAGATAAAAATTGCTTTCTCGGTTTCGGAATAGTTGAAAAGCTTGTCCAGGTGCGCCAAAAAAAGGTCTCAGCGTCCATCCCAACTGACTGCCAACAAACGCATAGAGTCCCAACCAAAAGCGCAAAATATTTAGCCTGATGTCTTTGCCTTCCGTATCTTGTTCGGACAAAAAGTGCATTCCTTGATAAATGAAACTTACCCCCAAAAATCCTGTGATTGCCATAATAGCAACATTCAGCAACAAATAAAAAGTGTAATTGGTACTGCTGATGAGAAAAAACAGACTGACAGGTGCAAATCCAAACAGCAAAATGCTAATCATCGCCATCGCTGTCATCAACAATGTCAAATACTGCTCAAAAGTTCGTTTTGAACCAAACATGACATTAAAAAAGTACAGCGTGGGAAAGCAGATAATCAGTGTCAGCAAGTAAAGTGCTGGCAGTTTAATTGCTGAAACCAGACATTGCATCCACGTACTAGATGCGCCTAATATCGCTCCGTAAATGCCAAAAAATACGGTACTAGAAATCAACAAACCGAAAATTTTAGATTTTAGCTTGACACCTTGGCGAATTTCTTCCAGAAACTGTTGCCGTTCCCGCAGCAAATACATTACTACTGAAAAATATTTCACGGGCTCTCCTTGTGACTGATGCGACTCCGAATCAGTCATAACTCAAGCTGAGTGCGCTTGGCAAGCTTGGCAAATCAGGGCACTCTATGTTAACCCATTATTCTTGTACCCAGCTCACCACAAGCTCAGAGGTGGAGGCGTTTTGAGAGATACTTGCAAACCTAAACGGCTCAAACTGAATACAGTTATGCTTTGTATTCAATTTGTATTCATTTATCTCCAAATTGTCTCCAAAAAGGGCGATCGGGTAGTTATGTGATACTCAGTTGATACTCTGTTTGGTCGTTCCGCAGTCAAATTGTATTCATTTTGTATCCAATTTCTAGTTAATCCGACCGCTCGACAACCGAGAAAATCAGCAATAAAAAACCTCAAACCGTTGATTTCTGGTGGGTTTGAGGTTTTTGTAGGCGCAAGCGGGCAGCGGGAATCGAACCCGCATAGTTAGCTTGGAAGGCGGTAGGGAGAAATCCCTGAACTGCTTGCCTGCAAACAGTTCTAGTTATTGTGGCATGAGGCTGTTAGGAAATTGTATTCATTCTGTATTCAAACGGGTATTATGTGGGTGCTGAGTTGTCAAAAAAAAAATTATGGTCAATCTTCCACCAAGCAAAGCTAAAAAAGGTTCCGTAGTCGTTCAAACCAATCAGGGCCGACTACGCTTGCAGATGCCGAGACAGCTTTGTGGAGGGCATCAAAAATTCCTGTACCTGAATCTGGCAGATACCCCTGAGAACTGGGAATTGGCAGAAGCTAAAGCACGGGTGATTGAATCTGACATCAAGTTTGAGCGGTTTGACCCCACACTCAAAAAGTACAAGTCACAGACTCACTTGACTGTTGTTGAGACAATCAAGCCTAAGCCGGAACTGACGCTGACTAAGTTGTTTGCTAAATACTTGGAATTCAAGAAGCCAGCACTCAAGGCGACAACTTTCAACTACTTGGTAACGGGCATTCAAAGTTATATTGACCGTTGCCCCTACCAGCCTCTGTCAGAGGACTGTGCTTTGCAGGTACGCGCTTGGCTGTTGGAGGATACGACTAACAGCATGACTAAGAGGATTTTGACTCACCTAAATGCAGCGGTTAAATGGGGGATTAAGTTCAAGATTGTTAAGGGTTTAACTGTATCCCCGTTTGAGGGACTAGCAGCGGAATTGCCTAAGCATAACTGGGAAAGCGACCCGGAACCAAACGCATTTACAGCACAAGAAAAAGAGCTGGTGTTGGAGGCTTTCAAAAACCACAGAGGGACTTGGAACGGGAGGGGAGAAACCGGGCAAAAGTTTTGTTTTTACTACCCAATGGTGCAGTTCTGGCTGCTGACTGGATGCCGTCCCTCTGAAGCTGTGGGTTTGAGGTGGTGTGACATTGCCCCTGACTTTTCTCACATTGTGTTTAACGGGAGCATACAACACCCAAGCGGTAAGGAGACAAGGGTTGACGGCAGCAAAAACAATAAGCGGCGCAAATTTCCTTGCAATCAAGAATTGATTCAGTTGCTAAAAAGTATCAAGCCACAAAATCTGACTGACAAAGATAGGTTAGTTTTCCCATCACCTGTTAAGGGCAAGGCGATTAATTACAACAATTTCACTAAGCAGGTATGGCACAAATTAGTTGACCCGATTACCGAAAAAACCAGGCAACACGAACAGGATTGTAAGACAACTACCCCTTACTCGTGCCGGGATACTTTCATTAGCGAACAGGTTGGCAAGGGTGTGCCGAGTGCGGTGGTTGCTAAATGGTGTGATACGTCGGAAAGGGTGATTAATTCTGTGTATTTAGACGGCAAGATTTTGGAGCATTTACGCCCGCTTTGATGCTGTTAGGATGTTGATTCTAGGGACAACTTTTGGGACATAAAACTTTACAGTTCCTGTGTTGACAAGGAAGTGGAAGTCTGCAATCGTGAGTAACTAAGGAAGATTGTTGCGCGGTTGACGAGCACTGGAAATGCTAGCCAAACCACGACTTCCCCAAACCGTTCTCTAACAACGTTTGGAGCCTATAAATTATGCCACTTTCAGCCGATTGTCCTAACGGACGATCGCAATTCTTTACGCAATCTCGTGTCCGAAAATTTGGACATCTATTCAGTTGGAAGGATTTAGCCCGTCGCGAAAATCTAAGACGCTCAAATAGCAGTCTGTACCGATTTGTATTTTCACCAGCAATTTTTGCTCAACTTCCCCGCCCGAAATTTCTTATCGGGGACAAGATTTCCGACCACTGGATAGATGAGTTCGACAAAGAGTGTGTCGAGTTTGGTGAAGTCGTTGGAGTTTCTTGGCATCCAACCCAAAGTGAGTGGGCTTACCTAGTTAATTGGACTTCTGGCGAAGGCCCGGATTCTATTTACCCCTGCTTCGATGAGCACTTGGTAATCGGCGGTGACTTGAGGCTTGTCAGCCATGACTGAGCCCGCCATCAGCTACCGTCGCATTGACAAACTCAGGGCGATCGCCTTTGACCGTGGATTCACCAATGAAGACGCCAAGCAGTTTGGGAAGCTTTCTAAAACTGCTACGTGGGAAGCGCTGCTGGAACTTTACCTGGTTGACGGTGAATCGCTTGACACAGTGCTAGACGTGCCACTAGACACTGTAGACATACCGCTAGACATCACGCCTGAACCGCTTGACCCGCAAGCTGTAGACACTGTAGACATACCGCTAGACACCACGCCTGAACCGCTTGACCCGCAAGCTGTAGACACTGTAGACACCCTAGATTGGACTAACGACGGTTCGTTCCCTGTGTGTGGCTTCACCCGCCAGAATTCCACTAGCTTTTTAGACTGGGTTGACCTTGGGCAACTCATCGCACTCATACTCGCATCGACGGGGGTGTTTGTACTGGCTATGTCTATGTGGCGACAAATCAATCCCCTGAATTTATTTCCCTCTCCTGTTCGTATCAACATTCAAATCGGGACAAAATTATGAGCTTACAACTACGCCTTTTCGGCGGTAATTCTGATGCTGGCAAACTCACTGCCAGCAACGACGGCGGACACGCAATCGACAAATCAAAAGTTTTGGCAAGCACTGATGCAAGCGTCATCACACCGCTAAATCCTGGTAATTTTTCCAGCATCCGTAGTGTGCCAGTTGTGCCAGCACCGCGCTACTTTTCCAAAGATGAAGCCGACGCGGTGAAGGATTTGGCAAAGGAGAAAACAGACGGTGCAAAACAGTCTAAACGCGCCTATGAAGCACTGGCAAAAATTGAAGAAGCCGACGCTAAAGTTCACCGCCATCACCGCAAATATGAGGGTGTTGTCGCCGATAATGAACTGGGCAAAAAACGCTCAGACACTCGACTGGCTAAGCACTTACACAGTTTGCGTCCCGGTTACGCTCGACTGGGTTTAGGGATTGACAAAGCTGACAGCGATGCCCGCACTCGGATTGATGCGATTAAAGCCAAACTGACGGGAGGGGCTAACTAAATGAAAGCGATGTATCTGGCTAACTACTTCGTTGCCGGATGCGTCGCTTTCTCCCTTTTGGGGTGGATAGCGAGTCTGCATCCGATGGCAATGAAAGCCGTTTTATTCTTGTTAGCAGCGACTGCGATTGCTTGGGGGCTTAGTTGGTTGCTTGACTATTCCCTGAGTAAACTGCTTAAGATTTCAGTGGCTGATTTACAAGCGCTTCTAATCGGCGGTTTGGTGATGCTGCTGATTGGTTTGGGGGTGTTTCTATGCAGCTAAAATTGTTTGTGTTGAGTGCGTCCTCTCTTGTGCTGTGGCTGACTCCACTAGCAGCGTTAGACAAAAAGCTAGACACCCACAAAGCACTGCAAGGTGTCAGCTTGTGTGCTGCGATTGCTTGTGCAGTGTCGGCGGGTAATATCGCTCGCAAACTGTCTGAACAAGGGGAGATTGAGGCAATTAAAGAGCGGGCAATCACCGCCGATGTGGTGGATGAAATCTCTACAAGCGTATACATTTCTCAGAAACAAAGACAACAGGAAGCAGAACAAATTCTGGCAACAAACGAACGAACAGACGAACAAGAAGCAGAACTCGATTCGATAAGAGAATCACTAGAACTGTTACTGAATAAGACTTCTGGCGATTCTGGCGAACTTGCAGTAGTGAATTTATCCACCAAGCAGCGCGAACAAATCGAACTAATTCTGCAATGTCACGCGAAGGGCATCACCGGCAAGAATAAAATCCTTAAAGAAGTTTGGGGAGTCAGTGCAGGTAGTAGCCAATTCTACCGGGACGCGAAGGCTGAGTATGAATTCTTGATGCCGTTTGTGAAAGGGGAAAGTGATGACTAAACAGCCAAATATCCCAACCACGGCAGCCCTAAGATTGACTGGTACTAAGTCAGAAATAGAGTTGGTTCTGGCGGTTTTACGAGGTAAGGATTTCTTCTGGAAAACTAATGGCAAGTTCTACCCGCAACGAGGGGATAGCAATCAGTACGCTTACTACCTCAACGACTTGCAATTACCCCAGCTTGGGGTAGCAGCCCCGCCAACACCAACACCGGGGGAACCACAACCTCGACCGTGGGATGCGGTTTTGGGTGGTCAGGGAGAGTAAGTACAAAGGCTTAGTCGGGGGGGTGAAAATCGCCCTACTTTACCCCAAAAACTGCTTTTTCTGGAACCCGCTCTCTGTCTACGTTTCTCTCCAAAAAAAATCACTCGTGGATGTTAATACCCACGTGGTAGAGACTGGTTAGGGAAATAAGGGTAAAATTCCTCCGAATTTTCAGACAAAAGTCCCTCTGACTTGGCGGCGCTAAACTCCGCGTTACGAGCTGGTCGTCGATTGCTTTTACCTTTAAATCCGACGAGTGAGTTTTTTTACGTTTCCGGTTCGTGTTTTTTCCGTTTTCAGGCTAGCGGCTAGAATAAAACGATGTGCTTAAAGTGTTCGGCAGAGAGGAAAAAACTTGTAGAGCTGACAGAGCGATTAATAGTTCGCGGCATCCTCGGTGGGTTGCCGTTGACGTTCCATTTGGCAAAGGAGCGAAAGTACAAGGCCCACAGTCTAGCGCTCTGGACAGTTCTGATTCAGGTTTCTAACGAGCAACTTCTCCGCCAACTCAAGGACAAGCGGAGCATGGACAAATCCTTTGAGCACCTTCTTTGGGGAAACCGCCATCTCCTGTGGTCGTTCCGCAAAGTAAAGTTTTGCTCCATCAAGGCTTTTTGGGACAAAACCCCTGACACGTTTCTGCGCTTCCTTGTAAGTCGGACTACATTCCGAAGCTTCCTCAGTCGTTTACTGCTGTCGCAGCCAGAACCTTCTTGCAATGGCCCGCCAAAGGGTTTTGTGCCATTGCCAGACGCCGAAATAGGTGGTTGTGCTCGCAACGACAGCCTAGCCGCACCCCTAGTCAACTAGCGGGGCGGTACCTCCTATGCTCTAAATTTTCCAAAAAATCTACACACTAAAAAACCGCTGCCTTCAATTGGTACCTGAACCGCAACGGTTTTTAGTAATTCACCCATCTCTTAGAAAGACGAGACAAATCATCATGTCCCACAATGTTAACTCGAATGACGGGCAAACATCAAGCACCCCCAAAAAATTCGACATCCGCGACCATCTCGACAAACTGGAACCAGGCAAAGCCAAAAATTACTACACTTGCCCTGTCTGCGAAGGTCATAGCTTAGGGATTAACTCCAAGAACGGCAAGTACCAATGCTGGACGAACGCTTGCTCAACCGCTGATATTCGGGAAGCTATCCGGCCACTGGCTGAATTTTTAGCAGAGTGCAAAGAGGACAATCCCGCATCACAAGCAAAGAAGCCAAAAGCCAAAAAGAAGGAATACCGACCCGTACCAGTTCCGATCGGCGCGAAACTTCTGAGATTACCCGCACCCGGAAAACCACCTCGTGCCGAACAACCCAAATACGTTCCCAAAGGCGTTCCAGACAGTGCCACACAAATCACCTACGCCTACAGCGACACTCAAAAGGTTTTGCGGTTTGATTGGCCCGACGCCAGTAAGCCAAAGGGACGCGACAAAACTTGCCGCCAAATCCACATAGACCCCAGTGGCAAGGAAATTTGGAGCAAGGGCGATGCTCGCTGGCCGGCATATCGGATTGACGAAGTTGTGCAATTACTGGAAGCACTACCCGATGATGAACCCGTCCTCGTTCTGGCACTTGAAGGGGAAAATAACGTAGAACTTGCACGGGACATCAGTGTAGCGGCCCTGACTCTGCAAGGTTCCAATTGGAGCCATGTCGAAATTCAAATAATGCTCGAAACTCTGCAAGCGACAGGCAAAAACGTCGCCGTTGCAGTGTTGCGCGATAACGACGACGCGGGCATCAAGAAGAGCCAAGAAGTTTGGCTGGTTGCCCGTCACATTCAGCTCCCTTGCGTGGTTGTTGACCCGCGTGTCATCCACCCAAAAATCCCAGAGGCGGGAGACATCAGAGAAATCTTGGAAGCCATAGATAGTGAGGAATTCATTCGGCGGGTAGAGGAAGCAGTCAATAACGTTGCAGCGGAATCAATTACTTCTATTTCTCTAACTCCTCACCCGCGCACGCGAGAAGAAGTAGTATGCCAGAAGTATGACAGTAGTGAAAGTGACTACATCCCAGACACTGCACCGACTCCAGAGCAAAACTACGTGCAGAAAGCTGTGGATGCGCTGTACTCTGACAAGCCTTGGGTATCGATAGCGGGGCAGCTTTTTGAATTCACCGGGACTCATTATGAGTTGCGATCGGAAGCTGCCGAGAAGCGACGTATTCTTGATTGGCTGAGCACTTACTCTGAATTGGTAAAAGGGAAATATCGCTGCAATCGTTTTAACTCTGCCAGTGCTAACGAGGTCTACAACTGTATGGTCTTAGCTGTAGCCGTAGACCCTAACACCATCAATCCTGATGGGTTGAACTCTTCTAAAGGGATAGTGAAAATCAATCCTGATGGCTCTCACTCGCTTGTGCCGCATAACCCTAACCAGGTCTATACGTATGTTGGCTGCAAGTATGACCCCGACATTGACCCGACTGACTGCGATCGCCTTTTGGAATGCTTGGAGCCGTCGCAGCGTGAGGTATTTTTGCGGACTGCTGCTGCTGCGCTGAATTTGAAGCTTGTCCGCTCTAAGCTGACGGGACGGGGCGTTAAAGGTTTGCTGTGCCACGGCGAGGGGTCTAACGGTAAAGATACATTGCGGGCTGTGTTGTCTGCTGTCTTTGGGCGGGGGATGACCGGGAAGTCTCTGTCAGATTTCAAGTCCTATGACAATGGCCGCAAGTTTTCTCTGGCAGGAATTGAAGGAAGTATTTGCAATTGGGCTTCCGAGAATACTGGAAAAATAGACCTCGACACCATCCAGAGTCTTAAACAGTTGATTACAGGCGACATTCTTGATATTGAACGCAAGGGCAAGGATGGTTATGAGTACAAACCTGCGGCCATCTTTTTAGCCAACTGCAACAAACTACCGTCTATCACCGGGGGGACGGCCGCCATTGATGACCGCTACAGCATCCTGAGTTTCGAGAAAACTTACAAGCACAACGCTGACCCGTCTCAGGGTGAATTGGAGGCTGACCCGCGTTTTAAGGATGATGAGAACTTTATCCTTGAACGGATTGCACCGGCGATGCTTAACAAGATGTTGGAGCGGTTGCCGCTGTTGTTGAAAGAGGGGATTGACTACAAGGCAACTCGTGAGGCGATGCGGGAAGCTCAAGAGGGAAGTCGGCACTTGTGGCAGTTTGCGCGCGAGGTTGGTCTGGAGGTTCAGTCTGGTGGGCGTGTTTGGCTTAAAGACTTATGGCAAAAGTTGCAAAACTGGTATGAGGATGCAGGGATTCTAGAGAGAGAGACTAGCGGCACCAAGGAGAAGCTGATTTGGAATGAACTTCCTAGTAAGTATGACGCTCCTGTAAAAGCTATAAACCAGTTGTACTCAAGGTTATGTGAAATTTTCCCTAAAGTACAAGTCCATCGCTGTGAAGACCGCAACAACCCAGAGCGAAGAGGTCAAAAATACTTGCTCGGAATCAATTTTGTGCAAAGTTCTACAACAGCTCATAAAACTGGGTTGGCAGAGTTGGCAGTAGACACAGCAATGGTTACAGGGTTGGCAAGTGGGTTGGCAAGTGAGTTGGCAAAAAATACTGCCAACCCAGTTGCCAACCCACAAACCCTTACACAGAGGGCTGCCAACTCTGCCAACCCAATTTCCTCACCTTTTGCGGAAGTGTGCAATTTACTCTCTCAACTCACCGATGACGAGCGGCGGAAGTTGGCAGAATTACTGGTGAAACCTCAACCATTGGTTCAGAAAGTTACTCCCGAAGATGCCCAGGCGATGCGAGACATAGCACTGGTGTGGTGGCACGAATACTACCCAGAACAACTACAAACTCTCCAAACACAAATGTTTGGCTGGCAGGCACCGGGCAAAAAATACGACATAGCTACGATTGCTCAGTGGTTGGAAGGAGAAGTGGAAGCCGTTCGCGATCGAATTGCTGAACTCATCCGTCTCCAAGGAGAAATTTAGCCGCTGCCTGACAACTGACGGCTCAATCCTATCCCCCTTAATTGGGGGATTTTCATGTCTACAAGTTTTGTCTACAAACTGTTGACACTGTAGACAGATATCAGTTAGTGTAGACAAATACTGTATATAGGTGTCTACAATGAGTCAAAGTCAAGTCGTATCGTTCAGGGCTTCCGGTCACTTCCTAAACTGGATAGAGGCTCAGAGGCTAGATGGTGAGTCGGTCAGTCAAGCTGCACAACGCATCCTCAAGGAAGTCTCAGGCACGTCTACAACAGTGTCTACAATGTCTACACCAAGCGACACTAACGTGCTGTCTACATCGTCTACAGATTTGTCTACACGAAGCGATAACAGCGTCGCGTCTACAAATATTGTAGACACTGTAGACAAGGCTGTAGCCGATCGCCTTGACCCCGTGATGGAGCGGATGGCCGCCATTGAGGAACGGCTGGGAAAATTGAGTGCCTGAGCGATGGCAACGATGAATCGCTCAGGCAGGAATTGAAAGTGGCCAACAAGCAGCTTGCAGAATGGGACAAGGAACTGAATCAGTTACACGAGCGGAATGGTGACTTGGGTTTGGAAGTTCAGAATTTGAAGGAAGAACTTGCGACCGTGACGCGCGATCGGGAGGAAATTAAAAACTCGGCTCCGACCGTGGCGAAATTTCCAGAGTCAGCCGACTTGCTCAACCAGTTAA
Organism: Oscillatoria nigro-viridis PCC 7112; assembly: GCF_000317475.1. Classification (NCBI taxonomy): domain Bacteria; kingdom Bacillati; phylum Cyanobacteriota; class Cyanophyceae; order Oscillatoriales; family Oscillatoriaceae; genus Phormidium; species Phormidium nigroviride. The sequence continues at coordinate 5,921,172 of NC_019729.1, forward strand.
AAGCGCGGCGTAAAAAGTCGAGGGCCGACTTGGGAGATATCGACGCAATTCTGGGGCTTCTGGCGGAAGAGTACGGTTCAAACCCTCTCTAGGTATGGATTGTATTCAATTTGTATTCAAACGAGGCCAATTGTCTCCAAATTGTCTCCATTTTCTAGTCAACTAGACCCCTTGATAGTCCTAGAAATCAGCAATAAAAAACCTCAAACCGTTGATTTCTCGTTGGTTTGAGGTTTTTGTAGGCGCAAGCGGGCAGCGGGAATCGAACCCGCATAGTTAGCTTGGAAGGCTAAAGTTTTACCACTAAACTATGCCCGCACACAGAAACTAAACATACCACAAGTCTCTGGGGATTGCAATAGGCCCGTGCAAAATTTTTGAATACCTCCCTCACACTGGCTGAATCGGGACTTGCGGCCCGATCGCCCTCCTCGCGCCTACAATCCCTCTCTCCGATGCTGGATAAGGCTTTACGGATGGAAATAATCGTAAATTTGCTGCGCCAGACGCGGGCCAATCCCAGAAACTTCTGCCAACTGTTCGGGAGTCGCTAAACGCAGGTAGTCGATCGACCGAAAATGTGCCAACAATTGTTTTTGCCGGTGGTGTCCCAATCCGGGAATTTCATCAAGGCGCGATCGCTTCATTCTCTCGCTTCTTCGATCGCGGTGAAAACTCACAGCAAATCTGTGCGCCTCATCCCGCACCCGGCGCAATAATTGTACGCCCGGCTGCTCAGAATTAGTTGGCAGCGGCAAAGATTCCCCCGGCAAAAATATCTCCTCTCGCTGCTTTGCCAAACTGACAACGCGCAACTCTTCTAGCAAATTCATCTCCCGCAAAACAGCCACAACTGCTGAAAGTTGACCTTTGCCGCCATCGATCATAATTAAGTCGGGTTTGTCGGAAATAGTACGAGAAACGGAGGATAAATTGCTGAGTTTTTCCTGTTCTTCTAACTCGCTAAATCCCTCTTCCATCTTCCCTCTCTCTTCTTCCTTCAATCCTCGGAATCGGCGACCGATAACTTCTGCTAAACTAGCAAAATCATCAGAATGACCCGATTTAACTTCAGGATTTTTAATTTTGTAATGGCGGTAGTGTTGATTGGCCGGCAAACCGTCAATAAATACGACGCGGGAAGCTACGGCGTCAGAACCTTGAATGTGAGAAATATCGTAACCTTCAATGCGCCGAGGAACTTCTGGCAAATCGAGAATTTCTGCTAAATCTTCCATTGCTTGAGAATTGCGATCGCTCAATCTTTGCATTCTCGCCAATTCATACTCAGCATTGCGTTCCACCATCTCAATCAATTCTGCTTTAGTTTGCCGTTGCGGCGTCAAAATCGTAACTTTTCGCCCCTTACGGTTGCTCAACCAATCTGCTAATATTTCCCCTTCTGGCAATTCGTACTGCACAGAAATTTCGCTGGGAATTTCTACAGATTCGACATTTTGATAGTGTTCTTCCAACACCCGCTGTAAAATGGCTCCGGCCTCTACCCCCCCTCGTTCTCCCCCAAGGCTTGGGGGGGAGGCAAGAGAAAGTTGAGATAACTCTTCCCCCCCCGATTGTAGGGGCGGTGCCCCCGTGCCCGCCCTGGGTTGGGGGGCGATTTCCGCCATAAATCCTAACCTTCCGACCAGTTGACCGGCGCGAATTTGGAACAATTGGACGCAAGCGTGCTGGTTGTCTGCCGCAAGTGCGATCGCATCTCTGGAAACCGTATCGTCTGGCAAAGAGACTTTTTGACCCGCACTCAAAGACTGCAAACCCTTAATTCGATCGCGAATGCGCGCCGCCGTTTCAAAGTTTAAATCTTCGGCAGCTTGTTCCATTTGCGGCGCTAACAAGTCGAGTAATTCCTGAGTTCTCCCCTGGAAAATCATCGCTACTTTTTGGATGATTTTTCGGTATTCCTCCGGCGAAGTTAACCCCTGACAAACGCCAACGCAGCGCCCGATGTCGTAGTTCAAACAAGGACGGTCTTTAAACAGCGGTTGAGGGCGCTGCCGCAGCGGGAAAATCCGCTTAATTAAATGCAGCGTACTCCGCAGCGCCCCTGTATCGACGTAGGGGCCGTAATAGCGGTCTTTTGCACTACCTGCGCGGCGTTTGCGGGTGATAAAAATGCGCGGGTATTCCTCCGACCAAGTTATGCACAAATAAGGATATTTCTTATCATCTTTGAGGAGTACATTAAAGTAAGGTTGGTGCTGTTTGACGAGGTTTGCTTCTAAGGCCAAAGCTTCCGCTTCTGTGTCGGTGGCGATGAATTCAATTTCGCGCACTTGCTGCACCATCATCGCGATGCGGGGACTGAGATTTTGGCTTTCGCGGAAGTAGGAACGGACGCGGTTTCGTAGTTTTTTTGATTTGCCAATGTAAAGGATGCGATCGCTCTCGTCTCGCATTAAATATACACCAGGAACCGCCGGAATTTCTTTGAGGCGACTTTCAAGGCGTTCCGAGTCTTTAACTAACGGCAGAGTTTTTGTGGATGGCATTGCAAGCTATCTCAGCAAAATAGAGACTGATTGTACACTCTTTTATTTTACCTTAATTGTGCTGATTTTTACTGCTGCTACCGTCGGCAAATCAACCGACTAAATTTGATTGAAAATCAGTTATAATATCTGAGATAAAAACTTGCGAGTGCGTTCTTCCTTCGGGTGCTGAAAAAAATGTTCCGGCTTCGCTTCTTCAACTAAAACGCCGCCATCCATCAATACAATGCGATCGGCAACTTCGCGCGCAAACCCGACTTCGTGAGTCACCACCACCATTGTAATTCCCGTTTGAGCCAAATTTCGCATTACATCTAAAACTTCCCGCACCATCTCCGGGTCTAATGCTGATGTCGGTTCATCAAACAGCATGATTTTAGGCTGCATTGCTAGAGAACGCGCAATAGCGACCCGCTGCTGCTGTCCCCCAGACAACTGTCCGGGATATTTTTTTGCTTGTTCCAATATTCCCACTCTTTCTAACAGTTGCATTGCCACTTCTTCGGCTTTTTTCTTCGGCCAGCGGCGCACCCACACCGGCGCTAGCATGACGTTTTGCAAGACGGATAAGTGGGGAAACAGGTTGAATTGCTGAAACACCATTCCTACTTCGCGGCGGACGGTCTCGATGTTGCGTAAGTCGTGAGAAAGTTCGATTCCGTCGATCGTAATTTTACCTTGTTGGTATTCTTCTAATGCGTTGAATGTGCGAATAAATGTCGATTTTCCCGAACCAGAGGGCCCCATTACGACAACTACTTCACCTCGGTTTACGGTCATGCTAACGCCGCGCAGTACGTGAAATTGTCCGTACCATTTGTGGACGTTTTCTGCTACTATTACTGGTTCGGGGATTGGGGGTTTAGTTTCCATAATTTTTTATTTTTTTACCGCAGATGGAGGCAGATTAACGCATATTAACGCAGATGAAAGTAGATGAGTTTTTAGCGCTGGCCTACTCCTAAAGTTCGCTCTATTTTGCGGCTTGCTAGGGACATTGAGTAGCAAAATACCCAATAAATTATGCCGACGAATATGTAAACTTCGGCGTATCTGCCGATATAGGATGGATTTGCTAAAACTGCGCGGGATATGCCTACTAATTCTAACATTCCGAATAGAGACAGCAGGGATGTATCCATGAATAATCCGATGAATTGACCGCCGATCGCCGGAATGACTGTTCGCAGTGCTTGAGGCAGTACAATTAGAATTGTGAGTAGGGGTGTATTGAGTCCGATCGACTTCGCTGCTTCTATTTGTCCCCTGGGCACGGCCTGCAAGCCACCGCGCACGTTTTCTGCCAAGTATGCCGCACTAAATAAGGTTAATCCAGCAATTGCTCTAATCACTCTATCCAATTTCGGATATTCGGGCGGCAAAAAGAGTTGCAGCATCACTTGACCTAAAAATAAAATGCCAATTAATGGTAAACCGCGAATAATTTCAATGTATAATGTTGATAACAGTCTGATAACTGGCAAAGAACTTTGTCTGCCGAGTGCTAACAATACCCCTAAAGGAAAGGAAAGCACAATACTAATCACTGCTAAAAACAGTGTCAATACTAAACCGCCCCAATCATTTGTTGACACTTCTGTCAAACCCAACCCGCCTTTAATTAGCCACAAAATTATGGGGAAGGAAAGAGCCCAAATTCCCGGCATCCAGCCCATGATTTTTGGGTTGATTTGCCTTCCGATGGCATAGCTGGCGGCGGCTGCGATAATAATTCCTAAGAGGTAGAGGCGAGAGGTTAGGTCGATCGGCGAAATGACCGCACCCACAACCGCAGCACCGAGTATAATTAGTAAAGGCGCATTCCAAAGACGTTCTTGCCGCTGAATGTTTCCCCAAGTTAATCCTCCCAACAAGGCAATTATGGCGGCTACTATCCACAGCCGCCAGTACGATTCGCTGGGAAATCTGCCGGCGAAAAATAGCGGCAAGTTGGCTTCTAATACGCGCCATTGAGCTTTTGTTGTTGCCCAAACGATAATTCCTTTAATAGTTAGGAAGGCGACAATTAGGCAAACTACTGTCAGAATGCTGTTGTACCAGGTACTAAATAAATTTTTGCGCGCCCAATTCCAAGGAGTGGGCGATTCGGTGGCTGGGGGCGGTAATACGGGGAGTGTTTCCATAGTTTTCGCTGTTTTAGATGTTAGATTTTAGATTGCATACTGATAACGATAGGGGTTGGTAAGTTACTAACATTTACTTTTTTTTGACTAAGAAATGTTATTATTTTTTAGGTGTTAGTTATTAATTCCTAATTGCACTTGCTAAAATTCCTAATATTTTATTGACATCTCTCAGGTAATATTCACTCAAGTCAATTTCAATGACTTGCTCTTTTAGTTTCAAAAATCTCCAGTTAGTCCCGCTAGTAACACATCCATAAATTGTCGCAATCTCGTTGCCTTCACGTTCATTAAATATTCTAGCGGCCAACATTTCTGCTACGCACTGTCCCAAACCGCCATTAATGTTTTCTTTTTTCGCTTCTACAATGATAATTACTGGTGCAGTAAGAACTAATAATTCTGGAGAACGACTAATCAGAAAATCGCAATTTCCATTTAATCCTTTTTCTGGATCGACTGTAAAATCTATTCCTGAAAAAAAGCTAATCTCAGAATTAAACTGTTTTCTAAGTTCTATTAAAATTGGTGCAATAATCATTTCAGAGCGAGATTTTTCTGTATTACTGCTAATAGCTAACGGCACACTGTATAGAAGAGTCTCTGCTAAGAAACTACTGCTTTCTAACTCTGATATAGTAGAAAACATATTAATTTGATCGGAAATTTTTAATTCAAATATTTTAGATACTTTTGCTAAACTAAAATCACTATACGCCATTTTTAATCTCCTTAACTCCTACCTATAAAATCTCAAATTCTCAGCGCGTTTATCTTTCCTTGATTTGTACGGTTTTATTGTACAAATTCATAAACAGAGAAACTATCAAACTAATTGTTAGATATGTTACCATGATAATTAACATTGCTTCGATCGCCCGACCGGTCTGATTCAACGTCGGAGAGCCCACCACAAAATAAACGTCGGGATAAGCAACCGCAACCGCTAAACTCGAATTCTTAGCTAAATTCAGATACTGACTGGTTAAAGGCGGCACAATCACCCGCAAAGCTTGCGGCAAAATTACCATCCGCATCATTGTTCCAGACTTCAGCCCCAAAGACTTTCCGGCTTCCCACTGACCTTTCGATACTGACTGAATTCCTGCCCGCACAATTTCTGCAATGTAACTGCCAGTATACAAGCTGAGTCCTGTCACCAGGGCGGCAAATTCAGGAGTTAATTTTAATCCTCCTTCGAGTTGCAAGGCTGGTGTCAGGCGGGGGAAATCTAGACGAAAAGGGAGATTTTTGGTGATAATAAAAGCTAAGATTGCACTCAGCCCGATCGCACCTAGAGCCCAAAACAACTGTCTTCCCGGCTTAGCTTCTTCCCACATCACCCGCGCCCGCCACATCCACAGCGCCGCCGCCGCCAAAAATCCGACAGTTAGCAAAATCAACCAAATCTCAAAACCCGGCAAAGCCACCGGCCAAGGTACAGCAATACCGCGATTTGTCAAGTAAATCGCCCCCCTCATCTGCTGATTGTCTTCCAGTTTTGGCAGGGAAATGAAAACTGCAAAATACCAGAAAAATAATTGCAGCAATAACGGCGTATTTCGCAGAATTTCTACGTACAAACCAGCCAAATTCCGCAACAGCCAATTGTCGGAAAGGCGCGCAATTCCTACTGTCAAACCCGCAACAGTTGCGAAAACAATGCCGATACCCATCACCCGCAGCGAGTTGATCAAGCCGACAAAATAAGCTTGTCTGTAACTGTTTTCGGGACTGTAGGGAATCACGCTTTCGCCAATGTCAAAAGATGCTTGGGAATTGAGAAAATCAAATCCAAATGCAATCCCCAGTTGCGAGTAATTGGCAGTGAGATTGTCCCAAAGAATGGCGATAACAACTATTACTAAAATTAGGGCGATCGCCTGTCCGGCTATTTTCCAGAAGCGATCGTCCCGCAGCAGTTTTGATAGATCTTTAAATTTGGGCAATTTCTGCGATTTGCCCGGTTGAGGTTCTGGGTTCATAACTGTTTAATGTAGAACACACTATACCTAACTTTAGCCTGCCTAAAATATCTTGTAGGGTACACCTAGCAAGCACCTTACAAGTTGGGTAAGCGCGGAGTACCTTGCTGTCTAAAATATCTAGTTGGTTAACTGTTAACAGTCAACGGTCAACAGTCAACAGTCAACAGTTAACTAAAATTAGCGGAACGGCGGCGAGTAAAGCAAACCGCCATCTTTCCAGAGTTTGTTTTGACCCCGTTCTAACTTGAGTGTACTTTTGGGGCCGAGGTTGCGATCGTACATTTCTCCGTAATTCCCGACTTTCTTAACAACGCGGAGTGCGAAATCGTTCGGGAGTCCGAAACCTTTACCTAAATCTCCTTCTGTTCCTAGCAAACGTTTGACGTTCGGGTCTGTAGTGCTTGCAACAATTTGGTCTACATTTCCCGAATTAATTCCCAAATCTTCAGCTTCAATCGCCGCAAAAATAATCCATCTCACCGCGTCAGACCATTTATAATCGCCGCTTTTGACGGCAGGGGCCAACGGTTCTTTTGACATCACGACCGGCAAAACAACATTATTCTCGGAATTCGGCAGAGTTGTCCGCTTCGAGACTAGCTGCGATCGATCGGCAGTAACACCTTGACAGCGACCTTCTTGATAGGTAGCAAAGGTAGTATTCACATCTTCAAACACCACAGGAGTGTATTTAACTCCTAATTTTCGCATTTGATCGGACAAATTTTGTTCGGTGCTCGTACCTGTCTGCACGCAGATAGATTTGCCCGCAAAATCTTTTAAACTTTTGATGCCGCTGTCTTTTTTGACCATGATGCTTTGAGAGTCATAAAAGATCACCGGGGCAAATTCCAGCCCGGTAGTGCTGTCGCGACTCGCGGTGTAGGTGGTATTTCGGCTGAGAATGTCGATTTCTCCGGCTTGCAAAACTGTAAATCTATCTTTAGCATTGAGCTTTCGGTACTCGACTTTTTCGGGATCGTCAAATATTGCCGCCGCGACAGCCCTGCACACATCCACGTCGAGTCCCGAATATTTGCCTTTTTCGTCTACAAAGCTAAAACCCGGCAGTTCGCCGCTGACGCCGCAAATCAGCTTGCCGCGGCTGACAATTGTATCTATCCGGCTCGAACCTTGTTGCGATTTGCCTTCGGCAGTTGTTGTTGCTCCTGTTTGTCCGATTTGTGCCGATCGATCCCTACAAGACGCCAACCCTGCCAAAAACAACACACTTGCTAGTAGCAGAAATCCCGATTTACGCATAGATTTTAATAGAACGCTTTCCTGACAATCCTACCTTGTAGCTGTCGAGAACTGTTGCGATCGGCAGCGCACAAAAGCGGGCGACTTCAAATTAGCCATTCTGCATCGCGGCAACTGCCCCGACTACCCGCTTGTTTTTTTTTGAGCAAGCTGGGCGCGGAGAGCTAGAAATCCGGTTTCTGGCTGGAGGCCTCGTCGTCAAACCCAATATTTATCTTTGAAACCGGGTTTCTTTTCTGTTATTTTTGCCCACCGCGAGCGATCTTCGCCCTTCCCTGGAATATTTATCCGATTTTGATTGAATGCGCTCACAGTAGCTCTGGTGCTAGCCGCTGCTCAGCTAAATCGCGGATTAGGGACAGCCGAGACTGGATGTATTCGTCCAACAAATCAGCTTCTTTGCCATTAAGCGCAGAGTTGGTCTTTAACTGTTTCAGCAGCCACTGTACCAGGGTGGCATCGTCTAAATTAACTAACAGAGTGGCTTGGGTAGTCTCAATTAAGGACCAGAGTTGGCGTAACATGACTGGAGTCATAAAACCTCGTTGAGCGTAAATACGCACTAATGGGCGGGGCTAGCGAAAAGCTAGTTTTGGTGTTTCAAGCCGATCGACGAAAAGCACCCTCTGGTCGATCGGCTTAATGATTATTTTATATTTGACCACAATAACTGAATGTAGTAGTGTCATAAGCTACAACACACAAGATGTTATAAGAGTTCCCAATTCCGTCACATTCAGATAAATATCTTGATAAAAAATTAAAAATCTTTACATGCGCTCGCTCGCGGGGGCTGCCAGAAGCTGTGCGGGATCGGGCCCGATAGCCCGGTTCAAAAGAAAATTGATTACTCAGTAGCCACCAACTTTTGAACCCCCGCCAGAATTATTTCTAATTCAGCGATGATTTTTGTAGCCCCCTCCAAATCATTTGATTCGGCCAGACTTTGAAGCCGATCTGCCATCTCGGGCATTAACCGCACCGCCGCCGTCGCGCTGACACCTTTAATTTGATGAGCGCGGCGGGCCAGTGTGTCCATGTCTCCCGAGGCGATCGCCCCCTTAGCAGCTTCTAAATAACTACAAGTGTCCACCACAAAAGCTTGCAGTATTTCCCGCTCAAACTCTAAATCAGCGCCCGAAATTTCGTGCAAACGCGCCATATCGACTACCGATTCGATATCTGGCTCAGAATTTTGAAGTTCCTCGCCATTAAACTTGGGAGTTTCAATTTTTAGCTTGGCCGACCAATTTTCTAGTACCGATTTTAACTTTTCGATCGAAATAGGTTTGCTAATATAATCGTCCATGCCCGCCGCCAGACACTTTTCCCGATCGCCCTTCAAAGCATTCGCCGTCATCGCAATCACCACCGTCTTTTGATGCGGCTCCATGTTGCCTGCAGCATCTGCCGCTTCCCGGCGGCGCAATTCCCGCGTTGCTTCGTAACCGTCCAAAACCGGCATCTGACAGTCCATCAACACAATGTCATACTTTTTCAGAGCAACCATAGATAGCGCCTCTGCGCCGTTATTCGCGACATCCGCAGTGCATCCCAAAACTCTGAGTTGATTGAGACCAACTTTTTGATTGATTGGAGTATCTTCAACTAACAAAATCTTTAAACTTGCTAACTCCCGGTTGTCAATAGCTGAGGCTCGATTGGAAGTTAGATTTGCCCGCGGCTCATCCATCAGCGTCATCGGGGCGATCGCATTCGCCAAGCAATCAAATAGTCGGTGAGCTTTAACAGGTTTAGTTAAATACCCGCTAAAACCGCTATTTACCAAGCGTTTCGCTTCTGCAAGCTGATTCGTTGAAGTCAGCACCACCCACTTTGTCTGCTGCATTGCCGGCTCAGAAATCCTCAAGCGTTCGAGACTTCCCGCCACCATTTCCGGCAACTGAATATCAACCAAAACGATATCGTAAGGGGAATTCAGGCTGACAGCTTTGTACAGAGATGCGATCGTCATCCAACCGTTCTCAACCTCCTCCACCTCCATTCCCCACAAAACAGCCATTCTCACTAGCAGTTTTCGCACTGTCGGCTTGTCGCTGGCAACTAACATTTTTCGCCCCGCCAGCACCGTTTCTAAATTCACTTCGCACGCTGTCCCCACAGCAGTTAAGTTTTCCTTAACTGTCGGCACAGTAAACCAAAAAGTCGAGCCTTGGCCAGGGGTACTTTCCACACCGATTTGCCCACCCATTAATTCCACCAACTCCTTAGAAATAGCCAGCCCCAAACCTGTACCGCCGTATTTTCTTGTCGTAGAGGCATCAACTTGAGTAAAAGATTGAAACAGCTTTTTTTTGTCTTCGGGAGCAATTCCAATTCCTGTATCTGTGACTTTAAACAGCAGCAACATCAAGTCATTGTTTTCTATTTTTAACTTTTCAATATTTTCTAAAATTTTCTGATTTTCGCTGGCTGCCAATAACCCAGGATTACTAGCATTAGCAACCTCAATTACCACTTCTCCTGCTTCTGTAAACTTAATAGCATTGTTGATCAAATTAGTTAGTATTTGCCGCAACCGCGCTGCATCACCTTTAATTTGCACCGGCACGTCGCTGTCAATCAGTGCCACCACTTCTATACCTTTTTCTTGTGCGGGAGTTGCCAACAAATCCAGCACTTCATTCATACAGATACTGAGGTTAAATTCTAGTATTTCTAAGCGCATTTCTCCGGCTTCCAGTTTGGATAGATCCAGAATATCGTTAATGATGGAGAGTAAATTTTGGCCGCTGAGTTTCAGCGTCTGTACAAAGTCAAGCTGTTCGGGAGTAAGATTCGTTTTCAGCAGCAAATCAGTCATCCCCATCACTCCATTCATCGGAGTACGGATTTCGTGACTCATATTTGCTAAAAATAGCGACTTCATTCGAGACGCTTCGAGGGCTGCTTCTCGGGCTTGCTGCGCTTGTTCAAAAAGAGTAGATTGCTGAATGGCGATCGCCAACTGCACGCTCAACCTTCCCAGCAAATCCATCTCAGAATCAGTCCAAACACGCGGAGCTCTGCACTGATGGGCAATCAGCAATCCCCACAACCGATTTTGGCTCGTTTCCAAACTCCTTCCCGGCAGTTCAATTCGAGTTTCCGGCGAGTATTCGGTTGCCAACCCCTGACTTTCATCCCCTATAAAAATTGGTACAACTAAATTAGCCCTTACCTGCAAACTAGCAAGTAAATGTCGGTGTTCCTCGCTCAAATTCGCCGTATAAATATCTGCCATTGCTTGAATTTTTTCTGCGCTATACAGCCATACATAACTTTCTCCAAATGATGTTCTTTGAACTTTTCTACCCAGCAGGGGCATCCAATCATCCCCTACAGATTCCACAACAACAAGCGCTGTTTCTTCCGACTCAAAACGATAAATTACCGTGCGGTCATTTGCCAACAACTGCCGCACTTCTTGTACAGCCGTGCTCAGAGTTTGAGTCAGGTTGAGAGACTGCCGGACTCGCTGGGCGATCGCCGAAACCAGCCGTTCTTGTTCTGCTTGTTCCCGCAGCATTCTCTCAGCTTGCTTGCGTTCGGTGACATCGCGAATTACCGCAGCAAAGCACAGCGGTTCGGTGGTTTGAGGGTGCTTGACCAGAAAAGCATTCATCACCACATCAATGGGTTGTCCGGTGGCCAAGTGCTGCATTTGACCTTCGCCTTGCCACTGGCCCTGACTGATAATTGTTGGTAAAATCTCTTGACTGAATTTCTGCTGAAAATACGGCCCAATATAATCCCATATCTCCGTATAAAGCACTGCCGAAAGATTCTCTACACCCACCAGTTTTCGTCCGGCTTCGTTGACAAACAGCGTTTTGCCTTTCAGGGTAGCCATACCGATAAAATCGCTGCTGTTTTCAATCAGCGACACAAATTTTTGCCGTTCTTCTTCTCCTTTTTTGCGTTCGGTAATGTCGCGCTTGACGCAGACATGACAAATTACATCGTTGGCGTTGTTAATCACAGAGTATGCCGCAACGTCGATCGCCAGCGTCTGGCCTTTTTTAGTGCAGTTAGTAATTTCGCCCCGAAAACTTCCTGTTTTCGCTAAACTTTGAGCAATTGCCGAAAAGCGCTCCCCCGCAACCAGCGGCGAAGCTTCTGCTTCTAATTCCGCGTCTGTGTATTCTAGAAGCGTTTGGTGAGCACGATTTTGTTCGAGGAAAAACCCGTCAGCATCGATAATGACGATCGCATCGTTGGAATTTAAAAATATTTCTCGGTAAAGCTTTAGTTTTTCCTCAGCTCGCTTGCGTTCGGTGATGTCTCTGTTGACACTTACGTAACAAACTACATCCCCAGCATCATTTAAAACCGCAAAAGCCGAAACCTCCACCTCAACTGTTCCTTCTTGCACAGCCTTAATACAGGTCATTTCGCCTCGGTAACTCCCTGTTTCTGCCAAGGTTTGCAGCACAGACGTAAATGGCTGTTCTCCCATGTGAGTTGCAGGTGTTTTTCCCCACAATTTAGACGAACTGTAGCCCAGCAAAGCCGTGTGAGCTTGATTTGTTTCTAAGTAATAGCCTTGGGGGTCTAAGATCGCGATCGCATCGTTGGATTTCAAAAAGATTTGTTGATAAAGTAGCAGCTTCCGTTCAGCTTGTTTCCGGGCGCTAATATCCGTGAACAAGCCGTAGTAAACTATTTCCCCCGATGCTTGGAATTCTGGCTGGGAAGCTCCTTGCACCCATTTAAGTTTTCCCGACGGAGTGACAATTCTTCCTTCCCAGCGCCAAGGCTGCAAATTTTCAGCAGAAAGCGTCACCGAGTTGAGAAAATCATCTCGATCTTCGGGATGAATCATGTCAACAATTACATTAAAATTCTGCTGAGCAGCCTCTGGTTCTATTTCATACAATTCTCGGCAGCCAGCGCTCACAAACGAGAAAGCCATCGAGCCGTCTGGATGCAAGTCAATTTGATATACCGTACCCGGTACGCTAGCAGTAATTTTTTGCAGTTTGGCTTGGCTTTGATTCCTGGCTTCATCTGTGGCCTGCAATTGACCAATCTCTCTAGAAACACCCAAAACCCCAAATATATTACCCTGTGCATCGCACAGCGGCACTTTTTGCGTATCAAAAACGTGCTGTTTGCCACCTTCAAAGGTTATCGCCTGGTAGGGATTGCGAACCCTCTCCCCAGCCAGCACAGCTCGATCTTCCTCGCGGATGCCCCTAATTTTGCCGTTGCGATCGCCAAATACTAATTCGGCTGAAAACCCTAATTCAATATCATCTTTTCCGATAATTTCTTCAACATTTTTCCCCACATATTCAGCAAAACTTTGATTGACAAAAATGTATCTAAAATTTCTATTTTTCGCAAAAACTTTGTCCGCCGCAGCATCCATTACAGCCCGCAACAATAGTTCTTGACTTTCCGAATCCAGAGCAAAATTTTTTTGAGTTTTATCCTTGACACTGGTCGTTTTAGCTGCTAATATTGTTAACTGTTTTGCACAAATTTTAGCTACAGTGTGCAGCAAACAAAGGTGTTCCAAATTAAAAGCAGTTGCCTGCTCTGCACCAATGAAAAATACTCCCAACAATTCTTCACTTTCATCCGGGTTGGCTGGTGCCATCAAGACCGACTGAAACTGAGCCATTGGTGGCGGAGCGATGTTGTGCTCCCAGTCCCGATTGCCAGCAAGCCATTCAGCGCGAGCAGCTTGCAAGCGCCCTTCCATTTCGGCTTTGGTGCTAGCACTTAACGGCTGTAAGTGTTCCAGGTATATTCGATCGTCCGGTAGCGTCAAAATTGCGATCGCCTCTGTGGGAATGAGGCGATCGAGATATGCCAGACACGCAGACCAAATTTCATCAGCACTGAGAGCGGCTTGAACTTTTGTAGTAAGTTCGTTGAGAACTTGCAGTTCCAAGGTACGCTGGCGGACTTTTGCTTTGAGGCTGGCGGCTAGGATTTGCATAGTGCTCACCAAACTGGTTTGCTTATATTATAATTATTGATTTTAAAACTTTGGCAAACAATCATCTTAAAATACATCCGGCTAAAAGACAACGGTTTGATATTTAAATTACCTTCAATCGCTAAAAAACAATGATGCGATCGGGAGCAAAGAGACACTGCTCAATGCAAGCTCTCGCTCCCGCTGCGACACTTAAGCTCACACCCAAACACAGATGCAAGCTCCGACTTCCGCGATCTAACTCAAAAAATTTTAGACCAAACTTCAAACCCTCAAATTCATGTGTTGAGTCAATCTAAAATCTAAAATCTAAAATCAATGGACTGTGAAACTAGCCCATTAAAATTACATTATCGATCACATGGATGACGCCGTTATCAGCTTCGATATCCGCAGCGACAACTGTAGCATTTTTCACCTCAAAACCGTCAGAACAATCAATTTTAATCGGCGAACCTTCCAAGGAAGTAACAAAACCGAGTTTTGCCAAATCAGCTTTCATAAACTTGCCAGAGACGACGTGAAACATCAAAATCCTAGTCAGTTGGGGAACGTTCTGCACTAGGGTTGTGATAGTTCCCGGTGGCAATTTCGCAAAAGCATCGTCATTGGGTGCAAAGACAGTGAAAGGGCCCGGACTTTTGAGCGCGTCTACTAAATTAGCTACTTGCACGGCTGTTACGAGGGTTTGGAACGAACCCGCACCTACGGCAATATCAACAATATCAGGCATTGTGTTCTACCTCATCTGGGAAAAAAGTTCTATTAAGTATCGTAAACTGAGGCGGGCAACAATACCTACTGTCTTTTTTGAAAAATTGGTAACTCTTTTGTAGTGAGGACTTCAATCCTCAGATTTTTGATGAGGACTTCAGTCCTCACTACAAACCTAATAATATAGGACTTACATCTGGGGGCCCAGAAACCGGGTTTTTTACGGAAAGACGCGTTAAAACCCGCAGATTAGGTAAAAAACCCAGTTGCGAGGAGTCGGAGTGCGTCCAGGACTGTAATAGTTATTTTACCCGATATCATATTACTAAATGCTTGGCAATTTAACCGCGCGGTGCTTTTAAATTGCTAGAATACTGCTGGCGATTGTGATACCAAAACCTCGGTTTCTAAATCTGCTACTTCAGCCTTTAGGTTTTCTCCCTTGTGAATGCTAAAACTGCCGTACAAAATTGAAATTTCAAAAATGTCAGTATGAATTAAAGCTGCTTTCCGGTGCGCGTCTTCACCCAAATGAATGCCAATCAAATCAGCTTCAGGATCTTTGACATCTTCAGGATGGAACACCTCCCAACTGATGTCTCGGCAGTCATGAAATACTATGCTATAAGGCAATCTATCGCCTGTCGGATCGTAAATACATTCAAATAAAATTTCATTCCCCCACAAAGACACATTGACATTTGTAATGAGGGATGTAAGTCCTCCTAAATTAAGCAATTTGTAGTCATCGGGCATATTAATTACTCACTTTTTCTCCAGTATTGTGCGTCCCAGGAATCTTATTGCCAAATTCATCGCGTGTTTTGACCAAGCTGCCATCTTTGTCAAGACGCAAACCTTTGTTTATTTTTCGGCCATCTGAACTGTATCTGGGAGCTGGGGTGCGTACAACTTCACCATCAGGACGGATATTGACTCGCGAACGATCGGCAAATTCGTATTCAAGATAACCCCCTTCAGTAGTTCTGATTTCTGCACCCAATCCGCGCAAAAAGTCATCAACTTCTTGGCGAGTCATCCCGGTTAAGTCTCCAAACTCAGATGCAATTGCATTTCCTCCCGCTCCCTGACTCGGCACGCAAGTCTCCTCACCAACCGTTGCTTATTGGAGTTTAGCACGGTTGAAGAATCGGAACAAGGAAGTTCGGCAACGGATGAGCTTTCTGAGGATGTAACGGATGGATGGAAGAAGGAAGAAGGAAAAAGGAAGGATCGTGCCTCAAACTCGCAATGCCAAATGCTTTTCGTCCCAATTATCAATTCCCAACGACCAATAATTAATTTCCAAAACAAATAGGGGGTGCCTTCCGCCCCCCTACTAATTAACTAACTCAAGTGGCACAGAATTATTGATTGCCGATTTGCACTTTCACTACGCGGTTCTTGTCGGCTTCCGCTTTGGGCAAATTCAGCTGCAAAACTCCATTTTTGTACTCAGCTTCCACGCTGTCATTTTGAACCCGTGCGGGTAGGGGAATCACCCGGCGGAACGAACCGTAGCGGAACTCAGAGCGAGTCATGCCTTTATCTTCAGTCTTAGTTTCCTGACGGCGTTCGCCACTGATAGCAACAGATTCTGCTGTTACTTGTACGTCCAAATCCTTAGCTTCCATGCCCGGAATTTCCAACTTAAGGTGGATGGCTTCGGGAGTTTCATCGAGTTCGGCGGGGGGTACAAAAGCAAAACCGTTAGCTCCGCGTTCTGTTGCCGGTGTCAAGCTATCAAACAACCGATTCATTTCTCGCTGCAAGGAGTCCATTTCCCGCAAAGGTTCCCAACGAATAAGTGCCATAACTAATACCTCGACTATCTGAAGTTTTTAGGGGTTGAGAAACACTTGACTCAACTTGTATTTAATATATTCCAGCTCCCGCAACTGGGGGATTCGGTTTTCCGCAAAAAGACCGATCGCATTTCCGAACATTCGCGATCGATATTGTAAAATCATCCCAGGTGCGGGTATCCGATCCAACCCGAACCCAGCAATTTTAGATTTTAGATTCGAGCGAGGAATTCGCATCTAAAATCTAAAATCTAAGGTTCGATTAACTCCACCGCGAATGCTGATAAGAAGCATAGGTATTAAACAAAGCACCCACCAAACTAAAAGTTAGACCGATCACGAAAAAACCCTGGAGGGGACAGCCGCTGCCGAAAGTAGCTAAGAACTGCAAAATCAGGTCTTCTCCAGAGCGACCAACTTCTTGGAGAGCAGGCAGGAAGCCAATCAGCGAAAAGCTAGTCAATCCCCCGCCGATTAACAATAAGGGGGCGACAAAGCTCAACAGGCTGGTCAGCAGTACAGAGCGAAGGAAATTGGGAAAAATGCTCATAATAGTCAGTAAATTCAGCTAAACTGCCGAAAGGTACAAGCAAACAAAACTTGTCCTTTTCTACGATAGGCAGCGATCGCCCTCAGTGGCCGATTCTGTCAGAAATCTTAAATGTTATAGAAAAAACTTGTTTAAGATTTGTAGATAGATTTCATTTTTGGCAGTTGTTCTATACTCGAAATCTCCTTGAGCACCACTACATCTTCCAGCCTCAGTTTGTGGAGTCAGCGGTTGCTGGCAGCAATTTTATTGGGCGGCCAAGTCATGCTGCACTTGCTGAAGGGCAAAATTCACCGCCGCAACACCCTCGACCAAATGGCAGCAGTCGGCCCGGAATCTCTGCTGATTGCTTTGCTGACTGCGGGTTTTGTCGGCATGGTATTTACTATTCAGGTAGCGAGGGAGTTTATTAACCTCGGTGCCGGCAATGTCGTAGGCGGCGTTTTGGCTTTGTCTTTGGCTCGCGAACTCGGCCCCGTCTTAACAGCCGTAATCGTGACGGGACGGGTAGGTTCGGCTTTTGCAGCGGAAATCGGCACGATGCAGGTAACAGAACAGATAGATGCCCTGCTGATGCTCAGAACAGACCCGATCGACTATTTAGTCATTCCCCGCGTCCTTGCTTGCTGCTTGATGCTGCCAATTTTAACCATCATGTGTCTCGTCACCGGCATCATCGGCGGACTGCTGATTGCTACGACGATGTACGGCATCTCTCAAAGCGTGTTTTTAGAATCAGTCCGCAATTTCCTGAGTCTGTGGGATATTTGCAGCGCGGCAATTAAGGCTTTTGCATTCGGTGGCTTGATTGCTGTAATCGGTACTAGCTGGGGTTTGACCACCACCGGCGGGGCAAAAGGCGTCGGCCAATCGACTACTACGGCGGTGGTGACGGCTTTACTGGCTATTTTTATTGTGAACTTTTTCCTGACTTGGCTGATGTTTCAGGGGACAGGCTCTAGCGTACTCAAAGGCTTGTAAGCTAGGAAACGGATAAAATATGAATAATTGGCAACATTCGCTTACTACCCTTGATTTAAACCCGTGAATACCACTGCCTCTTCGACTGCGCCGACAAATACGATCGAACTCGCTCCGAGTTATGCGATTCCCCTAGTCCTGGTACTGGCGGCCCTACCGCTGCTGTTCGTGCAGAAGTGGGCGAGTTTGCCACTTTCGCTGTTCGGCTTGTTTCTGATGTACCAAGCCGCCACCATCCGGCTGCAATTTACCCCAACAGATTTGGACATTTATCGATCTTCCAACTTAATCCGCCGCTTTCCTTACCGAGAATGGCAAAATTGGCGGATATTTTGGCCCGCTGTGCCGATTTTGTTCTATTTCAAAGAAATTAACAGCATTCACTTTCTGCCAGTTCTGTTCGATCGTAAAATGCTACAGACCTGCTTAGAACAGCGCTGTCCCCGTCAAGACTAAAAAAGTTGTTAATTTTAAATTTTTAACTTTTCCGTGCCCTACGCCGAACAAAATTTCCCATGAATTCAGACGAATCTCCAACCCAAGAACCGCAAGCCCAACCACCCGCCCCAAGCGGTGACGGCGAAGTCGATTTACCCGTGAATCAGACGGAGTACCAACTTCCATCTCAAACACGAGATTTGTGGATCGACGAAAATGAACTGCCAGCCCGACTCCCGGCAGAAACAGACGCGCCGCTGGATGAGGAAGATGCCGAAATCGCCCATTTCGTGGACGAAGCAAGCGCAATCGCCCAAGTCCCGCCCAACACTGACGATCGCGAATCAGAAAGTCCGATCGCTCAAATCGATCCTCCAACAGACTCCCAGCCAACAGCAACCGCAGAAACGGTAACGCCCATCCCAGAAAATGTTACCGAACAGTTGGCAAATAGAGTCAAAGAATTGCAGCAGCAAGAACAAAATTTGACTGAAAGAATTGCCGCCTTGGAAGCCGACAAAGCCAATGCTATAGAAGCGTTGGGCTCCGCTCAAGCATCGATCGGGCGTTTGGTACAAGACGGCTTGATTCAACTAGATCAGCGCAAACAAGCGCTACAAATCGAAGTAGAAAAACTCGAACGCCGGCGCGATCGAATTCAAAAGGAAATGCGAACCACTTTTGCCGGCGTTTCCCAAGATTTAGCAATTCGAGTCCAGGGTTTCAAAGACTATCTAGTAGGCAGTTTGCAGGATTTGGCCGCCACCGCCGAACTCTTAGATTTGACGCCACCGGTGCAAGAGACACCCAAGCAAATTCCTGCTGAGGAGTCTCAATCCTCAGCACCGGTAAATCCCAAATTTGCCGAACAGGGATTTCAAGAACAAGCCAAACAAATTCGCCGCACCCTCGATCAATACCGCACTCTCCCCGACTACTACGGCCCGCCTTGGCAACTTCGCCGCACTTTTGAACCCATCCACGCAGAACGAGTGTCTAATTGGTTTTTCACCCAAGGAGGAAGAGGCGCTTTGCGGACTATGGGTTCGCGCTTGCAAAATATCTTGATTACTTCGACAATTATTTCTGTACTCAGAAGCGTCTACGGCGGGCGGGTGCGGACTTTGGTACTCGCCAACAGTCCCGAACGTTTGGGAGAGTGGCGCCGGGGTTTGCAGGACTGTTTGGGCATTACTCGCAGCGATTTTGGCCCGGAAAGGGGGATTATTATGTTTGAGTCTGCGGAAGCTTTGGCTCAAAAAGCCGATCGACTGGTGAAAGATGGCAAATTGCCGCTAATTGTCATTGATGAAACTGAGGATTTAATTAGTTTGTCAATCCTGCAATTTCCTTTATGGCTGGCCTTTGCTGCCGATCCGCAAACTTTGATGGCTGCTAAGGATTTTTGATGGGGTAATTGGTAATTGGTAATTGGTAATTGCTAATTAGTAATTGCTAATTGCTAATTATGCTAGGGGAAAGGTTGCAAATTTTAAAAGTACACGAAATAATCTCAAATTAAAAAATGGCTAGCTGGATAATTTTAAATGGCGCCTTGCTAATCGCAGCTTATCTGCTGGGATCGATTCCGACTGGGTACGCCTTGGGGAAATGGATGCTGGGAATTGATATTCGACAGGTTGGTTCGGGTTCGACGGGTGCGACTAACGTACTGAGGACTTTGGGGAAGTGGCCGGGGTTGGGGGTTTTGTTGGTTGACGTGTTGAAGGGGGTAAGTGCGATCGTCCTAATTCGCTACATTTACTCTCTCACTTTTACCAGCCAGCTAGCAACCGCAGCAGGTATTGAAAATACTGTAACTGTCATCCCTTGGATGGCAACTTTGGCGGGTTTATCTGCTGTTTTGGGCCACAGCAAATCAATCTGGCTGGGGTTTACCGGCGGTAAATCTGTGGCTACGAGTTTGGGAGTTTTGCTTGGTTTGTACTGGCCAGTTGGTTTGGGAACTTTCGGAATTTTCGGGATAGTATTTGCGGTGTCGCGAATTGTTTCTTTAAGTTCGATTATCGGGGCAATTAGCGTTGCTGGATTGATGTTTGCTTTACATCAGCCGCTGGCTTATGTATTGTTTGGAATTGCGGGCGGTGTGTTTGTAATTGTGCGACATCGCAGCAATATTCAGCGGTTGTTGAACGGTACGGAACCGAGGATAGGAGAGAAATTGGAAACAGCAGCTAGCGATTAATCTGAAACAGCCTGACACCTTTTCAGTTAGTTCCCATAACGGGGCCTAGATCCAACACAAATCCGGGCAAAACATCTTCCCCTGACAGCGTAACAGGGGACTGCAATATTTCTATTTCTCGATCGATCCTATAAATCTCCACAGTCCGCGTTTGCGGGTCAATCAACCACCCCAAACAAACGCCATTTTCCCGATATTCTTGCATTTTCTCTCGCGTTTCTCTGAGAGAATCACTGGGCGAGCGCAATTCCACTACAAAATCAGGACACAGTGGCGGAAATTTCCTTTTTTGTTCGGGAGTTAAAGCTTCCCATCTTTCGCGTTTTATCCAAGAAGCATCGGGAGAACGAGTTGCACCGTTTGGGAGTCTAAAACAGGTCGAAGAGTCAAAAGCAATTCCTAGATTCGGATTTTGGCGACTCCAAGCTTGCAATTGATAGGATAAATCCATATTACGGTTTCCAGTTTCTCCTCCCGTTGGTGGAACCATCAGCAGTTCTCCTTTTGCATTCCGTTCAAATTTATAATCGGGGTGATGTTGGCACAGTTCGTAAAACTGATCGTCTGTCAACTCGATCCACGGACTTAAATCTAATTTTAAAGTCAGCATGGCACTAACACCTATTTACCTAATTCTTGAGAACGCAAATAAGCTGCTTTCACGGCTTCGATCAGCGCCGAACGGAAGCCGTTACTCTCTAATTTAGCAATTCCCGCAATAGTTGTGCCGCCGGGACTTGTAACTCGATCTTTCAATTCTGCTGGGTGCATTCCCGTTTCTTGCAATAGTTTCGCCGTACCGAATACAGTTTGCAAAGCTAATTGAGAGGCGATCGCCCGTGGCAGTCCTGCACAAACTCCGCCATCTGTCAAGGCCTCTATCAAAATTGCTACATAACCGGGCCCGGAACCCGACAGCCCAGTCACCGCATCCAGCATGCTCTCAGGTACTTCTACCACTTCTCCTACGGCCTGAAAGATGCGCTTTACCAATTCTAAATCAGCCGGTTGCACGAGTTTTCCAGGGGCGATCGCGCTCATTCCCGCTCCTACCGTTGCCGGAGTATTCGGCATCACACGCAGCACTCCCCGCCCCGGGAACGCGGGTTCGAGCTTGCTGAGCGGCACTCCTGCCAAAATCGACACTACCAGCGCTTCTGGCTGGGAATTAGCCGTTTCTCCATTATTTCCCTGTTTGCGATCGGCAGCCACCGCCAACTCCAAAGCTACCGTATCAAAAACTTGCGGTTTAATCGCCAAAAACAGCACTTCTGTAGCGGCAGCAACTTCTAGATTGCTGGCTGTTGTTCCAATCCCGTATTTCTCAGTTAAAAACTCGCGGCGTTTTACCCCAGGCTCGCTCACCAATATTTCTCTTGGCAAATAAACTTTTTGTGCTATTAAGCGGGATAAGAGAGCTTCTCCCATTACCCCACCGCCGATCGTACCAAATTTTATGTTAGTCATTAGTCAGTTGTCACTTTTGAGTTATCAGTTGTCAGTTGTCAGTTGTCAGTTGTCATTGTTTACTTAGTTGTTAGCTAATGTTATTAATCCGCAGTGTTTATTCCACAGTTATTAGTTGTTAACTATTGACTACTGACTACTGACTACTGACTACTGACCACTGCCAACTGACTACTGACTACTGAGCGATGGGAGCTTGTTCTGCTGGCCAGACTGTTGGTGCAGGAGCCGCAGCACGAGGGCGTCCTTGAGCAGGAGGCACTTCGTGAACCACACCAGACTGAGTTCTCACCTGCACGCAGCTAGGCGTAAACAAGAAAATACTTTCGCCAATGCGCTCTTGATGACCGTCCAGGGCATAAGTACCGCCCGCCACAAAGTCCACAGCTCTTTGCGCTTGGTCTGGGTCCATCACCGTCAGGTTCAAAACCACAGACTTGCGTTCCTTAAGGGCTCGAATTGCTGCCGGCATCTCTTCAAAAGTGCGCGGCTCCATTACTACTACTTCCGAAATCCCGTTCATAGCTCCAGGCATTCCAATCACGTTATTCATTACTGACCCTACTCCCCCGGTTGGTGCAACGACATCCATACCTGTCGATCCTACTACTGACCGCTCTCGCATTCTACGATTTTGACGACGTTCTTCTTCGGCTGCTGCGACGGCAGCGGGGTTCGGTTCAGCCGCTTGGTAGAAGTTCTGATAGCGCTCCCCTTCCGTTTCGTCGTACACGTCATCGTACTCAGGCTCATTGTTGATGCCTACAAAATCTCGCAGTTTAGAAAAAATATTCATGATTCACGCTCCTTCACGACTTGGCTGCCCCGACTATACTCGCGTTGCGCGTTAGTCGCGGGTGGCTGACTATTCTATATTTAACCCAAATTGTCTTTATCAGAAGATTTCAATTACTTATCCCCTCCTAGAGCCAAATAAGGTTTGTCCTAGCCGTACCATAGTAGCACCTGCTTGAATTGCCAAATGATAATCTCCCGACATCCCCATCGAGAGCTGCTGCATTTGAATGCAGGGCAAATTTTGCTGCTGGATTTTCTGTGCAAGTTCGCGGGTGCTGTTAAATAATTCTAGGATTTGCGAGTCATCTAATCCCAGCGGCGGAATTGTCATCAAACCTTGAATTTTGATATGCTGACATTTGTTGAGTTCTGGAAGGTCGGCCAGCAGTTCTGGAACGCTCCAGCCGTATTTGTCAGGGTCGGGCAACATTTTGACTTGCAGGCAGACTTGGGGAGAGCAGGACATTTCCCCCGCCAAGCGCGAAAGTCGCTGAGCGAGTTTTAAATTGTCGAGAGAGTGAATCCACTGGAAATGCTCTAGGGCCTTGGCGGCTTTGTTGGCTTGCAAGTGTCCGATCAAGTGCCAGTTGATATCCGGTAAATCTTGCAGTTGGCTTTGTTTTTCGACAGTCTCTTGAACCTTACTCTCGCCAAAATCCCGGATACCGCCGTCGTATGCTTCGCGGATAGCATCAGTCGGTACCTGTTTGGTAACGGCAATTAACCGCACTGATTCGGGCAAGTGTTGGCGAATGCTCTTAATTCGAGAGGCTATGGTCATGGGTGCTCAACGCTCTTGACTGGAGGGAAGGAAAATTAAGACTGTTACCAATTACCAAATTACTGATTTTCGTTATTGAAACGTGCGCTGGTGAATGGTCTGCAATTGGTCGTACTCTTGATATTGACCGCTGCGACGCAGGGTTCGCAGGCGAATTTCGACCATGAGGCGAGCGTCGGAGCGGCTGATGGGTTCAAATCTCAGACCGCCTGGGCCGTTTGTCACCAAAAAAAACAGGCGTTGGGCGTATAGGGTGGTAAATAATTCTTGGCTGTCTTCAACCTGGGATACCCTGAAGAGGAGGCCAAAGTTTGGATGATTCAGGTAAGTTTCAGTAGTCATTAACGCTCACAATCGATCGATTTTAGATTAAAGATTTAGATTTTAGATTTTAGTTTCGCTCGATCGCCCGACGGCGTTGTTTGACGGCGGGCTACAAAGGGCGATAGCCGTAGCCGTGCAATAGTCTCCGTCGTGGCTGAGGCTCAATTGCCACTGGCAATTTCCCCAAACAGAGGCTTGTACTGCTGCGGTTCCGTGCAGTTGCACATTTGGAGCACCGTTTTCGGAGCGCCGAATTTCCACATCTGCATACCGTATTCCCCGCCATCCCGTGCCTAGAGCTTTGACAACGGCTTCTTTTGCTGCCCAGCGCCCCGCTAGTTGGTTGCAGGAAACTCGATTCATTTTACCTTTAATGCTGCTGTGTTGAGAATTTAGTTGCCCGCAATCCCTTTGTTCGGCGGGCGTGTAAACTTTTTCGAGGAAGCGATCGCCAAACCGGTCTAATGCGGCTTGAATGCGCGGAACATATACTATATCTGTCCCAAGATAGATGTTCAAGGTCTTGGTTCTCTAAATATTTGTCTCCATTACTTTAGCAGGACTGTCGCGTACCAGACAAAACTTACTCAAATCTAGGCTGGTGTTCCAAACCCCGCTCGAATCAGTCCTTCCCAATTCTTCAATCTCCAATCTAATCAATCAATCTCAAATCTCAAATCTCAAATCTCAAATCTCAACATCTGTCCCAAGATAGATGTTCAAGGTCTTGGTTCTCTAAATATTTGTCTCCATTACTTTAGCAGGACTGTCGCGTACCAGACAAAACTTACTCAAATCTAGGCTGCTGTTCCAAACCCGGCTCGAATCAGTCCTTCCCAATTCTTCAATCTCCAATCTAATCAATCTAAAATCTAAAATCTAAAATCTAAAATCTCAACTGTCCCAACCCCAAACCAAGCGGGCGCTCCAGAGGAAGAGCAAGCATCCGAGGGCGATCCAGTCTCGGATTTTCAATTGCAACGGGTGCCATTCTACACGGTGTCGATCGGGACTGGTGAAGCCGCGAACTTTCATGGCGCTGGCAATTTGTTCGGCTCGCAGGAGCAAGTTTTCTAACAGTCGCTCGGCTATCATCAACCAAACTTGAGCGGCGCGGCGAAATCCGAGTTTTTTCCAGTTTATCGCTCTGGTACTCACCGATCGCACTAAATTTTGTATTTCTTCCAATACTAGGGGAATGAACCGCAAAGATAAAGTTAATGTTAAGGCTATTTCGGTAACAGGCCAATTTAAGCGGCGCAGGGGCTGCATTAAGTTTTCAAGGGCGCTGGTGATTTCTTCGCTGGCTGTGGTGAGAAGGTAGAGGTTGGTGCTGTAAATTACTGTGAAAAATAGGGTGCTGACGTTGAGAGCTAAATCTAGGGATTTGCGGGTGATTTTAATCGGGCCTTGTTTGAATAAAACGTAACGGTAGTTTGTGGGTTGGGGGAGTTGATTTGGGCTTTGGGCTTTGGGATTGGGGATTGGGGAGTTTGAGCCTAAGTTAAAAGATTGGTACCAGGGTTTGGGCTTTTGAGGGGGTGGAAGAGTTGCCGGCTGTTGGGAAAAGGTTAATTCGTCGGCGGGGATGCGGGGCTGGTGTTCTGAGGGGAGTCCGTCGGGGGCGATCGCGCTGAGGCAAAATACTAATATGCAGAATAGCAGCAGCAGTCCCATTTGCTGTTTCCACACGCGCAGGGGAATGGCTGCGGTTAGTGTCAGTACGATTAACATTCCTACTAGCATCAACCGCCAGATGGGATTGGCGAGTATTGGCGCAATCAGAAATGTCATCAACCAGGCTAGTTTTACGCGGGAGTCTAGCCGGTGAAGCCAGGTTATGGGTTGTTCTAGGTAAAGTCCTATGGGGAGCGATCGAAGTAAGTCCATCTTGGGATTTTAGATTTTAGATTTTAGATTTTAGATTTGGGGATTGTTTGATTGAGGGATTGTTTGATTGAGGGATTGATTGATTGATTGAGGGATTGTTTGATTGAGGGATTGATTGATTGATTGAGGGATTGATTATTGAATGGGGATTATGTGATTGAGCGATTGATTTTTTGAGTGCGATTATTTGATTGTTTTATTTTTAAGAGGAAATTCTTGTTGGATTTGACATTGTTTTATTTGCGATTTGCTGTTGGGTTTTTAGCAATTAAAGTTTTGATGGAGGCAACTGTCATCGCTAAAATTTCATTCGTTTCTGACATGATATTCCTCAAATTAGTGGCATCTACTAATTTAGCTTCAACTATCAACTCCATCCAGTACAAACATTCATCCGCTTCTTCTTCCACTATTCTGAGTTTGGCAATTAAGTCTGCTGTCGATCTAGCGCGACAAGCTGCTCGATAGTTAGCCCCTACAGAAGTTCCTGAACGAATTAACTGCTTGCCAATTACCTCAGAAACGGTATTTTTGGGCAGTGAACTTACTAGCTTAATAACTCTTAATGCTAGCTGCTTCGTTCTTTGTTTAAACTCTTGTTCATTCATCCGATATTTAGATTTTAGATGAAAAAATTTGCTGTAATTGGCAAGCAATTATATCATCTAACCGCCTTTTTTCTTCAATCTAAAATCTAAAATCTAAAATCTAAAATTACTTGACCCGCAGTGCTCTGTTTGTTGTACTCATTTCGGTGGCACGAACTTTTTTGCCTCTCCAAAGCAGCCGCATTGGTGTACCGGTAAAGCCGAGGTGTTTGCGGAATTGGCTTTCCATGTAGCGGCGGTAATTTTCGGTGAAGCGTTTGGGATCGTTGACAAATAGGGCGATTGTCGGTGGCTGCGATCGCACTTGAGTGCCGTAATAGATTTTGCCTTGTTTTCCTTGGCGGGTAACTGGGGCTGAGTGCCAGGTTGTGGCTTCCTCTATGACTTCGTTAATGACGGCGGTAGGGACGCGGCGCTTGTGTTCGTCGGATGCTTTGTCTACTAATTCAATGATTTTTTCAACTCGCTGTCCACTCATGGCGCTAACAAAAATCATTTCTGCCCAGTCGAGGAAATAAAGTCTGGTTCTGACTTCTCTTTCGTACTCGTAGATGGTGTCGGAGTCTTTTTCTACGGCGTCCCATTTGTTGACGACTATGATGCAGGCGCGACCTTCTTGGCTGATGCGATCGGCTAATTTTTGGTCTTGATCGGTAACGCCGTCAATTGCGTCAATTACTAGCAGTATTACGTTGGCGCGGCGGATGGCTTTAAAAGCGCGGTTGATCCCGAAAAATTCTGCGCCGTATTCAACGTTTTTCTTTTTGCGAATTCCGGCTGTGTCAATCAGGCGGTAGGTTTTACCGTTCCTTTCTACTAAGGTGTCGATCGCGTCGCGGGTTGTGCCGGAAATCGGGCTGACTATAGCGCGGTTTTCTCCGAGAAATGCGTTTAACAAACTCGATTTGCCGACGTTGGGACGGCCGATAATTGCTACTTTAATTTCCTCAACTTCTGATAATACTTCCGTGGGAAGATAAGTAATTAATTTGTCCAGCAATTCGCCGGTGCCGTTGCCGTGAATGCCGGAAATTGGGTAAGGTTCTCCGAGTCCCAATTGCCAAAAGTCGGCTGCTTGGGTGAGTCCTGTCTTTTCCGATTCGCATTTGTTGACGGCGAGAATGACGGGGACTTTTTGCAGTCTCAGCCAAGATGCGATCGCTTCGTCGCCGCCGGTGAGCCCGGTTTGTCCGTCTACTACGAAAATGGCTGCGCTGGCTTCTGCGAGGGCCGCCATTGCTTGTTCGCGAATTAAAGGCAGAAATTCTGTTTCGTCGTCGAATACTAGCCCGCCGGTGTCTACGACTTGATATTCCCGATCGCCCCAGTATGCTGGTCTGTAAGTGCGATCGCGCGTGATTCCCGGTTCGTCGTGGACGATCGCGTCTTGGGTGTTGGCTAAACGGTTGACTAGCGTCGATTTGCCTACATTGGGGCGTCCAATAATAGCAACTATAGGTAGAGACATAAAAGTAGCAGCAATTAGGCTGCGCCGTAATTTTGAGGTTTAGTCTTGTATTGTAAGCTAATCTGACCGGAATTTTATAGATTGAGCCTGTGTTTCTGTCTTTTCATGCTGTAGGCGGTGTTCTACCGATCGCCCGTTTAAACATCGAACCCTAAAAAATAGGCACAGCCTATGGATCTGCATTCCCAGCCCGACTCTGAGAATTAGAAATAAAACTTAAATAACTCAACAAATCATCTCATGTGTGGTAATTCTTTGATGATTGTGAAGGTAGATATAGGATTTTAGCGATCGGCTATGATTGAAAATAAGCAGGAGTTTAGTTTTTGACGAAAGCTTAAAACAGCAGCTTAAAAATGGAAACTAAATTTTCCTCAAATCTCAAAACATTAGGTGGTAATATGGCTGTTCTGCAACTAGAAGACGGTAGAACATATACGGATATACGGGCGATCGCGAATCAACTGGCCGTTTTAAATATTGAGATCGATTCCCTGCCCGCAAACAAAAATCCGGCGTTTCAAGAACTGCTAGTTCAAGACATTCTCAATGTTACAGAAAAACAGCAGATTCTCGCAGCATTTAATAGCGAGTTTGAACAGTTTAAGCGCGCCAGCGGATATCAGTGGTGCGACTTAAAAGTTCTGCATCCAGGTTCGCAGCAGATTTACGCGCTGATGACTCAAAGCGAGCGCACTCACACCCACACAGATGCAGAAGTTCTTCACATTTTAGCTGGGGAATGCGTTTTTGGGTTTGTGTATTCTAACGGCTCTCAGGTACAATTAATGCTGCAAGCTGAAGAATACATTAAAGTGCCTGCCAATACCGAGCATTGGTTTTATCTCACTCCGTCGCTGTACTTGAAAGCCTTGCAGTATTACACCAGTGCTCAAGGCTGGGTTCCTCAGTATACTAACAGGAAACTAAAAATTAAAAACTAAATGTAGGGTGCGCTTCGGCGCACCTTTCTCTATCAAAATAGGCGATTGAAATGGCGACACTACCAACAAAGTCTCTCTCTCAAAGACGAGGATTAAATGCTCTCTACTTCATTAGGTGCGGCCATTTCAATTTCTTCGCAACGCTGCAAAAGTGCTTCTATTTCCTGAGCTAAAAAAATTACTTCCGGCCACGAAGAACCGTTAATTAAATCTTGAGCGTGAGCTAATTTGTTTCTCAATGCTTCTGCTGACTTTAAAAAACGCTCCCCGTAGCGTTTGGATTTGAGCCCCAGCCGATCGACTATTTCCGCAGAAGTGAGGATTAAATCTCGCTTGTCGCAGAATTGCAAATAATCGATTAAGTCAATTGCTTCATTTCGCGATCGCCCCAATTCCCACAGGTGTTTTGCTGCTAAGATGCGATCGCCCTTGAGCAATTTTTGCCAAGAATCTTGGGGAAAGTAAATCCGCACGATCCGCAATAAATTCATTTCCAGAAGCGTCACCAATCCAAACAGCAGCATCCGCACCGGTGCTTTTTGCAAATCGCCGCAGGTAACGATCCCGTCGATCCTGTTGCTTTCTAATACAAATAATCTCGGTTTTTCTCGCAGCAGCGGCAGCAATTCCATCAAAGGAGTCGAGGCGGCAATTAATTGTGAGGGGTGAAAAATTTGCTGGTAGTCGCTGCACTTGCCTGTCTTTAAGTGCGATCGTTCTACATAGCCGCAAACCGTGCCGTTTTCTTCAATCCCGAGCACGTCAAAATCGCGGGCCTCCATCCACGATCGCAATTTGGCTGCATCTTCGCAAGCTGGGACAGATTTCAGCGGTTCCGCGAGGTATTTAACTGTAATGCTGTCTTTGAATAAATCCCGCAAGTCGGCGGAACTAGATTTTAAATGTTTCATCTCGTGTCTGGTAATTTCATCGATCGTTGCCCGACAAAATAACAATTAATATTGTAACTGCCAATAAAGACGCCGTATTACTGTGGGAGAATCTCAGCTTTGTAAAAATGGTTTTTTAGGAGTGCGAACGTCGCCCTTGCACTCCTGTAAAATCAAAACTGAGATACTTCCTTACCGTGTCCCTACAGATTTCATGATATTACTTACTGGCTAATTCCGGGCAATAATGGTTGGCGGCAAGGGTGGTAATAATATCCGCATCGGCGAGAAAACTTTCTTTGACAGTTGGATTTTCGATACTGGCAGCTTGCCCGATCGCTCTCAATTTAACTTCCGGCAGAGAAACCCCCGATTTTGCTTCCGCACATATTCTTTTAGCGGCCGCAATTTTTTGACCGGGGGCCCTTTGGATTGCTTGCAGTAAATTATCCGTTGCTTCGGGAGAGTAGCTTTTTGCTAAGCGTCTGTAGTCTTCGAGAAATTTCCCATCGTTTCCTGTCAGCTTAATGTCGGATTCTTGAGGCGAACACAACAAATTTAAGTTAATTACTTCTCCCGCTGAATTGACAAGAAAACATCCTTCGCGTTCTTGGGCGATCGCGCTTTTATCGCTGGGAACCAATTGTATAATAACGGCGGACATAACAGCAGTTAAACGCCAGTAATTTAGCACAGCACTTACCTTATCTAATTGGGATATTTAACAGAAGATTAACGCGGATGAATCCGGGTGTTGCGGGGTCAGATTACGTCCACTCAATTAACCAAAATAATTGTAGGGGCGGGTTTCACCAACAATTTGTAATTCTCACTAAAAATCTACATAAACCCGCCCCCACCAAGCTAAAACAATTATTACCGACCATTTAACCGACATAATATCAGACGAGCATTTCGTTGTCTATGGAAGTTTTCATTAACAGCAAACATCCCCCTTCTGTGAGGGAGGAATGTATGGAACCGGGAACCGATCGAATGTAGTCGCCTTGATGGCAAATTTCCCCTTCTACCATTAAGTCTCCTTCTAATACAAACACTTCCTCCGAGGCAGCGTGTCGGTGCAGGGGAAATGTTACTCCCGGTTCGAGTCGCATCAAGCAGGTAATTTCGCGCTTTTTTTTGTCAATATAAAGCTTGCCAAACGAAACTCCGGGAACTCCATAAGATTTCCATTTTACATCGTTCGATCGCACGATTAAAGATGGAACATTGTTCTCTGTTGGAGAGGTAACAATTGGCTTTAAATTGGCTGATGCTGCTGGGGTTGGCGGCAGTTCGGCTATGCGCTGGAACAGGCGGTTTTTGAGGTCGGGCGTGACGGGAACTGGGGGGGCTGTGTAGGCGATCGCGGCAATTGCGGCTTCAAAAGCTGCTAATTCACTTGTAAGTTCTGCGGACTCTTTCAATTTCTCTGCAAATGCGCCGCGTTCTGACTCGTCGAGGATATCGAGAGCTTGAAGGGCTGCAAGGATGATAGACTCTTCGTCTGGCATCATTTCCATCTGTTTTCCGCCATTAATTGTAATTCAGCCTAACTTGATTTTAATTTTGAGATTGGTCTGCTGCCCTCGCACTCAAGATGGATGATTGGAGATGCCATAATTTTAGATTGATGTTAAAAAAAACTAATTTTGTTTTTTGACAATCTAAAAAAATTGTTCGCTCAAAGCTTGACGCAATTTGGAAATACCCAACCGAATTCTGGTTTTGATTGTACCTACCGGGATACCAGTTTTAGCTGATATCGCCGCGCAAGTCAAGCCTTGGTAGTAGGCGAGTTCGATCGCCTCTTGCTGTTCCTTTGGCAGTTTTTCTAAGGCTGCTTTGACTTGTTCGCTGCGTTCTTTAAACATTGCATCTTCCATCGGTTCTGCAACGCTAGAGATGGGTACCTTCGCATCTTCCAGACAAGCTTCAGCAGCCCGGACTGTTCGCTGCATCGCTCGAAGCCGATCGAGGGAACGACTGCGGGTAAGCATGAACAACCAAGTATCTGCTCGACTGCGAGAAGGATCGTAAGTTGCTGCTTTTTGCCAAATTTGGGAAAAAACATCGATTACCACTTCTTCAGCTTCTTCTACCGAACCCAGGATTTTGTAAGCGAGAGCGTAACTTGGGCGACCGTAGCGATCGTAAAGTTTAGCTAATGCCGTTTGGTCTTTCCGGGCAATCTGCACTAAAAGCAGCGATTCATCGCCTGACTTCTGGCCTGTCATTTCAGTGTACCCAAAATTTTTGTTTTGACGGCACAGATCCAAAATTAAAAATTCGGCGTATATCACTACAGAACATAATTGTAAGTTTGAAGTTGGGGTACAAACTGGAGTAGGCCTTTTCAGGCTAATTTTGTCGTGCTTTGAATGGTAAAAATTCCAAGTCATCTGGAATTTTAGCACCTAATTAGTGATTTTCTGGAGACTTAGCAATCCGCTTTATGCAGAACGAAGAAATGCCCGGAGCCTGAACACTCAAAACAGCCCCATTAACTCGTCATAAGCTCTGTTCGATCGCTCCCAAGAAGAGCCTGGGAACCCATATAAGCGATGCTCTGGCTCCATTGGATCGAGGGAAGCCGTGTCTCCGAGCAGGCATTCCCAAGCATAGTCCGGGAACGAGTAAATCCTTAATTACCCACTTTTTTACATAAATTAGTCTGGCAGCACAGATCCAAAATTGCCAAACCTTCGTATACCACCAATAGGAGAAGGCTCAGCAACAGCGCAAAAGCGCGACAGGTTGACAGATTTCAACCTGTTGCTACAAAAGTAAAACCCGCGAGTGCGGGTTATTTACCATTGATTTGTGCAAAAATTTCATTGAAATAAAGGTGCTAACTGTGAAGCTCACAAAAAAAATTCGCCGAACCATACTAGCTATTGAAGTAGCTCTAATTGCTCTATTAACTCCAGGGATAATTGTCGCTTCCGACCACGACGACGGCGAAGTAGATATCAAAGGTCGCGCTGTAAATTTAACTGACCTGTACGTATATCGCGAAAAAGACCAAAACTCCGGTGCTGCGGACGGGGATTTAGTATTTACCATGAATTCAAATCCCAGGTCTGTCGCCCGTTATCAATATTATTTCAGCACTACAGCCCTCTACCAATTTCACATCACCCAGGTAGGTGACGTGAATTCTACACCTACTGGACGCTCGGATATTATCTTGCGGTTTGCCTTCAGTCCGCCTAACAATCAAGGTATGCAAGCGGTAGCTGTAACTGTTGTTCGCGGTGGCTCGGAGACAACTACTAAGACTACAGTTAACGGCGGGCTAATTGCCACAACTCCGCTGAATTCTAATGCTGTTTTGAATACAGTACCTGTGGGCGGTTCTAACTTGACTGTATTTGCCGGTTTGCGGGAAGACCCGTTTTTCTTTGATGTGGAACAATTTTTCCGAGTTCGGGCTGGAGCTTTGGGAACGGGACCGAAAGTAGGTTTCAAACAAGCGAACCAAGCGATCGACTTTACTAAAGGTTACAACGTCAATACAATTGCTGTCCGCGTTCCCAAAGCGTTTTTGCAAGCAGGAACTGGGGCGAATGTTTTTGATGTTTGGTCAACAGTTTCGATTCGCGATGGAGCTGGCGGTTTCAAACAATTCGAGCGTTTGGCGAGACCTGCAATTAATGAGGGTTTGATAGTTACTCCCGCTTATCTGGAAGCATTCAATAATATTCCTCCGAGATCGGATTTGAGCGCTGCTGCTGCTCCCGTGCGGCAGGAAGCTGTTGCTACTCTGAATGCTGTGGATCTTTTGGACGGTCGGGATAATGTCGATCCAAATGCGATCGCCGGAGCTTTCTTACCCGATGTCATGCGGATCGATACCACAAAAACCAGCGGCTACGCTAGCGCTACAAATTCTCAAGGAAGTTTGATCGGAGGTCGTATGCTGATGGACGACGTTATTGATATCACTCTGGGAGCTTTGGTGGGCTCTCCGGTTGGCGATAACGTTTCATATAACGGAACTCCGGGAAATCCGGCTCAGGGACACAAACCTTTAGAACCGAATTTTCCTTATTTGGCTTTGCCTAATTAGTCATTAGTCATTAGTCATTAGTCATTATTCATTAGTCATTAGTCATTAGTCATTAGTCATTAGTTATTGATTCTTGGCTAATGACTGATAGGAAATGCTTTTTTTAACCGCAGATGAAGGCGGATTAACGCAGATGAACGCGGATGTATGAAAACAAAAATAGGACAAGGAATAAAATCGGATATCTTCGGGTGGGGGCTGCTGATAGTGGTTCCTTTAGTTGGGATAATAGTAGTAAATTTATCTCCTAATTTGCGTTTGATTTCCGATAAATTTTCTAACAAAAGTCCAGAAAATCTCGATAGTAATTACCGCTATCATTTTTCGGAAAGTTTGAGAAATAATCCCAATCAAAAGGAAGCTATTCAGCAAGAGATTGCTTTTTACCAGCAGCGATTGGCTGTTGATTCCCGCAGCGGTTTGAACCGGGCCGCGCTGGCGGGATCTTATTTGAAAATGGCTCGCGCTACTGGGGAGGGAGGTTGGTTTTTATTGGCAGAACAGGCGGCTCAAAGGTCGATCGCCGATTTGCCTTTTGACAACAAAGGTGCGCTGTTAGTTTTAGCTCGAATTGCTGAGGCGAGACACGATTTTGCTACTGCTTTGCGCTTGGCTAAACAGGTGGGTTCTGATAATGAAGATGCGATCGCCCTGGAAGTTACTTCTCACTTAGCGATGGGTAAAGTGAGCGAGGCAAATGCAGCCGCAGAAGCCTTAGTTAACCGGATTCCCAACTTGGGTTCTCTCACTTTGAGAGCTTTAGTGAGAGAGTCTCAGGGCCGAGATGCTGAGGTTTTGCAGGATTACCGCCAAGCAATGGCGGCGGAGGAACCGGGAGAGGTTGGGGGTTCGGCGCGGGCCCGATCGCTCTTGGGTCGATTTTACGCGCGTCGCGGGCAGTTTGTGCAGGCGAAAGCGCTGTTTTTGGAGGCGCTGCGGCTGGTGCCGCGATACCCGCTGGCGCTGATTTATTTGGCGGATTTGGAGACGCGGCAGGGCAATTATCGGGAGGCGGAAGGTTATTACAGCAAGATTTCTGCCTATTCTGGAGGGGCTGCGACGCTGTTCGATCGCACTGTAGATCGCGGTATGGCTAGGGTGAAAGAGTTGCAGGGAGATGCGATCGAATCCCGGCGACTTCGCGACAAAGCAGAAGCCGGGCTGCGGCAGGAACAGGCTTTGGGATCTCGCGGTTTTGGGCACCGGCGCGATTTGGCGAGTTTGCTGCTGGAAAAAGGTCGATCGCAGGATGTCGCGGAAGCGCTGGCGTTAATGCAGGAGGAGGTGAAAATTCGGCGGGATGCTGCGGGGCTGGATACTTTGGCTTGGGCGCTTTCGGCCGCTGGGGAATGGCAAAAGGCCGATCGAGTCATGGCCGAAATACGGAAATCGGGGATTCGCGATGCGGGTATGTTTTACCGGGCTGGTGCGATCGCCCGGACTTTAGGTAAGGATGCTGAATCTCGCGCTTATTTTCAAAAGTCCAAGGAAATTGACCCGAATTTTGACGATCGATCTCGCCAAGCATTGGGTTTGGGAAGTTATGAATTTTGAGATTAGCTAATAGCAGCCATTCGGCCAAGTTCGCCATTCCGTCAATCCGCCAGGGGTTGAAACCCCTGGCTAAAAGCTTAAGTCCTCTTGCATAGGACTAAAAGATTTCACTAAAAAGTAGAAAATCTTTTAGTCGGTTTCAACCGACTTTCGCTATGAGACGGGGATTTCAATCCCCGGCGGGCTTGCGGGTAAGCGCGCCGTAAAAATCACAACAAAAACAAATAATTCATCCGAAAATCACTAAAAAAATAGGTATTTATGCAGTACAAAATGAACCGATTTTTTAAATTATTTCTCCTATTCTTCCTGACAATTTCCTTGTTACTAACAACCTCAACCCGACCAGTTTACTCGCACTGGTCAGACTTATCCGTAGCAGAAATAGTAGTCAACGATTTGCAAACCGAAATAACATTAACTTTCCCAACCGGCTTAACAAACTTCGCCGACGACAATCGAGACAGCCAGCTACAATCTGCTGAAATTCGCAGCCACCAAACACAGCTAGAAAAGTTTTTCAGCCAACAAATTCGCATTACCAACAGCAGTAACATTCAAGGCTCCCTAGCAGTAAAACCGCTAGAAATAGCAGCTAAAACCGCCAGCTTAATCCAGCAGCCGAATACCCACAGCACCTTAATTTTAGACTACACCTGGCCCGCACCTTCTCAAAATACAACCCCCGGTTTACCTGACTCAATTTCCATCTCCAAATCAGAGAAATTGCGGATTAATTACAATCTGTTTTTGCCTGGAGTGGTGACAGCTAGCTGTCAAGCTACGATCGTGCAAGCGGGTGCTGTAAAAAGCTTTGTATTTACGCCGCAAAACCGCGAGTTTTTGTTAGCCGGAAATGAATCAATCTGGGATTCAGGTTGGAGTTTGCTGCTAGCAGTAGCGGGAGCATTTGTTTGGGGATGCGTGCACGCGATGTCGCCCGGACACGGCAAAACCATAGTCGGCGCTTATTTAGTTGGTTCGCGGGCTACTCCGATACACGCTTTATTTCTAGCAGCGACGACTACAATTACTCACACTGCCGGCGTGTTTGCGGTGGGCGGAATTACTTTGTTTGCTTCTAACTTAATCAACCCAGAAAAATTAGATCCTTGGCTGAGTTTAATCTCAGGTTTATTAGTAGCTTTCATCGGGCTTAACTTACTATTACAAAAAATCAAAACTAGGTTGGTAGTGAGGACGGAAGTTATCAAAAAAATCAAAAGTAAAGTTTTTAATAAAAACTGGTTTCTCAGGAATAAAGTCGTTACTGCGGAATGTGAAGAACCAGTAAATCTTTTGAGTAGAGGAACTTGGGAGCGAGAATTTAAGCCTGTAAAACCCGATATATCTCACCACTACCACCATCACGGAGACGGCCGGATTCATTCGCATTTGCCTCCCGGTGCTGACGGTTCTGCTATTACTTGGAAAAGCTTATTAGCGTTGGGAATTTCCGGCGGTTTGTTGCCTTGTCCTTCCGCTTTGGTGATGCTGTTGAGTGCGTCGGCTTTGGGCAATGTTGGTTTGGGAATGACGTTAGTGGTAGCGTTTAGTTTGGGATTGGCTTTGGTGCTGAGTGCGATCGGGTTAATCTTAGTTTATGCCAAACGGAATTTTGATAAACTGCCCAAACAGATAACAGCAGTCAAATTTCTGCCTGCGATTAGTGCGATGTTTGTCATGTTTTTGGGGTTGGGAATTACCGGACAGGCGATGTTGAAAATATTGGCTGCAAATCAATGGGTAATTGGCAATGGATAAGCATTAAATTAGGACTCTCCCTCCTAACTACAAACTTACGAATAAGTCGTATTTTAGATACCCGATTTCTTGAAGAAGCCGGGTATCTGGGTATTCTGTTTTTTAGCTGTTGCTCACTTATCAAGCCGCACTATGTTTATTGATAATTTCAGCTAAATCCGGTACTCCGTTTTCCACGTAAGTCTTAGCTGAGGGGCGGAGTTTGGCATAGGCGCCTTTAACCATCGCTCTTGTGCTTTTCTCGACCCTTTTGTCACTTATCTGGAGCAATTCGTCTGCTACTTCACCTTTTCTTTGGGCTAGATATTCTACTGGGTTGCCATTGTTTTTCGCTTCAGTCCACATCGGATCGAGTGCGATCGAGATTTCTGGCAGAAGTTGATCGACGACTTGGGCGCAATAGTCCGCCCGTATCCCCTTGACAGTAGAGTAGGCAGCTTTAAGAGCCAGACCACCCAATCCGGACGCTGCTGCAACTTGTTGGTCTATCAACTTTACACAGTCATCAACAAAATTGTCTCTGTGGTTTTCATTCAAGAGAATATCGCTAAGTCCCATTTTCACTTTCCTTGATTTAATAGTCAATGTGCTTATTAGCTTTAAGCTTAATCTGACATCATATATCTATTTTGAGCCTTTACTCAAGGTTTCCCAAGATTTTTAAAGTTTGAATGTCTCTATGAGACAACCTAATGTTGAGATTTGTCTAGTATGTTATGGAAATTAATGTTCTATCTGCTACTAATTATTAGCCTGCGGTTTGTAGTAAGGGCTTTAGTCCTTATTAGGTGATATTAATGAGGACTAAAGCCCTGACTACAAACTGATGAGTTGTGAACAGTCACATAACAAAGAGAACAGCTCGAAAAAAATATTAGAAAGGCTCTGCCTAAGTCCGATCGCGCTTGCACGTATGATCTGGCACCTATCATTAGGATTGGACATTCGGCGTGATGCCTGCAGGTACTGCAACGAGGGGAAGTTTCACGGTTTGAGCCGGACGATCGGTCGATCGCAATACCAAATTTTTCGGTAATTTCGCGGAAGTGCTTAGTCCGGGAAATATTTGAAGCGATAAGGTTAAGCCGGCCGCTAATAATAGTTTTTCTAACATGGCATTGTCTCCGATACATATGCCCTAGGGCATAATTCCTCTTACACCTACAACATATAAACATCCTCAGTCGCTTGGTGCGATCGCACTGGCATAGTTAAGTGACATATATCACCACCGAGCAGGGGGTGATAGGGATAGGGGGTGTGGGGATAGAGGGTGATGAGCATCAGGGAAGTGGGGGAGAGCGGGAAATCTTTCCTCGCACTTTTACCGTCAACATCTGTTGAACGTGTTAAATCCCTTACACTGGTTCATTGCCAAACTTTCCTACAAATCAAGAATTGTCCTAGAGAAAGAAGCCGTTGAGTCTCTCTCAAAGGTAGAATTAGCGCGTAGAAGTTATTTGACACAGCGGAGGTACCGACAAGATGCTTGCATACATTCTGGCGTTGGCGGTCGGTCTAGGCAGCTTCAGTATTTACATGGCGGCCTTCTTTTTTCCAGAAGTGCACCGCAAAAGTGATTTTACCTGGAGCGGGGTAGGACTTTTTTATGCGTTAATTTTATGGGCTTGTGCGGGACGAATTACTGGTGCTCTCCTGCTTGGTCAAATGGCGGGCGTGGCGATGTTGGGCTGGTTTGCCTGGGAAACTCTGACTTTGCGCCGCCAGGTGACGCCCGTTGCTGAGCAAACGCCGATTCCTCAGTCGGCGAACTTGGCTGCAGCAGGCGTGCCGTTTGCTGGCTTGTTTGCCAAGAAAAAAGAACCCGCAGCGAAAAAACCTAAGTTTGTTCGATCGCCCAAACCGAAAACTGATGTGGTTCCAGCACCCTCTGTGGATAAGGGCGAGGTAAAGCTAGAGGAACAGCCGGCGATTCCCCCCATAGCTGAAAGTATTGCTGAAAGTGCGATCGCCCCTGACTTGAAAATTCCCGACTCGAAAACACCTGCAATTTCAGAAATACCCGTGTTTTCAGTCGAAACTCCTGCTGCTGAGACTTCACAACCCCCAGCAGAATCAGCAGCCAGCAGCTTCACTCCTCTACCTCTACCTCTAGAAATTTCAGAAATAGCCGTTGCACCAAGTGTGGAGCCAGCAGAGGCTCAACCAGAGCCTCAACAGCAGCCAGAAGCCGATGATTTTGACGAGGAAACAGAATGGAGGACAGCCGTTAAACAGTCGCAGGCGGCAGCGGCAGCGGCGGCAGCCCCTACTCCTCCTAATCCTCCTCAACCAGCTAAAAAATCCGGCGGTTTCGCAAGCCTGTTCGGCAATATCAAAAATAGTCTCGGCGGTATGTTGGGACGCGGTGCGGGTAAAAATAAGTCTGATGCAACTCCCCAGACGCCAAAACCTTCAGCGACTCCAGAATCGATCGCACCTGAATCTCAAATAACGGCAACTCCTGCACCGGGTATCGACCAAGTTCTCGAATCCGAATTAGCCGAGGCGGCTGCGGAAGTGGCAGCCGAAACCAGCAACATCGTTGTGGAAACAAGCCTTGGAGTGCCGTTTCCCACCGACGTTGAAGCAATGGCCGATTTGATGGCCACAGAAACCGCGAGTTCTGAGAAAATAGGGGAAACTCCGATCGAAGATCGATCGTCCGCCCAAACCCAGACACCGCTGGCTGCGGTTGGTGAACCGGAAGCAGCAGCAGGCGTACCAGAAGCAG
Source organism: Oscillatoria nigro-viridis PCC 7112 (assembly GCF_000317475.1). Taxonomy (NCBI): domain Bacteria; kingdom Bacillati; phylum Cyanobacteriota; class Cyanophyceae; order Oscillatoriales; family Oscillatoriaceae; genus Phormidium; species Phormidium nigroviride. The sequence continues at coordinate 5,961,015 of NC_019729.1, forward strand.
AAGCCCCTGCTGTATCTCTGGAAACCCAGACACCGCTGGCAGCAGTTGGTGAACCGGAAGCAGCAGCAGGCGTACCGGAAGCAGAAGCCCCACCAGCATCTATAGAAATGACTGTGGTGGAAATGGTTTCAGTAGCGCCTGTGGAGATGGAAGCATCGGGAGAATCCGAATTGAGCGCGCAGGTAGAAGCAGTTTCAGTAACAGTTATCTCGATCGAATCTACAGGTGAAGAACTCTCTTCTGAGGCAGACAAAACTGAATTGAGTCCCCCGAATCATCCCGCTCCGAATCTAGTCGAAACTGCTAAACCGGCCACTGAATCCAAGTCTGAGAATCTATCCGGCGAAGATAAGCCGTCATCTTGAGCCAAAAAGCAAAAGGTAGAAACCAGAATTTTTTTTATTCTGCCTTCTGCCTTCTTACTTTTTACTTTTTACTTCTTACTTTTTTCTTCTGCCCTCTTTCTTCCTTCTTGACGCTTGACTTCTGCCCTGAACATCCACCGGTTAAATCCTTTATATCTGTTAGGAATGAGAATGAAATAACTTACAATTTTAATGGTACTTGTGGGATGGGCGTCCCGCCCGTCCAGAAAGGGCAGGCTATAAGAGCCAACCCCACTTTCAAGAGTGTAAATTATTTAATTCGCGATCCTTAGATCGTTTCCGGTTGCATCGGAATCATAAAATCGAGTCAACAGTTAACACTCAACCATTGAGTTTTTCGACGCCCAGTCAACAGTCAACAGTCAACAGTCAACAGTCAACAGTCAACAGTCAACAGTCAACAGTCAACAGTCAACAGTCAACAGTCAACAGTCAACAATCAACAGTCAACAATCAACAGTCAACAGTCAACAATCAACAGTCAACACTCAACAATCAACAGTCAACAATCAACAATCACGGACGGTGCAACCGGAATAGATATTAAATCCCTTACACTGCTTCGTTGCCGAACTTCCTTCTCCCTTAATATTATGAAAGCAATTATGGTCGTGGGAACAACATCTCACGCAGGGAAATCTTTACTCGTGGCAGCTTTGTGTCGAATCTTTTCTCGGCGAGGCTGGCGGGTAACTCCGTTTAAAGGTCAGAATATGGCACTGAATTCCTATGTCACAGCGGCCGGCGGAGAGATTGGTTACGCTCAAGCAGTACAAGCTTGGGCTGCGGGCGTCGCACCTTGGGTAGAAATGAATCCGATTTTGCTCAAGCCACAAGGAGACATGACTTCTCAATTGATTGTCAAGGGCCGGGCGATCGCCAATGTGCGAGCATCTCAATATTACGAGCAGTATTTCGATCTCGGCTGGCAAGCTATTCGGGACTCTTTAGAATTTCTCTGCCAAGAATTTGACATGATTGTGTGTGAGGGAGCCGGTAGCCCTGCTGAGATTAATCTCAAACACCGCGATTTAACAAATATGCGGGTAGCTAAATATTTAAAGGCTCGAACTTTGCTAGTAGTCGATATCGATCGCGGCGGTGCTTTTGCTCACATTATCGGTACTTTGGAATTGCTCGATCCAGACGAACGAGCTTTAATTAAAGGATTCATTATTAATAAGTTCCGAGGGCAAAAATCGATCTTAGATCCGGGTCTGACTTGGCTAGAAGAAAGGACGGGAATCCCGGTAGTTGGGGTGATTCCTTGGATAGACGAAGTGTTTCCTTCAGAAGATTCTCTCGATTTGCTCGATCGGCGTTCTCCCAATTCTCAAACCGACATCAATATTTCGGTCATCCGCCTGCCCCGAATTTCCAATTTTACCGACTTTGACCCCTTAGAATCGGAAACTTCCGTCACCGTTAAATATGTCAGCCCAAAAGACACTTTAGGCCATCCAGACGCCGTGATTTTACCAGGCTCTAAAACTACAATTTCCGATTTGCACGTGCTGCGCCAAACAGGTATGGCAAAAGCTATTCAAAATTATTTAGTAGCAGGCGGTACAGTCATGGGAGTTTGCGGCGGCTTTCAGATGCTGGGACAAAGTATCACCGATAAAGAAGGCATTGAGGGAGAAAAGGGAGAATTTCCAGGATTGGGATTGCTGCCTTTGAAAACTGCGATGGCACCGAACAAAATTGCGCGCCAACGAATCGTAACATCTAACTATCCTCAACCGGGTTTGCCAGTTTCCGGTTACGAAATTCATCAAGGAAAAACGCAAATCCTAGAGTCAGATTTGACTCAACCGCTATTTGACGATGCTAGTTTAGGCATTGTCAATACTTCTCAATCAATTTGGGGTACATACCTGCACGGCATCTTTGACAACGGAGCTTGGCGGCGAGCTTGGTTAAATCACTTGCGGCAGCAGCGGGGACTCCGCGCATTGCCTACAGGTATTCCTAATTACCGAGAACACCGAGAAACTCTGTTAGACTCTCTAGCAGATACAGTGGAAAAGCATTTAGATATAAAGCATATTTTAGGTTAATTAGTTAACTGTTGACTATTGTTTGTTAGCAGTCAACAGTCAACAGTTAACTGTTAACTATTGTTTGTTAGAGTTGAGGTTCAAATTCAATGACCAAAGTTTGTTTTTTACCTGATAACGTGACAGTTGAAGCTGAACCAGGAGAGCTTTTGCTAGATGTAGCCAAACGTGCAGGGGTTTCTATTCCTACCGGCTGCCTCATGGGTTCTTGTCACGCTTGCGAAGTAGAAATTGATGACGGAGATACGATTTGTGCTTGTATTTCCGGCATCCCTTCCGGAAAAAAGCAAGTGACAATTAATCTGTATGTTGACCCGACTTGGTAATTTGCTAGTTGTCAGTTGGCAGTTGGCAGTTGGTTGTTGGCATTAGTCATTAGTCATATTATGTCCGGTCGATTACCCCTAATACGGTAGGGGCGGGCTCACGAAAAATATCGGCCAATAATTGACAATCTCAAAAACCCGCCCTTTTAATCGCGGTCACTCGCTCGGACATGATATCATTAGTCATTAGTTAACAGTCAACAGTCAACAGTCAACAGTCAACTGACTAATTTTTTTGCCATTCTTGCTGTTTCTTGCGAGCAGATTGCAGCCATTTTTGGGATTCGGGATAAACTGTTGTGCCGGGTTTGACGGATTCTAATTGATTGATAATTTCTTGCAACTGGCTGAGGGAGTAACCGGGATTTTGAGAATTCACATCTTTTTGCAAGTTTGCCAACAAGCTTTTAGCTGCTTGCAAAGCTTTTGCAGAATCTTTTTCAGCTTCCAGTCTAATCTGGGTAGTTCCTAAATTTTTTTGATATTCAGCGAGTTTAGTTTGAGCGTCGAGATAGCCCGGGTTATCGACTGGAATCAATTTCAGTCTGTTAATTCCTTCTTGCCACAATTCTGCTATTTGCTCCCACTGTGCGGCGGGATGCGGCGGTTTTTGGGAGGCGACGGCGGCGGAGAGAGCAAATTCTTTGGCAGCTTCAATTAAGTTGTCAGCCTGCACAGAACCGGTGGCGACGCCGCCCATTGCTTGAAAGTCTCTTTCTGCTGCTTTGAGTGTTTTCTTAGCCGTTTCTCCCGCGAGGGTTTCGGCGGGAATTTGATTGAGTCGATCGATCGCACTTTGCCAATTTACCGTCGCTTTTTGTCTATCTGCAGCGGTTTTGGCTTGCTGATACTGCTGTTTCGCCGCGTTGAGAGTTTGTTCGACTTGATTTAACTGAGTAAAAGCATTTTTTTGCTGGAAAATCTGAGCCTCCATCCGCCCGACATTTTTGCGGGCCGCTTGAAATTCATCGAGTGTAAACCGCCAACTGCAGCTAAAAAAAGAGCAGTACCTCTTTGGGTAATAGCCGAGGAACCACACAGGCAAGGCGTCGAGGTGTTTTTGAGCCTCTTTTGCTTTAATTTCCCCCAAGTCAAAATCAGCGACAGCAGTGGCTTTATTGATTAGTTGATCGGATTGTTCCACAAGGGCGATCGCCTGCCGGTAATTGCGATCCATACTCATAAAACTCGGCAGCAACAATATCGGCATTGTTTTCGCCACGGGCCAGCGAATCATGGGAAAAGGCAGGTTAATCAGCCAAATTATCCCCGCAGCACTTCCCAGCACACTCCCGGCAAAGATGATTTTACCGAACAATCCGGGGGGGCGGTTGGCTTTGACGGCAGCTTTGAGAACTTGTTCGCTGAAGTTGGGAAATTCGTCTTTGAAGGTATCGCGGATTTCTTCTCTTGAGGCGAAAGTGCCGTTTTGCGATCGCAACTTCTCCAACCGCTTGATGACCATCCGTCGGTAGACTTCACCTCCTAGACTATCAGCCGCCGCGCACTTGTCAATTTCTGCCCGCAAAATTTCAAAAGCTCGATCGGTAAGACGCGCCATAAAACTCACCTATTCCCTTTTAATTACTTTACAGGTTGCCGGTCACAAAAATTGTTAAAATATATAAACTTTATATCAAATAATCCGAATTAAGTTCATGCCCACTGCTTTAATCACCGGTGCTTCTGGCGGAATTGGTGCAGCCTTTGCCGCCGAATTAGCCAAACGCCAGCACAATCTAATCTTGGTAGCTCGTTCCGAAGACAAATTGCAACAGCTAGCTGCTAAACTGCAACAACAATTCAATATTTGGGTCGAAATTATCGTTCAAGATTTGAGCGCACCGGGCGCTGGAACTGCTGTATTTGATACGGTTGTTAAAAAAGGTTGGACGGTAGATTTGTTGGTGAATAATGCGGGTTTTGGCGATTACGGTGTTTTTGCCGATCGCCCGCTTGCGAAACAACTAACAATGGTGCAACTAAATATTGTAGCATTAGTTGAACTCTCGCACTTATTTTTGCAGGGAATGCGCGAAAGAAAATCGGGAAGTATCATCAATGTTGCCTCTATCGCAGCTTTTCAACCGATGCCGTACTTATCAATTTACGCAGCAAGTAAAGCCTTTGTCCTGAGTTTCAGCGAGGCACTTTGGGCGGAAAACAAAGATTTAGGAATTCGCGTTTTATGCCTTTGTCCCGGCCCAACAGAATCGGACTTTGCTGCAGTAGCTGAATTCCCGAAAGCTTTGGCATCCAGCAGCGGGCAAAAACTCGTTCCAGCAGCGGAAGTAGTGCGAGATGCTTTGAAAGCTTTAGAAAAAAATGAGTCTAATGTTGTGACAGGGGGAATTCCCAATCAAATCATCGTAAATATGCCTAGATTGATGCCGCGAGAAGTTTTGGTGAAGTCGGTAGAAAAGCTGTTTCGGGCGAAAGACGAATAATCGCGATCGTTGACAATATAAATAAACCCGCCCCCACCCAAGGACAAACATTCGATCGCCCCTAACCCAAATTTTCCCAAAACAATCAAACATCCCGATCGTGTAGGGGCGGGTTTTACCAACCATCCCCAATTCCCACCAACAATCTAGATAAACCCGCCCCCACCCAAGGACAAACATTCGATCGCCCCTAATCCAAATTTTCCCAAAAGTCGATCGGGTGCATCTCACTTTGGCAAATACATCAAATTGAAAGTTGACCGTTGAGATAAGCACAGCGAAGAGAAAGGATAGAGGGAACGCTCTCAATCTTCCATTGCGCTCCTGATATTTTTACCCTAAACCCAATTCGTTTAATGATTGATTCAACTGTTCCAGAACCTATCGAACTTATGGATTCTTCTTTATAGTATTGGTAGTTGACTATTCGGCAGCGATGAGTCTCTAAATAATTACAAAATGTTTTAAATGCTTGTTTTTTCATCTCTTTAAATAGATTGATAACTTCATCTATTTTACCTTGCCACAACATATTTTCTGCTAATTTCAAACGTTTTAGCGAACCTCCTACCTTGTAAAGATTTTCTTTCAGATGATACCAATCTAAGATTTCTTGTCTTTGTTCAGTATCTCCTATTTCTTGAAATATTTTCCAAATTCCCGCATGACCGTCTCCTAGGCAATACATAGGATGTCGCAATTTTTGGCTATTAGTCCAATCAATTAAATTTTGATTATTTTGAAAAGATGCTCCCGAATAAACATTATCTAAACAAATGGCTTTATAGTCTTTCCAGTAACAACCCTCGCCTTTGGTGTCGTTGCGTAGCCTGACTTTCCCGCCATCTAATGTAATTTCTTGAACTCCTTGTTTAGATGTAGGTAATTCAAATTCTTGTCGTTTGACTAATCTTTGTAATGTACTATGAGAGACTTTGATTCCGGTGAAAATCTCTAAATCTTTTTCTGCCATTTGATAAGATTCGTTGGCACTAATTAAAAGACAGCATTTTTCCATCATTGGACTGAATTGACTATACGCTTTCAATCCAAAATATTTCGCTTGATTGTCGGTAATTTCGAGCGAACCGACTATTGATTTTATTTTTCTGGGTTTTCCTGTTTGAATTCCTGATACTGCTGAAAAAAAAAGTTACCTAGTTCTGGTCCCACTTCTTCTAGCATTTTCTGACGGAGAGACTTTTCTATGCTATCAAAGCTTTCTAACTCGCTTGGAGCTGTATTTCTGTAAAGAATTTCTGCTGCCGCTTTTAAGTAGACTTTTAGCTGTTCTTGGTCTGAGGGTGTCATTTTCTTTACCTCATATTTTTGGGCAATTTTACTAGCTTTTCCATTTTAACCCTTTGGTGACATATTCGCCAAAGTGAGATGCACCCAGTCGATCGCACATTCGGGTCACCAAAATCCCCGACGCTACCCCACAAATCCGCCGGGGGTTGAAACCCCCGTCTCATAGCGAAAGTCCTCTAAAAGAGGACTGAAAAGCACATTAAATAAACAATCGAGTATTTGCCACCGTAATCGATTATTTGTCACCATTCTTCAGTCGGTTTCAACCGACTTTAGCTATGAGACAGGGGTTTCAACCCCTGGCGGAATCGCGGAATCGCGGACAAATAAACGACCCCCAGGACAAACCATCGCACCCACGGACAAACCATCGGGCCGACGAATAAACGATAAATCCCCGTGGTGTTGCAAATATTGTCGCCCAAATGCAAGAACCCCTACAAAAAACTTGGCATCGCCAGCCCCAAACAGATGAGTTTCACCGATAATAAATTAATGGATCGCACAATCCCAAATCCCAAATAGCAATGAAGTCAGAACGCGAACAAGCCTATCTCAACCTGATAAATCAACTGCTAACCTGTCCCAGCGGCGAAGAAGCGGAGGTATTAGAGACTCAGCCGGAATTGCGGGATGATGGCTTGGTGGCGGCAATGCTAGAAGAGGCAGAGAATCTTAGAAAATTTGGGCAACTAAATAACGCTAATCGGTTGATGAATTGTGCCGGGATACTGCTTGGGATGAATGACAACACCTCAGTGGCATTCACCCGACAAGCGGAAGCAGAAAGACTGTTTCAACAAGGCAATCAGCAGTATAAAATCAGTCAATTTCGAGAAGCTTTGCATTCTTGGGAACAGGCATTAACTATCTGTCGAAAAATCGGAAATCGCCAAGGAGAAGCTAATTGCCTCGGCCATTTGGGCAATGCTTACTATTCCCTAGGGCAATTCCACAGGGCGATCGAATTCCTAAAACAGTCTTTAGTGATTAAACGCGAAATAGGCGATCGCCAAGGAGAAGCTGCTTCCCTCGGCAGTTTGGGCAATGCTTGCCAATCCCTAGGGCAATACCACAGGGCGATCGATTTTCACCAACAGGATTTAGAGATTTCACGGGAAATCGGAAATCGCCACGGAGAAGCTAATTCCCTCGGCAATGTTGGCAATGCTTATTATTCCCTAGGGTACTACCACAGGGCAATCGCCTTTTACCAACAGTCTTTAGTGATTTCACTGGAAATCGGATATCGCCCAGGAGAAGCTGCTTCCCTCGGCAATTTGGGGGTTGTTTTCTCTTCACTAGGGCAATACCAGAAGGCGATCGATTTTCAGCAACAGTCTTTAGTGATTAAACGGGAAATAAGTGATCGCCAAGGAGAAGCTAATTCCCTCGGGAGTTTGGGCAATGCTTGCAAATCCCTAGGGCAATACCAGAAGGCGATTGATTTTCACCAACAGTCTTTAGTGATTTCACGGGAAATAGGTGATCGCCAAGGAGAAGCTACTTTCCTCGGAAGTTTGGGCAATGCTTACCAATCCCTAGGGCAATACCAGAGGGCGATCGAATTTCACCAACAGTATTTAAAGATTTCACGGGAAATCGGATATCGCCAAGGAGAAGCTGCTTCCCTCGGCAATTTGGGCATTGCTTACGTTTGCCTAGGGCAATACCAGAGGGCGATCGAATTTCACCAACAGTATTTAGAGATTTCACGGGAAATCGGAGATCGCGTGGGAGAGTCAATCTCTCTCAACAATTTGGGATATACTTTCCTAAAAACTCACCAATATGCTGAAGCTGAAACAGCACTTCGCGCCTCGATCGCAATTCATGAAACTCTGCGTTCTGAATTGGTAAGTAATGACCACAAAGCCTCAATCTTTGAAACCCAAATATCTGCCTATCGCCTGCTGCAACAAGTCCTAATTGCCCAATCTAAATTTGATGAAGCCTTAGAAATAGCTGAAATGTCGCGCACCCGTGCCTTCGTCGAATTATTGCAACAAACCTTATTAACAACCCCCCCTCAGTCCCCCCCTTATCAAGGGGAGGAAGAAGAGTTATCTCAATTCCTCCCTCTTAAGCCCCCCCTTAGCAAGGGGGGGTTGGGGGGGTTATCAAGATTTGAGGAAGAAGCAAACCTCTCAAAGCCCCCCCTTAGCAAGGGGGAGTTGGAGGGGTTATCCATCCCCAAAATCCAACAAATCGCCCGCGAGAGAAACTCTACAATAGTTGAATATTCGATTGTCTCTTCAGAAATTTACATCTGGGTAATTCAACCAAACGGCAACATCACCCATCGCGCCGCCAACCTCGAACCCCTCAAGCAACAAAACCAAACCCTCAAACAAATCATCCTCAAAACCCGCGTCTCCATCGGCACCGATGAAACCGACGACGAAGGCAACAAAATTCAGCTAGAATCCCAGTACAATCGAGACGAAACAGGCGGCTTTCCCCTATTGCAACTCCTCCATCAAATCCTGATCGAACCAATCATCGACTTGCTGCCCACCGAGGCCAATTCCCCCATCATCTTCATCCCCCACTACGACTTATTTTTAGTACCCTTCGCCGCCTTGCAAGATAGCCACAACCGCTACCTAATCGAAAATCATACCATCCTCACCAGCCCATCCATCCAAGTATTAGAAATCACCCGCGAACATCAAAACCGAGTGCGAGGATTGAGACAAGCCGCCCTAATTGTCGGCGATCCAACCATCGCCCCTAAATTCAACGAAAACCCCTACAAACTCCGCCAAATTCCCAGGGCAAAAGAAGCCGCCGAAGCCATTGCCGCAACTTTAGGAACCGAAGCAATTAGCGGAGAAAATGCCACAAAAGTCGCCATTTTAGACAGAATGCTAAACACCCGCATCGTCCATTTATCCGCCCACGGACTCCTCGACGATTTCCAAGGTTCCGGCATCCCCGGCGCGATTATTTTAGCACCATCAGGAGACACCGACGACGGCGCACTTATTGCCGCAGAAATCCTGCAATTAAAACTCGATTCCGAACTCGTAGTATTAAGCGCGTGCAGCACCGGGCGCGGTAAAATCACCGGAGATGGAGTCATCGGATTGTCGCGCTGCTTCATCGTCGCCGGAGTCCCCAGCATCATCGTTTCCCTGTGGAATATGGGAGTGATATCAGCCAAGTTGCTAATGACTGAATTCTACCAAAATTTAGCACGGGGCGACAATCGAGCAGCCGCCTTGCGGTGTGCTATGCTAACCACAAAAGCTCGCTTTCCGAGTCCCATAGCTTGGGCTGCATTTACCCTAATTGGCGAAACCGAAACTTTACCGCTGTCAACTGAAAAGAGTGATTTAAGGAGATTAGTAATGTCACTTCCAGATGATGCCACACCCGAAGAAATTCTGGCGGCTTTCAGTAAGTTATTGAAAATATCCGAGCCGCCATTTGTCAAACAATTATCAGCGATTGATGTTGGTTCGACCGATAATATCAATATTATCGCTCAAACAATCAAGGATTGGTGCGAAACGAAGCCTCAAATAGAAGAGAATTTAGAGAACGAAATTTATCAAATGGGTGCGGGTGGTACTGATAGCGATCCACCGGAGGAAATCGTGAGGGAGTTTTACGAAACGCTGAAGGAAAATAAGATTCGACTGGGTTTGTCTGGGGATTCTGCGGTGGTTGAGACGGATAATTCGGGGACGGAATCGGTTGATCATCCAACATAAATCCCGTAGGGGCGGGTTCACCAACAATCTTTAATGAGTAGCGACAATCTGCATAAACCCGCCCCACCCAATGACAGAAATGCGATCGCGCATTCCCCCAATTTCTCACAAATTCCATCGCACGCTAATCTCAGAAACCCGGTTTCTGACTGTATTTTTCGTACCCAACCCAAATTTGTCTCAGAAACCGGGTTTCTCGCCACTTACCAAAAAGGTCGATCGCACATACCCTAATTTTATCAAAAAGGTCGATCGTGAATCCGTGGTTGGGTGGGGGCGGGTTTATATAGATTGTTGGTGATAGTTAGATATGGTTGGTGAACCCGCCCCTACGGAAATTCGGTTTATTTGACCGGATATAATATTAGTATATTCCACAAGGTTTGATTATGACCGAACCACCGCAAATTAAAAATCCCAGCATTACCCTCTATCCTTTCCACCTGCGGGATGATAGCGACGAAGGCTACGGACAAGTAGCCAGAAATGCTCAATCCTTGTGGGAAAATCTAGCAGATAATGTCGGCAAAGAATTTAATATCAACGAACTAAAATCCCTCAGAGACAAGCTAATTTGCTACAAAGACGGGCTGTATTATCCTGACGGCGAACAGGAAAATCTGACTAACGGCAAATTGCTAATTCCAGATGGTGGAAAAACTCTGAAGTTTCCGCAAATTATTCAGCCAGATCACCATAAACTTGATGGTTCTATCTATGCGCTGCGAATTCACGACACTTACACCGCCGACTTGACATTTTACTATCAAAATGCCACAATAAAAGTAGCGGACTTAACTCGATTAAATCCCCAAGGTTGTCTGTTGCCAAATGCAATTCAACCGTCTCTGGGACAAACCTTATTATTATACGCCGAACCAGCAGTTTATGATACTTACCGGAAACTAGCTGACGAATCGGTTAAAGCTTTTGTACAAGATAAACAACCATCACAAGTAGAGTTTCGCGCGGAGGGAAAGTTATTCGGTAGTCCGATTTTTGAGTATGACAGCCGCGAAGATGATGCGACTAAGCGGTGTCACTTTCTAGTATGGTTGCAAGAGAATTCCCAAACTTTGAAATTCGCAACGCCGACATTTAACTCTTACTTGATGAATCTGCTGTGCTCTCGCGCTAAAATCGTATTTGTCTATGGCGAAGCTAGGAAAAAGTATCGCAAAGCACAGCAAATAGTCAGCGAGTTAGAAAAGAAGCTTCCCGAATTCAGTCAAATAGAAAGGGAACAAGATAGACAAGTTAAGTTGCAGAAGTTAAAGCAATTGCTGGCTGAAATCCGCATCAAAATGTTTGATTGTACTCAGCAGGTGCGGTATTTGCAAGAAGACAGAAATACCATTGATACTAATGCTGAAAATTATGGTGATGCCTTGACAAAAATTAAAGGTTTGTCCATCCCTGGCGACAATCTGGATTTTTTGAAGAAGTTTCTAGATTTGGCTGAGAATAAATATCAGCGGCAAATTGAAATAGATTTCAACTACTTAATTGCTAGTCAAGATTTGTTCCAGCAGTCGATATCCACTGTGCGCGGGATGGTGGAAATTGAACAGGTGGAATTGGACAGGGAACAGATGGAATTATACAAGCAAAAGGAAGAAGAGGAGAAAAAGCGCGATCGCCAGCTTGAGAATATCATCTTTTTTGTCGGAACTGCGATCGGCGGCGGACAAATCTTTTCCGCCGCCTATCCTCTAATCAAGGATAAACCCATTAAATGGCAACCCGATTTTTCTCTACCGCTGCATCCCTTTGCTGCGACAATTCTCTGGAGTCTGCTGTTTGGCTTGCTATTTGGCTTGTTAATGCTGGGTATCGCCGTGTGGGTAAGGAAAACTTTTCTCCGATAATTTGGATTTATGACTTACGCATAAAACCAAAGAAACCGGGTTTTTCCGGGTTTTTGGGCTTTGTAACAATATTCTCGGAAAAAACCCGGTTTCTGGGCTATAAATTACAAATATCGAGTTAACTGGACTCGATAGCGTTCCTTCTTAGTAACAGCAACTTCCCCAATTTCCAATCTTCCTTTGCCCGTAACAGCAATTAAATCTCCCGACTTGACATTATAACTAGCTTGAGTAACGTCTTTCCAGTTAACTCGCACGTCACCGCTGCCAATTAAATCGGCCATTTTGCTGCGAGACATTGCGAATCCAGCCGAGGCGACAGCATCCAATCTCATGGATGCTTCAACGGTTGTCATTTCTTTCTTTTTGGGTTCTCTAATTTTGAGTTCGCTCAACTCAATGCGCTGAGTTTTTACAGGAACCGATCGCACTTGCTGCAAACTCATCTCCAAATACTCTACCATCTCCGGCATGACAATGGCTTGCGCGCCGCGTTCTCCCAAAACAATCACATCGCCAGTTTTCTCCCGGACAATTCCCGTACCCAACATCGCCCCTAAAAAGTCGCGGTGAGAAGCTGTATCGAACAAGAAATTGCCAGCGATTTCTACCGCAGCAATGCTAACGCTAGCAGAGTCGATCGGGATATCCGATCGCGCGATCGCAATTCTTTGTCTTTCAGCTTGCGGGTAGCCGCCCCAAGCCACTAATTCCACGTCTGTCAAGCGCTTAAATACCGTCAGAGTGTCCGCCAATTCTGGAGGCGACAGAAAATCAGTCTGAGTAACTTCCCAAGTTTTAATTGCTTGTTCCGCTTGGTCTAGTGCCCGCGCCACACATTCGCGGTTTTCGATGCCTTTTAACAGTTCTTCTCTTGGTAACATCAGTTAATGCTAGATTCTAATTTGAAATTGCCAAAGCTTGCTGTAACTAAAAAGTCTACTTTTTTAACAGTCGCACTACTTTAATTATAGTCTAAAATCATCAAATAACGAGCTTATGATTTTTGTGGATCGCAAAGCTGATATGATGAACATGATTATTGTACCAAATGTATGAAGTCTGCGAGTTTAAGCAAGGTTAATATTTCAACGCGGTTGCTGTGTCAGGAAGCAGCCGAACCGTTGAAACAAGCCCTACAGGATAAAAGCCTTGTACCCGAGGAAGCAACGGCATTACTAACAGCAGACGAGCAACGCGCCATTCCTGCCATCAGCAAAAATAAGGCGTTGATCCAGGAAATTCAGAATCGGGTGCAGGGGTTGCCATCTTTCCATTCCCTGCTACAGGGCGATAGCCGAAACTTAATACATATTCCCGATGAAAGCGTACATCTGGTAGTGACATCGCCCCCGTACTGGAATTTAAAAGAATATCTCAAAAATCTCAACCAGCTTGGCGAAATAGCAGACTACGAAAAGTTTTTGCAGGAGCTCGATCGAGTATGGCAGCAGGTATGGCGGGTTTTAGTCCCCGGCGGACGGCTGGTGATTGTGGTGGGCGATGTCTGTGTTGCCCGCAGGCGGTTTGGTAGGCACATGGTATTTCCCCTGCACGCGAGTATTCAGGAACACTGTCGCCATCTGGGATTTGATAACCTCGCACCGATTATCTGGTACAAAATCGCCAATGCTTCCCTGGAAGCAGCGGGGAATGGCGCCAGTTTTCTCGGCAAACCTTATGAGCCCGGAGGTGTCATCAAAAACGACATCGAATTTATCCTGATGCAGCGCAAACCGGGCGGCTACCGCAGTCCCACCCTCACAGCACGGGTATTGTCCGTAATACCGGAAACTCTCCACCGACAGTGGTTTCAACAGATTTGGCAGGATATCAAAGGCGCTTCCACCAAGCAACACCCCGCCCCATATCCTTTGGAACTGGCAGAACGACTGGTGCGGATGTTTTCTTTTGCAGGGGACACGGTACTTGACCCATTTATGGGGACAGGAACAACCTGCGTCGCCGCCGCCAACTGGGGGCGCAACAGTATCGGGGTAGATGTTGAGCCAACTTACCATCACCTAGCGCTGAAACGGATGCAGGAGACGTATGGCTTGCGCGTTGTCTATGACAGAACGATGGGGGAGGTTGCTGAATGACGGGACAGACACCCATCATCCCCGATGATGTGTTCCAGGAAGCCGTGCAGGGTTTCTGGGATACCCGCATCGCCCAGACACAAGCCCAGGTGCTGGCTGGCAAGGTTGACCAAGGGAACCGCAGTGCGGTGACAGGCGGCAAGCAGATGGACGGTTTCATCCTGACGCTGACTAATTTCTTGCTGGCGGCAGGTGTGCCTCAAAACCATATCCACGTTAAAAAAAGCCTAACCGTTATACCGGGGTTCTTTCGCCCGGCGAAGATGTACGACTTTTTGGTGGTAAACCCTGAAAAACGGCAACTCAAAGTAGTCATCGAGTTGAAGAGCCAGGTTGGCAGCTTTGGCAACAACTTCAACAACCGCACAGAAGAAGCGATGGGGGCTGCTCTCGACATCTGGACAGCTTACCGGGAAGGGGTGTTTGGCGAAGCACCTCCGCCACCGTGGTTAGGATATCTGTTTGTTTTGGAAGACAGTCCTGCCTCGCGCACCCGGGTACAGGTTGCCGAACCGCATTTCGCGGTTCTGCCAGAGTTTAGAGGGGCAAGCTATGCTAAACGCTATGAACTGTTTTGTCAGAAGATGGTACGGGAAAGGCATTTCACGGCTGCTTGCTTTTTAGTGACCGATCGCGAACAGGTAGCACAAACTCCAAATTATACCGAACCATGTTTAGAACTGTCGGCCGCTAACTTTTTAGAACAGCTTATTCGTCATGCGCTGTAGAGTTGGTTGCAGATTGACGATCGCAAATAAGGGCTGTTCTAGATTTTATAACCGCTACAATGCGGTTTTTACTTATTACAAAATATCGCTTAAATCCAAAACAAAACCGGGTAATACATCTTCGCCTGACAGAGTTGCAGGCGAGTCTAAAATTTCCACCTCTGAACCTTGACGGGAGATTTCAACTTTTCTATTTTTGCGATCGAGCAACCATCCCAACCTCGCTCCATTTTTCACGTACACTTTCATTTTAGCCCGCAATTTTTCTATAGAGTCAGTAGTCGAGCGCAGTTCCACCACAAAATCGGGACAAATCGGCGCAAATTTCTTTTTTTCTTCAGCAGTTAAAGCATCCCACCTGTCGCGGCGCACCCAAGCAGCATCGGGAGAAATATCTGTACCGTCGGGCAGTTTAAATCCAGTAGAAGAATCAAAAGCAATTCCCAAATGCTTATTTTGTCTGCTCCAAGATTGAAGTTGATAGGATAAGTCAATGTTGAAATTACCTGTCTCGCTACCTGTAGGTGGCATAATAATCAATCCTCCACTAGCAGTGCGCTCAAATCTTAAATCCCGGTTGTCTATACACAACTGAAAAAACTGCTCGTCAGTTAATTCAAGCGTTAATTCTAGGGGAGAATGTAGGGGGATAGTTTGTGCTTCCATAACTGCCTTCAAATATTACACGAGTTGACAGTCAACAGTTAACCGTTAACCGTCAACAGTTGACAGTCAACAACTAACTAAGTCTCTGTATAACCTTGGATATTTTCCGGTTCAAACTGCTGCAAAATATTCGCAGCTTTCCCCGTCAAATCGTCAGTACCCTTAACCGCAATCAAAAATTTACCCGCATTCAAACGGTTGCGGTAGGGCAAAGCATCGCCGCTACCAAAAGCCATACCGCCGGCGCCTCCTACAAAAACGCTGCCCATCGCAGCGGCGATCGCACCGAGCAAGCCACCGATCGCGTGATCGCCAATTTCGCCCGCCCAGGCGAACGTCTTCAACTCAGTCATCAGACTGAAAGTAACGCCAGCAATAAAGCCAAAGGGAATCAACCAAATAGCCATGAGTTTAGCTTGTTTCTTCGCTTGCTGGTTGGGGTCGATTAAGCCAAATTCATCAGCAGTTTTGTAGCCGCGGCCCAAAATGCTGACTTGCTTCATGGGCAAGCCTTCTTTTTCCAGAGCAGTGTAGGCAGCTTCGGCTTGAATTCGATCGGGCAGTACGGCGATAAGATAATTCATTGACAATAATTCCTGATGGTTAGGCTCGGACACCTAGAAATAATTATAGTCGGAAAAGACATACTAGCTAAGCAGTTCGGCGATTTCCAGAGCATCCGAGAGTGCGATCGGCCCGAAACCTAAAATATTTCAAGCAAAAACGGTCGGTCAAGACCGAATGCAGATACAATTCAAACTGCACAAAGGCAAGCTTGAGCTGAGCTGTTAGATACTGCCCCTGGTTTAAGCCTCAACTTTGTGCTCGCCAACGTGCTTGCCTATTTTTACTGATTCCACTCAATTGCTTGCTATGCCTAAAGTTCTAGTATCCGATCCGATCGACCAAGCCGGAATTGACATCCTCTCCCAAGTCGCGCAAGTTGACGTAAACACAGGACTCTCGGCCG